>LFJH01000124.1 GCA_001189335.2 Candidatus Paraburkholderia schumanniana
TTCAATCATCATCGGCGGATGGAGCCGCTCGGCTATATCCCACCCGTAGAAGCTGAGGCAAACTACTACCGGCGACTCAGCAGTAGTGCTGCTGTGCCAGTATCAACTTAAACCAACCAGCCTCCACAATTCTCGGGGCGGGTCATACAACCATACACGGGACCAGCATAAACATGTTCCTCAAAGTGCGCCGCGCAACTGGCGCGGGCCTTCTTCTGGCTTCTTTCTATGCGCAGGCACAGGGCGCATCCGTCGTGACGAGTCCCGCCGATTCTTCGCCGGCGCCCGCGGCGAGCGCCACCGCGCCTTCCGATCGCTCGCTGCGCCGGCACGTGCTGACGGCGCTCGCAAAGGCGAAGGGACTGCGCGCCACCGGCATCACCGTGCAGGCGCACGGCGGTGCGGTGGTTCTGGAAGGCTGGGCTCCGGAGGAAGCTCAGATCGATCTGGCGACGCGCATCGCCAGCAACGTACAGGGCGTGAAGTCGGTGCGCAATCTGCTGACGCTCTCGACGTTCTGAAGCGTCGTCCGGCGCACGTTTTTCACGGCGCGCGCCGGACGATACGGCATCACGTGCGCTTCGATACGTGAAAGCTCAGGCCGGGTTGCCGGCGCGTTCGATCAGCAGCGGCACGGGCGGGCCGTCGGCGCATCCGATGCCCGACAGCACACCCACGCTTTCGTCATGCTCCTTCGAGTGTCGATGCACGGAGGTAGCATCGAAGCGCCGTCGAAGGAAGGGCATGTGCGAACGTCTGGTTCCTATGCGCTGGGCTTCTTATAAGCCACGCAATCCACCTACCTCGACCTTGCAGTCGATCACCATCGACGACACCACGCAAGCGCGCGCCGGCGAATTCGCGCCGAAGTACTCCTTGAACACCTTGTTGAACGACGCGAAATCGCGCGGATCGTCCAGCCACACGCCGCAGCGCACGACGTGCTCGGTGCCGTAACCGGCTTCCTTCAGAATCGCGAGCACATTCTGAATCGCCTTGTGCGATTGCTCCACGATGCCGCCGTTGATCACCTCGCCGTCTTTCATCGGCGTCTGGCCCGACACGAACAGCCAGCCATCGGCTTCGACCGCGCGCGCGAACGGCATGTGGGCGTCGCCTTGTCCCTTGCCACCTTCCACGCCATAACGCTTCATCTTTTCGACTCCTTTTCCTAAAACAAATCAGTTCTCAAAACGCGCCCTGCGCATCGAGCTTCGATGCCGCGCCGCGCGCCACGAAACGTCCCGCGCGCGCACCCGTGACGGCCTGCTCGCGATACGTCAAAACCCCATTCACCCATACCGCGTCGATGCCGTCCGCCGCCTGCTGCGGTTGCGCGAAGGTCGCGGCATCGCGGACGCGCTCGGGATCGAACACGACGAGATCCGAGTGGAAGCCCACTTTCACCTCGCCGCGCTCCGTGAGGCCGAAGCGACGCGCCGACAGACTCGTCATCTTGTGCACCGCCTCTTCGAACGAGATCAGCGCGGTATCGCGCGCATAGTGGCCAAGCACGCGCGGAAACGCGCCCCACAGGCGCGGATGCGGCAGCGGATCGTTCGGCAGGCCGTCCGAGCCGACCATCGTCGCGGGATGCGAGAGAATGCGCCGGACGTCGTCCTCCGACATGTTGTGATAAACCGCGCCGGCCGGCTGCAGGCGCTTCGCGGCTTCCTGCTGGCTGACCTTCCATTCATCGGCAATTTCGCGGATCAGCTTGCCGGCCATCTCCGGATGCGGTGTCGACCAGGTGATCGTGATGTCGATGTCGCCCGTCACCTGCTTCAGATCGAGCGTCGACGAACTGCGGTTGTACGGATAGCAGTCGCAGTCGACCGGCTGGCCGCCGCGGATGGTTTCGATCGACTTCAGGACTTCCGTGCTGCGCCCCCAGTTCGACGGTCCCGCGCACTTCAGATGCGAAATCACCACTGGCACGCGCGCGTGACGGCCGACGCGATACGCCTCATCCATCGCGTCGAGGATGGCATCGAACTCGGTGCGCATGTGCGTCGTGTAGAGCGCGCCGGCCTTGGCGAGCGGCTCGGCGAGCGCCTGCACTTCTTTCGGCGTCGCGCTGAAGGCCGAGCCATACGCGAGCCCACTCGACAAGCCGAGCGCGCCGTTGTCCAAAGCTTCTTCGAGCTGCGCGCGCATGCCAGCGACTTCATCGCCTGTCGCGGCGCGGTCCAGGTGATCCATATGATTATTGCGCAGTGCCGTGTGCCCGATCAGCGCGCCGACATTCACCGTCGGACGCGCCTCGTTCACCGCATCGACATAGGCGGCGAAGGTCGGATATCTGAACGCGTCTGCGTCGCCGAGCAGGTTCATCGGATCGGGCGGCGCGCCCTTCAGCGTCACCGGCGAGGCACTGATCCCGCAATTGCCGACGATCACCGTCGTCACGCCCTGCGTGATCTTCGGCATCATCTGCGGCGAGCGGATGACGTGCGTGTCGTCGTGCGTGTGAACATCGATGAAACCGGGCGCGAGCACACGGCCCTCTGCATCAAAGACTTCGTCGGCGGTCCAACCCGACAGACCGCCCGGCGCGACGATGGCAATGATGCGCCCGTCGCGCACCGCGACATCACGCTCGACGGCGGGCGCGCCCGTGCCGTCGATCACGCGTGCGCCAACGATGAGCGTGTCGGCCTTTTCCATGATCAATCTCCCAAAGGTTGACGCTCGCCGCCGCCGCGATGCGCATCGAGCGCATGCTTCATGCGGCGCAGCAGCTCGCGACTGTGATCGGCCTGCTTGACGGCCAGTTCGGTGACGAGCAGGTCGAGCGCCATCATCATCGCGTAGCGCGACGACGACGGCTTGTAGATGAAGTCCGTTTCGATCGCGATGACCGGCACGAGCCAGTCCGCGAGCGTGCCGAGCGGCGAAGCGGGCGCGGTCAGCGCGATCACGCGCGTGCCGTACTGCTTCGCGAGGCGGCAGCTTTCGACGATTTCGAGCGTCTGCCCCGTCACCGAAAGCGCAACGACCACCTGCTCCTTCGACAAGGTCGACGCCACCATGCGCTGCAACAGCCCGTCCTGGTACGACGCGACCGGCCGGCCGAGCCGCACGAGGCGAAAGCGCATTTCGTCGGCGAGCGCCGTTGAACCACCGCCCATGCCGAAGACATAGATCATCGATGCCGCACCGAGCGCATCGGCCGCTTCGGCGATCGGCGCCGCGCAAAGCGCGCCCTGATTTTGCGCGAGCGTCGCCTGCACTTCCTCGAAGATGCGCACGGCGAGCGAATGCGACACCGCGTCCGGATCGTGCGCATCCCGCTTCAGAAAGCGCTGCCCGACGCCGGCCGCCTGCGCGAGCCGCAGCTTCAGTTCGCGCACGTCTTCGCAGCCGACCGCCTTCGCGAATCGCGTGACCGTTGCGACGCTGACCTCGGCCTTCTCCGCCAGTGCGCCGATGCTCGCGCGCGAGGCGCTCACGATGTCGTCGAGAATCAGCGCCGCGACCTTGCGCTCGGCGCTGCGCAACTCGGGCGCGCGTTCCGCGATGCGTGCGACGATATCGATGCTGAGCGAGTCGGCGGCGCCGTTCATGGTCTGGGGACGGGTTTACGAGAAACGCATGTTACTAAATGACATTTCCGTCACGGATGCTACTTTGGTTAACATAGCACCGTCAACCTCGATGCGCACCGGATGGCGCCAGGGGTTAATTTAAACGGACGATGGAGTAGCAGCACATGAAAGTTACAAACTATCAGGGCGCGACGATCGACCCATTCGGCAAGGGTCTCGGCATGGTGCCCGGCACGAGCATCCAGTTGAACGACGCGTCGCGCCTGCAATGGAATCTGCTCGAAGAGGACGTAAGCCTGCCCGCCGCCGTGCTTTACTCGGAGCGAATCGAGCACAACCTGAAGTGGATGCAGGCGTTCGTCGGCGAATACGGTGTGAAGCTTGCGCCGCACGGCAAGACGACCATGGCGCCGCAACTCTTTCGCCGTCAGCTCGAAACCGGCGCGTGGGGCATTACACTCGCGACGGCGCATCAAGTGCGCGCGGCGTATCGCGGCGGCGTGCATCGCATCCTGATGGCGAATCAGCTGGTCGGCAAGCGCAACATGGGCATGATCGCCGAGTTGCTGACCGATCTGAATTTCGAATTCTTCTGTCTCGTCGATTCGGCCGATGGTGTCGATCAGCTCGGCGGCTTCTTCAGCTCGGTGCACAAGAAGCTGAATGTGCTGATCGAGCTCGGCGTGCCGGGCGGACGCACCGGCGTGCGCGACGACGCGCAGCGCGAAGCCGTGCTCACCGCGATCGCGCGCTGGCCGGGCACGATCGAGCTCACGGGCATCGAACTGTATGAAGGCGTGCTGCAGGATGAAACCAAGGTTCGCGAATTCCTGCAGAGCGCGGTCGGGATCGCGCGCAAGCCGGCGATTCTCTCCGGCGCGGGATCGGCGTGGTACGACGTTGTCGCCGACGAATTCTCCAAGGCCAACAGCGATGCAATCGAGGTCGTGCTGCGTCCCGGCTGCTATCTGACGCACGACGTCGGCATCTACAAGAAGGCGCAGAACGAGATCTTCGCGCGCGATCCGATCGCGAAGAAGATGGGCCAGGGTTTGAAGCCCGCGCTGCAACTGTGGGCGTACGTGCAGTCGATTCCGGAGCCGGATCGCGCGATCATCGGTCTCGGCAAGCGCGATTCCGCGTTCGATGCCGGTATGCCCGAGCCCGCGAAGCACTATCGCCCGGGCAACGAGGCGCCGCGCGATATCTCGCCCGACGAAGGCTGGGAAATCTTCGGCCTGATGGATCAGCACGCGTACCTGCGCATCAAGCCGGGCGCCGATCTCAAAGTCGACGACATGATCGCGTTCGACATCTCGCACCCTTGCCTCACGTTCGACAAGTGGCGTCAGATTCTCGTCGTCGATCCGAAGTATCGCGTCACCGAAGTGATCGAAACGTTCTTTTAAGCCTTGTCCTCGGCGACGGCGGCAAGCGCCGCAGCCTGTGCGGCATTGGCCGCCGCCACTTCCTGAATCCGTCCCTCGAACATGTGCAGCGCGCTCGACAAGGCTTCGATGGCCTCGTCGGGCAGCGAAGCCAGAGTGTCGTGCAGGAATGCGTTGCGCCGCGGCAGGCCTTCCTCGGCGATGGCGCGCCCCTGCGCCGTGAGCGCGACGTTCGATACGCGGTTGTCGCGCGTATCGACGCTGCGCACGATCCAGCCGAGGCCCTCCAGCGTCTTCAATTGCCGCGTCAGCGCGCCCGGATCGACCTTCAGGCGCTCGACCAGCTTCTTCTGCGACAGTACGCCCGCGTGCTCGTGCAACGCGAGCAGGATGCGCCAGCGCGGCATCGGCTGGCCGACTGCCACCTCGAACGCCGACATGAACGCGCGATACGTGCGCCCGAACTGCTGCACGACGGCGATACGGTCCTGTTCATTCATGCTTTTCGCTTTCCCGTAGTCATTCGGCGAGGATGACCGGTTCCTGCGGCCCTTTCAAGCGGACAGGCGGCACGCGGCGCGACTGCCACAGCGACAGCACCGCGACCGCCGCCGCCAGCGCAAGACCGATGTGAATCGCGGCGACGAGCGCCTCGCGCGCGGATTCGAGCAGCATGGCGCCGTCATGGCCCGCCGCCGTCAATTGCGAGAGCAGCGCCTGCTGCCCCTCGTGGTTGATGAGGATTTGCGGATCCGAGAGATCGCCGGCCCAGCGCATCGCGCGATCCTTTTTGAGCGCGAGATTCACGCCGCTCGCATACAGGTGGCTCACCAGCGTGCCGGTGAGCGCCGTGCCGATCATGCCGCCGATCATGCGCAGCGATTGCAGCAACGCAGTCGCAATGCCCAGATGCGCGCGCCCCGCCGTCTGCTGTGCGAACACAGTGAGATTCGGCATCACGAAGCCCAGGCCGAGTCCGCCCAGCAGCATGATCGCGAGCAGGAGCGAGCGCGGCATGTCGTGGGTGGCGACGACGACACCCAGACACGACACAGCAACCAGTGCGAAGCCGACATACAGCATCAGGTTCGCATTCTTCAGACGCGTGACGATGCGACCGTTCACGATGCTCCCGATCGTGATGAACACGACGAGCGGCGTGATCATCATGCCCGCGTCCTTCGGCGACATGCCGAAGCCGCCCTGGAATAGCAGCGGCGCGTAGAAGAGCAGCGAGAACATCGTGAAGCCGCCGAGAATCGCAAGCGTGAAGAGGGCCGCGAGTGCCTTGTTGCGGAACATGTCGACAGGCAGGATCGCATAATCGCAGCGCATCTCCCACTTCCACAGGCCGAAACCGGCTGTGGCGCTGATCGCGAGCAGCGCGACGGTTTCGGCGCCGAAGCCGAGTTTCGGCAGCATTTCGACGAACAATTGCAGCGCGCCGAGCGCCACCGCGATGAGCGCGGCGCCGGGCCAGTCGAGGCGCATCTTCCCTTCGTGTGCGACATGGCGCAGATGCGGCAGAAAGCGCCATACGAAGAAGAGCGAAGCGATGCCCACCGGCAGGTTGACGTAGAACACCGAGCGCCAACCGTAGTATTGCGTGAGAAACCCGCCGAGCGACGGCCCGACCGCATTGGCAATGCCGAACGCCGAGCTCATCAGCACCTGCCAGCGCAGGCGGACGACGTTATCCGGAAAGAGATCCGCGATGCACGCGAACGCGGTGCCGACCAGCATCCCGCCGCCGATGCCCTGCAGCCCGCGCGCGAGCACGAGGAACATCATGCTGTTGGCGAGCCCGCAGAGCACGGACGCGACGGTGAACACGACGATGGACGCAATGACGAACGGCTTGCGGCCGTAGTAATCGCCGAGCCGCCCGAAAATCGGCACGGTGATGACGGAAGTCAGCAGGTACGAAGTGGCGACCCAGGCATAGAGATCGAAACCCTTGAGCTCGGCGACGATCGTCGGCAGCGCGGTGCCGACCACCGTCTGGTCGAGCGCGACGAGCATCGTGACGAAAGAAACGCCCAGCATCGCCATGAGCGATTCGCGGAAAGGCAGAACCTGCCCGCTGGAATGGTGCGCGGCGGTGTGAACGGCCATCTTTTGTAAGCGCAATGATTGACTAGTCAACGGAAATGGAATCATAGCACGAGCAATCGTCAAGACTGGTGTACGCAGGTCGGACGGCGTGATCAGGCGGCCAGCGATTGAGGAGCCGGTGTGCTTTCAATCACCGGGGTTCCGTCCTTGAAGGGGATACCCTTCAGAAGCGC
>LFJH01000125.1 GCA_001189335.2 Candidatus Paraburkholderia schumanniana
AGGCCTCGCGCCACTCACGCCTTCCATTCGCCGCTCGAGGTCTTCGCCGCCACACTCGCTTCCGCAGCTCATCCTCATGGCTCTAAACATTAAACCCGCTGTTGCGCTTCAACCTTGAAACCGCCCATTCATAGCCCTCGAAATACTGTTGCATCTTCTGATGCTCGCCGGCTCTTGCATGCTGGTCGGCCGAATCGAACTTGTCCTTGGACAAGCAGCCATACGAATTAGGCCGGAAGGTGAACGTCTGCTGAGGCTGAATAACGCTGTCCTGGGCTTGCGCTGCGGAAGCGACGGTCAACAAACCCATCATCGCGAAGAGAGCACTAGCGCGTTTCGTCATGTATAGCCTCCAAACAAAAACCGTTTTTCAATTAGCTATGTATTTAAGAGCGGATAACCGCAAGACTCATGCTAGTTGAGTGCGACAAAGTTGCAAGCATATGTTGTGTGCGGTCGCAACACGTCAGAATGTCGCAGGGCGGCTGATCAATAATTTGCGCGCCCGGAATAAACCAAAAATCGCGAAGGGAGCCCGTAATGAGAAATGAAAGCCTACGATTGAGCGCGTAGGCCTGCGACAATCTGCCTCGCCACGTCATTTGGTGCAGCACATTAAATCCGCATGCCGAAATCAAAGGCATCCACATCGAGGCTGCGCGTCGTCAAGCTGGCTGAACGGCCTATTGCCAGGCGCGTGCGTTCGTGGATAAATCGACGCATCGAACCTGGAGAACCAGAATGACTCTCGCTCAATGGCTGCCGTTCGTGATCGCGTCGGCGATTCTCGTCGCGATCCCCGGTCCGACAGTGCTGCTCGTCGTGTCCTACGCGCTCGGCCACGGCCGCAAGTACGCGCTCGTGACCACCGTAGGCGTGGCGCTCGGCGATCTCACCGCGATGACCGCATCCATGCTGGGCCTGGGCGTGTTGCTCGCGGCATCGGCGGAACTATTCATGGTGGTGAAGTGGATCGGCGCGGCCTATCTCTTTTACCTCGGCATAAAGCTGTGGCGCGCGCCGGTCGTCGATACGGACGCCGTGCGGCCCACGGGTGAATTGCGCACCGGACGCATCCTGGCGCACGCCTACGCCGTCACGACGCTCAACCCGAAGAGCATCATCTTTTTCGTCGCGTTTGTGCCGCAATTCGTCGATCCGCATGCGGCAAGCGTGTCGCAGATCGCAATTCTCGAAGCGACCTTCGTCGGCCTCGCGGCGGCCAACGCGTTCGCCTACGCGCTGCTCGCGTCCGGCGCACGGCGCGCGATCCGCAAGCCTTCCGTGCAGCGCGCGGTGAATCGCACCGGCGGCGCGCTCCTGATGGGCGCGGGCGTCTTCGCAGCGGCATGGAGGAAAGCAGCATGAATCAGCCGGAGGATTGGACCGGGAGCGCGCGGCGCGTGTACTTCGGTTTGCTGGAAGACTGGAACCGCCAGGACGCAGCCGCGATGGCCGTGCGCTTTGCCGAGCGCGGCAGCCTCGTCGGCTTCGACGGCACTCCGGTCGATGGGCGTACGTGCATCGAAGCGCATCTTCAGCCCATCTTCGCGCAGCATCCGACGCCGCTTTTCGTCGCCAAAGTACGCGAAGTGCGGCGCATGGCGAGCGGACAAACGCTGCTCGTGCGCGCGATCGCCGGCATGTGGTCGCGCGGCGCGTCGGAGCTGGATCCACGCTTCAATGCCGTCCAGTCGATGGTACTGTCGCTTTGCGACGGGGCTCGAATCGAAATGTTCCAGAACACGCCGGCGGCGTTTCACGGGCGTCCGGAGGAGAGCGAGAAGCTCAGTGCCGAGTTGCGCGAAGTCGGCAAACCGCCGGGCGCCTGAGCTTATTTGCCGATGCAGAACCGGCTGAAGATCACGCCCAGCAGGTCATCGGACGTGAATTCGCCGGTGATCGCGTTGAGAGCGTCCTGCGCGAGCCGCAGTTCTTCCGCGAAGAGATCGAGCACCTGCGATTGCTGATCGGCGTGTTCGGCGGCAAGTGCCAGATGATCGCGGGCCTCGCGTAGCGCGATGAGATGGCGCTCGCGCGCCAGATACACGCTTTCCGCGCCCGCCTGCCAGCCGGCAATCTTCAACAATTCATCCCGTAGCAATGCGATTCCCTCGCCGGTTTTCGCGGAGAGATTGACCTCGCGAGCACCGCCTTCGCCGTCACGCAGCGCGGTCGGCGCGCCCGCCAGATCCGTCTTGTTCATGACGCGCACGACAGGCACGCCTTGCGGAAAACGCGCGGCGATGACTTGATCCTCCGGCGTCGCACCGGCCCGCGCATCGAGCAGATGGAGCACGACATCGGCGCGCTGGATCTCGCCCCACGTGCGCTCGATGCCGATGCGCTCCACTTCGTCCTGCGTCTCGCGCAGACCCGCCGTATCGATGATATGCAGCGGAATGCCCTCGACCTGAATGGTCTGGGCAACCTTGTCGCGCGTGGTGCCGGCGATCGGCGTGACGATCGCCAGCTCTGCACCCGCGAGCGCGTTCAGCAATGACGATTTGCCAACGTTCGGCTGCCCCGCGAGCACAACCGACAGGCCCTCGCGCAGCAGCGCGCCCTGGCGTGCATCGGCGAGAACCGCGTTCAGCCGTTCGCGAATGCGCGCGAGTTTGCCGCGCGCGTCCGCCGCTTCCAGAAAGTCGATTTCTTCCTCGGGAAAATCCAGCGTTGCCTCGAAGAGCATGCGCAGGTTGATCACGTCCTCGACCAGCACATGAATCTCGCGCGAGAACGCGCCATCCAGCGAGCGGCCCGCCGATCGCGCGGCGGCCTCCGTGCTTGCTTCGATCAGATCGGCGACGGCTTCCGCCTGCGCGAGATCGAGCTTGTCGTTGAGAACCGCGCGTCGCGTGAACTCGCCAGGCTCGGCGAGCCGCAGGCCGAAGTCGCGCCCGACCGCGATCGAGCGTTGCAAAACCAGTTGCAGCACGATCGGGCCACCGTGGCTCTGCAATTCCACAACGTGCTCACCCGTGTAGGAGTGCGGCGCGGGAAAGTACAGCGCGATACCGCGATCGAGCGCTTCGCCGTTGCCGTCGATGAACGGCACATAGCTGGCATGGCGCGGCGCAAGCGCCTGACCGCACAGCGCGTGCATGGCTTTCTGCGCGGCGGCTTCGCCCGCGCGCCCAAATGACAGGCGCACGACTCCGATGCCTCCACGCCCGGGTGCGGTGGCGATTGCGGCGATCGGATCGGTGTCGTTGCTCAACATGTCGGCGGTACAAACAGGGTGGTTTCGGGGTGCGGGCATTGTATCGCGGCGCCCGGATCGAACCCGCCGACCCTGGGTTTAAGACAATTCTTGCGTTATCTTATTCGAGATAGCCGATTGAATCGCATTTTAGGACGGCGCTCTCTGGGCGGATGATGCGATGCCGCCCGACGCATCGCGGATTCGGAGCAAAATAACGCTGCCACAAGGTAGCTAAAGAAAACACTTGAGCAAGATAAATTCTGGCGGAATCAGGCCAAATCTAACGTGATTGGTTGACTGGTAAGCAGCGATTGTTTCGCACAATCCAGACCATGCCTACACCACAAGAAAAGACCGATTTCTCCGAGCGGCTCAAATTCTCGATGACGCGCGCACCCGAAAAGATGCGCGGCGCGACTGATCTCGCACTGCATTTCAATTTGCGCTATCAAGGCGAGCCGGTTTCGCCGCAAACGGCGCACAAGTGGCTCACGGCGCGGTCGATCCTGACTATCGACAAGCTTAAGACGCTCGCTGACTGGTTCAAGGTCGACCAGCACTGGCTGCACTGCGGTCCGCCGCCGAGCGGCAATCCGCAGGTGACGCCGAAGCCGCTTGCGCGCGACGAGCAATATCCGGCGTCCGAGGAGACGCTGGAACTGGCGACGAAGATCGAGGCGTTGTCACCGCATCATCGGTATCTGCTGGAGGAACTGGCCGAGCAGTTTTATGGGGCGATGAAGCGGTAAGCGTCGCGAAGGGCATCGTCCAAACGATGCACGAAAACGAAAACGCCCGGCAAGCCGGGCGTTTCCACATTCAGATCGGTTCAGAAAAGCGGGCTTCAGGCCACTTTCTTCTTACCCTTTCCCATCATCCGCGTGATGTAGTACTGCTGTGCGATCGACAGCACGTTGTTGACGACGTAGTACAGCACCAGACCGGCCGGGAAGAAGAAGAACATGACCGAGAATGCGATCGGCATGAACATCATCATCTTCGCCTGGACGGGGTCCGGCGGCGTCGGGTTCAGTTTGGTCTGGACGAACATCGAGACGGCCATCAGCACCGGCAGGATGAAATACGGATCCTGCTGCGACAGATCGTGAATCCAGCCGATCCACGGCGCGCCGCGCATTTCCACCGACGACAGCAGCACCCAGTACAGCGAGATGAACACCGGAATCTGGATCACGACCGGCAGACAGCCGCCGAACGGATTCACCTTCTCCGTCTTGTACAACTCCATCAGTTGCGCGTTCATCTTCTGCGGGTCGCTCTTGAAGCGCTCACGGATCTGCTGCATGCGCGGCGTGATTTCTTTCATGCGCGCCATCGACTTGTAGCTCGCCGCCGACAGCGGGAAGAACACGGCCTTGATGAGCAGCGTCAGCAGCACGATCGCCCAGCCCCAGTTGCCGACATAGCTGTGGATCTTCTCGAGCAGCCAGAAGAGCGGCTTGGCGATGATCGTCACCATGCCGTAGTCCTTCACGAGTTCCAGACCCGGCGCGATGCCTTCGAGCATGCGCTCTTCTTCAGGACCGGCGAAGAGGCGCGCATCGACGTTCACGGTCTGTCCCGGCGCGATCGTCTGCGCCGGCAGCGTCACGCCAACGCGATACAGGTCCGGATCGATCTTCTGCACGTAGATGTCGTGCTTCACGCCCTCCTGCGGAATCCATGCGGACGCGAAGTAGTGCTGCACCATCGCGACCCAGCCGTTATCCGACGACGGCTCGAACGGTGCCTTGTTCTTGTCGATGTCGGAGAAGTCGATCTTCTGGAAGTGCTTCTGACTCGTGTAGACCGCCGGTCCGATGAACGTATGAGAGAAGCGCGGCGTATCGACCGGCGTGTTGTCGCGCACGAGCTCCATGTAGAGCTTGGGCGAGACCGGCGCGGTGCCGACGTTCTCGATCTTCGTATCGACGTTGATCACGTAGCTGCCGCGCGTGAACGTGTACGTCTTGATGACCTTCACGCCGCCCTTTACCGGCGACTCGAACGCGATCTTCAGCGTCTTTTCGTCGCCCGTGAGCGACGTCTGGCCGGGAACAGGCGTGAAGACGTCGTTATGGCTCGGGAAGTCGCCGCCTAGCAGGCCCGTGCGCGCAAGATACGTATGGTTCGCGGTGTGGTCGAATAGCGTGATGTAGAGGTTCGGCTGCTTGCCGTCGCCTTCCTTCATCAACTCCAGCTTCGACAGCGTGCCGCCGCGCGTGTCGATCTCACCGGAGTACACGTCCGTCGTGAACTTGACGAGTTGCGCTTGCGCAGTCGCAGGCGGCGTCGTCGAGCCGGGAGCGGTTGCGCCGGCCGGTGCGTTCGGCAGCTCGGACGGCTGCGTGCCCGGCGTGGCCGAACCCGGTGCGGGGTTGCTGGCGGTCTTGGCCGGCTGCGTCGCGCTCGGGAAGAACATTGACGGGCGCCCATGGTCCCGTTGCCAGTTGTCGAACAGCAAGACAACTGACACGAAGAAGATGACCCATAGGACGGTGCGTTTGATATCCATGCGTTGTCTCAGTGTCGATCGGAAAGCGCTTCCGCGCCGTTTAGTGTTGAAAGCTTGTCTCGCGCGGACGGGTCCGACGATGCGGAATCCGACTGCGATGCGGGCTTGTCTGGATCGCCGGCTTGCCTTGGAGGAGGCGGCACGAGATCGACGCCGCCCGCCGAGAGCGGGTGGCAGCGACAGAGCCGCTTCACGGCGAGATACGTGCCATGCGCGGCGCCATGATACTGGATTGCCTCGCGCGCGTAGTCGGAACAGGAAGGATAAAAACGGCACCGGTTGCCGAGCAGAGGGCTCACAGCAAGCTTGTAGAAGCGCAACAACGCGATGAGTGCCGTTTGCATAAGCTTCGCGCCGCACGCCGGGTTCGTCGCGACGGACCAAACCTGGCGCATCCTGCGCCTCATGACCCCGATGAACCGGTCGGGCCGGATGAATCGTCGACGGCGGGCGCTTGGCGCGGCTCCGCCAAGGGTTCGGCCGTGCGGCGCGCTGCTTCGCGCACGGCACGGTCGAGCAATGTTTCCAGTTCGCTGCCGATGAGCGCCCGAAGCGGCGGCGAGCTCGCGCTCGGCATCGCCTTGCGGTCGATCTTCCCGTGCAGCCGAACAAGGATATCGAATCCGCTCAACTGCTCGCGGCGCAACCTGAATGCGTCGCGGGCGATCCGCTTGATCAGGTTGCGCGTCACCGCGCGCGGCGCCTGCTTCTTGCCGACCACCAGCCCGAGCCGCGCTTCGTTTCCTGTCGGCTTGCCGTACAGGACGAAATGCGGCGAGCGACGCCACGGGCGCAAACGAAAAACGGATGAAAACTCATCCGTTTTCAGCAGCCTTGCGGCCTTGGGGAATGCGGCCTGCGCCGGCAACTGAACGATGTCCTGTCTCAAGACTTCTGTGCGGCGCGCGAGCGGCTCGCTGGCGAGTGGAACACTCCGGCCGCGAGCGGCCCTGAGCAGACCGACCCGGCAGACTTAGGGAACATCTGCACAACTCGATTTCAGAGCGCTGACGTTTTACGCTTCGCATCGTATCGATCGCGACGATGGCCTGCGGGTGATTAGTCAACTTTTGAACCGTGGCGGCCTCGTTTTCTGAGTCTCGCGTTTCGATCCTCAAGCGCTTCAAGCATTTCAAGCGCTTCGCAAGGCCTTGCGTGCCATCCACAAATTGCCCAGCGCAAACAGCGTTGTGATCTGCGCAGTATTTTTCATCACCCCCCTATACCGGGTCTTCGTGTAGCCAAATTGCCGCTTGAGCACGCGAAACGGGTGTTCGACCTTCGCGCGGATGCCCGCCTTCAGACGTTCGATCCGATCGTAGATCGCGTCCAGTTGATCACT
>LFJH01000126.1 GCA_001189335.2 Candidatus Paraburkholderia schumanniana
AGTGATCAACTGGACGCGATCTACGATCGGATCGAACGTCTGAAGGCGGGCATCCGCGCGAAGGTCGAACACCCGTTTCGCGTGCTCAAGCGGCAATTTGGCTACACGAAGACCCGGTATAGGGGGGTGATGAAAAATACTGCGCAGATCACAACGCTGTTTGCGCTGGGCAATTTGTGGATGGCACGCAAGGCCTTGCGAAGCGCTTGAAATGCTTGAAGCGCTTGAGGATCGAAACGCGAGACTCAGAAAACGAGGCCGCCACGGTTCAAAAGTTGACTAATCACCCGCAGGCCATCGTCGCGATCGATACGATGCGAAGCGTAAAACGTCAGCGCTCTGAAATCGAGTTGTGCAGAGGTTCCTTAGATTATGGAATTCGACACCATCTCCGTTATCGGCCTCGGCTATATCGGTTTGCCGACAGCGGCCGCGTTCGCCGCTCGGCGCAAGAACGTCATCGGCGTCGACGTGAATCAGCATGCCGTCGACACGATCAATCGCGGCGAAATTCATATTGTCGAGCCGGAGCTGGACATGCTGGTGCAGGCCGTGGTGACACAGGGGCATTTGCGAGCCACCACATCGCCCGAGCCGGCGGATGCGTTTCTCGTGGCCGTCCCGACGCCCTTCACCGAGGGGCACAAACCCGACCTCTCGTACATCGAGGCAGCAAGCCGCGCCATCGCGCCGGTTTTGAAGAAGGGCGATCTGGTCGTGCTGGAGTCGACGTCGCCTGTCGGCGCGACCGAGCAGATGGCCGCATGGATGGCCGAGCTGCGGCCGGATCTCAGTTTTCCTCAGGCGGCAGGGGAGGCGTCGGATATCCGAGTCGCGCATTGTCCCGAGCGAGTGTTGCCGGGACACGTGATTCGTAAACTGATCGAGAACGATCGCGTGATCGGCGGGATGACACAGCGTTGCGGCGAAGCGGCGCGCGATCTGCATCAGATTTTCGTGCGGGGCGAATGCATCCTCACCAATGTGCGCACCGCAGAGATGTGCAAGCTGACGGAGAACGCGTCGCGCGACGTAGGTATCGCGTTCGCAGATGAGCTCTCGCTCATCTGCGAACGGCTCGACATCAACGTGTGGGAGCTTATTCGGCTTGCCAACCGGCATCCGCGAGTGAACATCCTCCCGCCGGGGCCGGGCGTCGGCGGGCATTGCATCGCGGTGGATCCCTGCTTCATCGTGGATTCGGCGCCGGACGAGGCGCGACTGATTCGGACAGCGCGTACGGTCAATGACTCGAAACCGCATTGGGTCGTTGAGCGGGTAGAGCGGGCGGCGATGCGCTTCAAGGAGCCGGTGATTGCGTGTTTGGAGTTGGCGTTCAAGGCCGACATTGATGATCTTCGCGAAAGTCCAGCGCTAGAGATTGCGGCGAATCTGGCCAAACGGCACCCTGCGAGCGTCCTGGCGGTCGAGCCGAACATCGGCGAGCTTCCGGCGCGGCTGCGGGGTGAGGTCGAACTCTGCGGGCTGAACGAGGCGTTGTTGCGCGCCGACGTGATCGTGATTCTGGTCGATCATGCGACGTTCAGAAGCGTCGATCCGATTCGATTGCAGACGAAGGTTGTGATCGATACGCGTGGGCTGCTGGCGCGGGCATGATGAGGAACGTTCGGAAACACCCGATCGGGGGTAGCGACGGGCGCATCGGCCGCAATGTGGCCGTGATGGTGTTGTCGTTCCTCGGCAATTACGTCGCGGCGTTCGCGACGTTTCCGTACCTGACCCGCGTGTTGGGCCGACGCACTTCGGTACGCTCGCATACGCAATGGCGATCACGGTCTACGGAACGCTGTTCACCGAGTGGGGCATCAATCTGTCGGAGCCCAGAGCAGTCATTTCCTGCCGCGACGATGGCTCCCGCCTCAACGAACTCATCTGGTCCGTGTTCGGCGCGAAGGTGCTGTTGTGCGTCGCGGTGACCCTCGTGCTCGTTGTGCTGCTCGCGTTCGATATCGGAGGCGCGGCAGCACGGCCCGTGATTTGCCTCTCGTGGCTTGCCGTCGTCGCGAGCGTCTGCACGCTCTACTGGCTGTTTCAGGGTCTGGAACGGTTCAAGCTCATCGGCTGGATGATTTTCGCCAACCGTGCCGTGACGTTGCCGCTGACGTTCCTCCTCGTAAGAGCACCGCACGATGTCGCCATCGCCGCTGCCATTCAGGCAGCGGGCCCGCTGATCGCAGCTGTCCTTTCTCTCTACATCGCTGCACGCGAAGGCTTGCTGCGCCGGCCCACGCTCAACTGGCACACGGTCATGAACCGCCTGACCGAGAGCGCGGACATGTTCGTCGCGACAGCGTCCGTCACGCTCGGTGCGGCAAACTCGATCATTCTCACTTCGTACTCCGGAACCTACGCCGCCGGCATTTATGCGGCCGCGGACAAGATCCGCACGGTCTGCACCCTGGTTCCCTCGCAGCTCGGCGCGGTGCTGTACCCGCGGATCGGGCGCATGTTCAGAAGCCAGAAGCGAGAGGCCGCGCGGCTGACGGCATACGGGGCCGGCCTGATAATGCTCATGTCCGTGTGTGGCGCAGCGCTGTCGATCGTTTATGCCGAACAAATCACATCGATCGTACTGGGCAAGCAGTTCTCAGGGGCGCCGGACGTACTTCGCGTGCTGGCCTTATCGACGGTCTTCGGCAATCTCGCCTATTTCCTTGGTCTGCAGATCCTCGTGCCTTCAGGCGCCAGTACGCTGCGATCAACGACTATCTTCGCGGCCGGTTGCCTCAACGTGATCTTCGCGCTGCCGCTCGTGCGGGAATACGACGCGATGGGCGCCGCGATGTCGTTTCTGGCTTGTGAGGCGCTGATTTTCGCGACCTACGTCGCGCTGATCATCAGAAGCCGGCGACTGAGACGCTATTTATCGCTTTGCGCGATTGGGCGACGGCGAGTCTTGTTCAAGAGAGTTGATGCATGAAGAGAGCCCGGAATACCCAGCCCATTCGTGTCCTGCATGTCGGCCCCGGTTGGGGACAGCGCGGCGGAATCGCCTCGGTGCTCGACGAACTGAAAACGTTATCCCAAGTGTTCTCCATGCGGAACGTCTGTATGCGCTTCTGCGAGACGCACGGCTTCAACGGCGGTGGCGGAATTCTTCGCTTCTTTCTGACCGACCTTCCGAATTTCGTGAGAGGTCTGATCATCGGAACGGATATCGTGCATCTACACGTATCGGTCAAGGGGTCGTTCTACCGCAAGCTCGTGTTTTGCGCCATCGCCGTCACGCTGCGAAAACGCATCGTGTTTCATCTGCATGCCGGCAACTTCTCGACATTCGTCCGCGGCTCGACGCGATTCGTCGCCATCGTCGCGCGCAGGTTCCTGAATGCCTCGAGCGCGATGATCGGCGTCTCACACGCGATCGCCCAGGAAATCGCCGGTCTGGGGGGCGATCGCGCGCGCCTGTTTGTCGTCGGTAACAGTGCGAGCCTGGCCGAGCGCGCGTTCGTCGATGTGGCGCCACGCAAAGCGGCGACTGTGCACGAACCCCCGTGCATCCTATTTGCGGGTCGCCTTGTCGAGACAAAGGGCGTCGGCGATCTGTTGCATGCCATCGCCTTGCTCACGGGCCAAGGTTTTCGCGTAAACCTGATCGTCGCGGGAAGCGGCGACCTGAAACGCTAGGAGGAGGAAGTGAAGCGACTGTTGATCCGCGATCAGGTCACATTTGCCGGCTGGCTCGAAGGCGACGCCAAGTTGGCGTCCTATCGGACGGCTCAGATCTTTTGCTTGCCGAGTCATTACGAAGCATTCGGCATCGCCGCGCTGGAAGCGATGTTCGCCGGTCTACCCGTCGTCGGCACGCGCGTGGGCGGCTTCGCCGATCTTGTCGAACACGGACGGAGCGGTCTTCTCGTTGCGCCGTCGAATCCTGCCGAGCTTGCCAACGCCTTGCGCGCGCTGCTCGATGATGCGGCGCTTGCTGCAGGAATGGGAAAACACGGCCGACATCGAGCGTTCGAGCACTTCTCGTCCGACGCGATCGTCGAAGGATATGTGGACGTATACTGGCGAACGATGAGGGAGGAGGCGTGAGCCCGGTCCGTCGCTTCGTCGCCTTGCTTCATTCACGAGCGCTCGTGCATGGGTGCGTGTATTGTGCCGTGGCCTCGGCGATCGTGGCCTGTAGCGCCCTTCCCGTGGAGGATGGTAGCCTTCTCTATCGGACAGCTTGGCGTGATGGTCCCGATCCGAAGCTCGGAGTTCAGGCCAATCCCGGTGATGTCGCGATCGTCGGCGATCCTTCCGATGTCAGTGCAAGCGCAATTCAGACAACTATCCGTCTGTCCGAAGGCTTTTCGAAGGTCGAAAACGGCGTCCCGCGTGCGGAATTGATGTTTCCCGCACCGGTGCGCCTCGCGCAGGGAAAGACGTATTTCATCCGCTGGTCGACCATGCTGCCGCCCGGTACGCAATTCGATTCTCGCCAGTTCGTGATCATCACCCAAATCAACCAGGGATCGTGGCTCGGCGGCCTAACTGTGGCTCTCGCGCTGCAGGGTACGCGATACGCGATTTCGCAGCGCGGCGGCGTGAAGCACGACACGGTCTCCGCGGGCAAATGGCTATGCTGCGCGGACGCCGACGTCGGCAAATGGGTTCATTGGGAGCTCATCTACCGTCCGCAGGAGGACGGCGAGAACGCGATTACCGAGCTGCGTCGCGATGGAAGACAGGTGTTTCTGGCACAAGGAGTGCCCAATGCCTACCCCGGCGTCCAGAATGCCTACCTGAAAATCGGACTGTACAAGCCCGACTGACAAAAAAAAGGCCACGGATGTCATACACGTGACATTGCTCTATGGCCCGGTGACCGTTTCACGCAGTGATCATCCTTCCGTCAAAGCAAAAGATCAGGAATTCAAGTGAGTCGCATTGAACTGTTTGGTTGTCCTGCAGATGTCTTCACGATGGAAGAGACGGTCGAATGGATCGGACGGCGCATCGAGCGGCGCCAGTTCACACAACACGTGGTCGTGAACGTCGCCAAGCTGGTGAGCGCGCAATCCGATCCGCAACTCGCCGAATCAGTGCGCGCCTGCAACATCGTCAACATCGACGGAATGGGCGTCGTGTGGGGCGCGCATCTGCTGGGACACATGATTCCAGAGCGGGTCGCGGGCGTGGATCTCTTCGGGCGCCTGCTGGCGCTCTCCGCCCGGCGCGACCTGCCGGTGTTCCTCCTGGGGCGAAGCCGAAGGTTGTCGAGGAAGTCGCGCGACGGTGCGCCGAATCGAACCGTGGACTGCGCACCGCGGGTTTTCATCACGGTTATTTCTGGGACGACGAGCGCGCTATTGTCGAGCAGATTCGCGCTTCGGGCGCGCGCTTGCTGTTCGTCGCACTTACATCTCCACACAAGGAGAACTTCATCAACCGCTGGCGTGATGAACTGGGCGTCGATTTTGTGATGGGCGTCGGCGGTACGTTCGATGTTGTCGCCGGAAAGGTGAAGCGCGCGCCACTGTGGATGCAACGAGCCGGAATGGAATGGATTTTTCGCGTCGTCCAGGAGCCACGGAGAATGTGGCGGCGCTATCTCGTCACCAATTCGAAGTTTGCGTTAATGCTGGGGAAGGCCGTGCTCCGGCGCCGCTTCAGTCAAGCGAAGCAGGCATCGTGAACTTCGCTTCTCGATCCAGGAAGGCACCGCCCACGAAGCACCGGCGACTCGATCCGATCACCATCTTCGCCGGCGCATATCTCGCTTACAACCTGCTGGGTTTGCCGCAGGCACCGTGGATGATCGCGAACGCATACGACAAGGCACTGTGCTGGAATCTATTCCTGCTGGGACTTGCGGGCCTGGCCTTCGGTGCATGGCTGGGCAGGAAGCTCTTTCGCGTGCAAACTTCGAAGCAGTTGTCAATATTTTTTTTGACAATGTTCTGCGGCTGCATCGCTTTTGCGGTGATCGCCAGCAACGGTATTCCTCTGCTGCAGTGCGAAGATCGCTTCGGCAATTCCGCCCTGGTCTCGAATCTCGCACCCTTCTATGGCTTCTGGGTGCTGGTGCGAATGATTTCCGATGCGGAGAGTGGCCGGCGCCCTTCACCGGTTCCGCCGATCGTGTATATGGCAGGCGTACTGGTTCTCGGCTATCGCTCGCCGGTGCTGACGTTCGTTCTGACGTACACCTGTTATCTGGCGATATTCCGGCTGTCACGCCGCCGCGCCGTCTGGTGCGGTCTTCTGGTCGGCATTGCGCTGGTGGTCTTTGCCGCGTCGCTCGCGCTCTTTCGCGTGTCACAAAGTTACGACCCGGCGCGGTTCTTCGCAAATGTCGACATGGCCTTCATGGCCGATCACCCTTATCTTCTGCCCTTGATGCCTGCGCTGTCGATGTTCGATTTCAGCCAGAGCACGATCGTCACGCTCGGTAAAGTCGTGCATGAACCGATGCTCGGGCGTCTGCTCCTCAGCAACCTCGAAACGTTCCTGCCGGGTAAGCACTGGGGCACGCGCAACATCATCGGAGATTTGACCGGGGCTCGCTGGATCGCGGGCCGCCCGATGAGCATCACACCGACGCTACAAGGAGCGCTCTTCGTCGATTTCGGCCACGCTGGAGTGTTTGCAGGCTTCACCCTGCTCTCGATGGCGATCCGCGCGTGCTACGTTGCTGCGACATCGGGCGGCCCGTTACCGAGGTTCTGCTTCTTCTTCGCGATGGCGCTGATGGCGATTCACGCCGGCTACTGGGATGTGAGCTTCGTTTTCGTCGGCGTGTTTGTGCTGACCATCAAAGTTTTCGATCAACTCAAAGCGTTCAGCCGGGCGCACGAATCACCTGCCCGAATGCCATGATCTATATATTCCGTTTGTCCCACTTACTTTACCGTCTTCGGATCCCCGTGCTGCCGTGGATGCTCAAGGTGCTAAGGAACATCTGCACAACTCGATTTCAGAGCGCTGACGTTTTACGCTTCGCATCGTATCGATCGCGACGATGGCCTGCGGGTGATTAGTCAACTTTTGAACCGTGGCGGCCTCGTTTTCTGAGT
>LFJH01000012.1 GCA_001189335.2 Candidatus Paraburkholderia schumanniana
AACTGGCGACGCTGGAATGGGTGGCATGGTTCAATCATCATCGGCGGATGGAGCCGCTCGGCTATATCCCACCCGTAGAAGCTGAGGCAAACTACTACCGGCGACTCAGCAGTAGTGCTGCTGTGCCGGTATCAACTTAAACCAACCAGCTTTCACGATTCTCGGGCGGGTCACAGTTCCTGGGAAACCCCATGTGGTAATTGCTGCTGTCGAGTATTTTTGCGCAATCGCTGTGAAATGGCAGGCTAATCGTACTGGCCGATAGTGATCACCTTCATCATCAGACGATAGGTGTTGTAAGCCAGCCAGTTAAGCACACGCTCCGTAACGGGCCGCGACACATAGTGTTTTTCGTCGATGGGGCGGCCTTCGTCGAATGCCTCGAGGATGGCGTCATGCAGTCCGGCGATCTCGGGGTGGTTGACGAGCACCATGTTGGCCTCGTTGTTGAGCACGAGAGAGAGCGCATCCAGGTTGGACGAGCCGATGGTGGCCCAGTCCGCGTCCACGACCGCGACTTTGCCGTGGAGCATCGTCTTCTCGTACTCGGCGATCCTCACGCCGTGCTTGAGCAGATTGCCGTAAAGAAACGGCGTCGCGTAATCCAATGCTACGAATTCCTTACGGCCGATGACCAGCGACACGCGCGCGCCGCAGCCGGCGCCCCGGCATGAAGTAGGGATTGGCAAGCAACACTTCGCTCTCCGCGTGAGCGATTGCCCGCAGATACGGCTTCTCGATCGCGCGGCGATTGAGAAGGTTGTCGCGCGCGACGAACGCCACGCAAGGCTGATCGACGGCGTGAATCTCGCCCAGGCGCGCCCGCCTGCGCGCGAGCATCGCGCGGCGCGCGCTCCATCGGCTTTGCCGCGGCTCGGGCTCGCAGCCGGGTTGCGCGGGCTGGCGCGGCTTGACGCCGAGCCGGATGCGCTCCCATTGCAGTTCGAACGCTTCGCGCACGTCCTTGACGACGGGCCCTTGCGCCTCCATCGCGAAATCCCAGCGCGGCCGTTCGAGCTGCGTGCCGTTCTGATCGTAATCGTCGACGATATTGATGCCACCGCAAAACGCGTAGGTGTCGTCGATCAGCGCGAGCTTGCGATGCGTGCGCGACCAGCCTTGCGGGCCGAACAGCAGATGCGGGTTATAGATGCGATGTTCAACGCTGCGCTCCTGCCACAGCTTGAACATCGGCAGATTGCTTTCGGTGCCGATGCCATCCGTGATCACGCGCACCTTGAGTCCGCGAT
Source organism: Candidatus Paraburkholderia schumanniana (assembly GCA_001189335.2). Taxonomy (GTDB): domain Bacteria; phylum Pseudomonadota; class Gammaproteobacteria; order Burkholderiales; family Burkholderiaceae; genus Caballeronia; species Caballeronia schumanniana. The sequence goes on from LFJH01000012.1 coordinate 1,251, forward strand.
CGGCGGCGCGAATGAGCGCATCGGAGACGGCGCGGCCGATGTCGTCGTTGGCGAAGATGTACGTTTCCAGCGACACCGACTTGCGCGCATTGTCGATGCGCTCGATCAGCGCCGCGAAGAACTGCACGCCGCCCTTGAAGATGCGCACGCGATTGCCGGCGGTGAAGCAGAGGCGCGGCGGTCGACGGCCGGAGAACAGCGCCTGGCGCAGCCGCTTGAAACTGTGCCGCGGACGCATACCGATCATCAGTTATGCGCCGCGAGGCGCTCGGGCAATTGCAGGATCGCTTCCCTGTTCGACCACGAGAAGCACCTGTCTGCGGCCTCGCGGAAAGGCAGCCACAGATGCGCGGTGTGCTCACGCAGTGCGAGCGTCACTTCGAGGCAATGCGGCACGAGCAGGCTGAACTGATGCTCCGTGTTGCGCGTGATGCCCTCCGCATAGCGATGCCGCCACTGCGGATAGATCTCGTACTGAATGCTGTAATGCCAGTCGAGCAGCGCGTTCCCGGGAACCAGCGCACTGCCGATCACGATGCCGGTTTCCTCCTGCACCTCGCGCGCGGCCGTCTCGCTGAACGGCTCGTCGATGCGATCCTTCGAGCCCGTCACCGACTGCCAGAAGCCCCTGTGATCCGCGCGTTCGATGATGAGCACATCGAGTTCCGGCGTATGAATGACGACCAGCACGGATTCGAGGATTTTGGGCGGCTTCAGCATGTCTTTGTGAACGCGCGTTTCTGTATCTGTGATCGGCCCAAAGACTGTAACGCAAAAAACGAAAAAGGCGCACTCGGCGCCTTTTTCATCACAACGACAACTGACGATGCTTAGTGCGTCTTCTGCTCCGGCTGGCGCAGACGGATATGCAACTCGCGCAGCTGGCGCTCGTCGACTTCGCTCGGCGCCTGCGTGAGCAGATCCTGCGCGCGCTGAGTCTTCGGGAAGGCGATCGTGTCGCGAATCGAATCCGCGCCGGACATCAGGGTGACGATACGGTCCAGACCGAACGCGATACCACCGTGCGGCGGCGCGCCGTACTGCAGCGCGTCGAGCAGGAAGCCGAACTTCAGGCGCGCTTCCTCTGCGCCGATCTTCAGCGCGCGGAACACCTTGCTCTGCACGTCTTCCTGGAAGATACGCACCGAACCGCCGCCGATTTCCCAGCCGTTCAAGACCATGTCGTACGCCTTCGCCAGACAGCGGCCCGGGTCGGTTTCGAGGTATTCGAGATGCTCGTCCTTCGGGCTCGTGAACGGGTGATGCGCGACCACGTAGCGGTTCTCGTCCTCGTCGTACTCGAACATCGGGAAGTCGATCACCCACAGCGGCTTCCACCCGGATTCGAGCAGGCCGTTCGCCTTGCCGAATTCGGAATGGCCGATCTTCAGGCGCAGCGCGCCCAGACTGTCGTTCACGACTTTCGCGCGGTCGGCCGCGAAGAAGATGATGTCGCCGTCTTCCGCTGCCGTGCGCTCCATGATCGCCGCGATCGCCGCGTCATGGAGGTTCTTGACGATCGGGCTTTGCAGGCAGTCGCGGCCACGGGTCTTGTCATTGACCTTGATCCATGCGAGGCCCTTCGCGCCGTAGATGCGCACGAATTCCGTATAGCCGTCGATGTCGCCACGCGAGAGGTCACCGCCCTTCGGCACGCGCAAGGCAGCAACACGGCCGTCCTTCGAGTTGGCGGGCATGCTGAACACCTTGAAGTCGACGTCCTTCACCGCGTCGGTGAGGTCCGCGAACTCGAGCTTCACGCGCAGGTCCGGCTTGTCCGAGCCGAAGCGGCGCATCGCTTCCGAGTACAGCATGACCAGGAATTTCTCCGGCAGCGCGACGTCCATCGTTTCCTTGAAAACGTGGCGGATCATCGCTTCGAAGAGGTCACGGATTTCCTGTTCGTTCAGGAACGAGGTTTCGCAGTCGATCTGCGTGAATTCCGGCTGACGGTCGGCTCGCAGGTCCTCGTCACGGAAGCACTTGGTGATCTGGTAGTAACGGTCGAAGTTCGCGACCATCAGCAGCTGCTTGAAGAGCTGCGGCGATTGTGGCAGCGCGAAGAACTGGCCCGCGTTCACGCGCGACGGCACGAGGTAATCGCGCGCGCCTTCGGGCGTGCTCTTGGTCAGCATCGGCGTCTCGATGTCGATGAAGCCCTGGGCGTCGAGATACTTGCGCACTTCCATCGCGACGCGATAGCGCAGGCGCAGGTTCTTCTGCATCTGGGGGCGGCGCAGGTCGAGCACGCGATGCGTGAGGCGCGTGGTTTCGGAGAGATTGTCGTCGTCGAGCTGGAACGGCGGGGTGATCGATGCGTTCAGCACGGTCAGCTCGTGGCACAGCACTTCGATCTTGCCGCTCGTGAGGTGCGCGTTGACCGTGCCTTCGGGACGGTTGCGCACGATGCCCTTCACTTGCACGCAAAACTCGTTGCGCATGCCTTCGGCCACCTTGAACATCTCCGCGCGGTCCGGGTCGCAGACGACCTGAACGAGGCCTTCGCGATCGCGCAAGTCGATGAAGATAACGCCACCGTGATCGCGGCGGCGATGCACCCAGCCGCACAGCGAGACGGTTTGACCCAGTCGGGCCTCGGTCACCAGACCGCAGTATTCAGATCGCATCGACATGATGTTGTGTCTTTCGTTGTTCGTTGATCAACGGCTCGCGCGTTCGGGTCAGGCTCTTCTGGCGGCTGACTCTCGGCTCGCGCGCGTCGGCATTACATCGGCGGCTCGGTAGGGCGGCGCGCTGGCGCGACCGGAGCCGGCGTGCTCGGCGCAGGGGCCACCACGCCCATCGAGACGATGTATTTCAGTGCGGCGTCGACGGTCATGTCCAGTTCGACGACTTCGCTTTTCGGCATCATCAGGAAGAAGCCGGACGTCGGGTTCGGCGTCGTCGGCACGTAGACGCTCACGTGGTCTTCGTCCAGGTGATTCAGCACGTCGCCGCCCGGAAGGCCCGTCAGAAAACCGATCGTGTACGAGCCCTTGCGCGGATATTCGATCAGCAGCGCCTTGCGGAACGCGTTTCCGCTCGACGAAAGCAGCGTATCCGACACTTGCTTCACGCTCGTATAGAGCGGGCCGACCACCGGAATATGACGCAAGACCGCGTCCCACCATCCGACGAGCTTTTGCCCGACGAAGTTCTGCGTCAGCAGGCCGACGATGAAAATGAACGCCAGCGTCAAGACCGCGCCCACGCCCGGCAGATGGAAGCCGACGATACGCTCGGGCTGCCACGCCTGCGGCAGAAGGCGCAACGTCTGGTCCATGGTTCCGATGACGAGTCCCAGCACCCATAGGGTGATCGCGAGCGGCACCAGCACCAGCAGGCCGGTGAGGAACACGGATTTCAGCGTAGTCTTTTTCGTCGTCATTTACACGGGGCGAAGGCTGCGCCGGCTCTCGACTGCAGAGAGATTCGGCTTGGCAGGCGGGCCGCACTCAGCTTCGGATGAGTGCGGCCCGCGAGGTCAAGGGCATGGCATGCGGCCGGTCGGACCGGTCATCCGGCTTGCTCCGGCGCTTCAGGCGGCGCCCGACGCCGCCGCAGGCTTGGGCTGCCTCCGTCGACGACGACGTGCTCGCCGGAGCCGCCGCGCCATCGCCGGAACTCGCGCCGCCGGACGCGTCGTTCGGTTTCGGCGCATCCGCTGCCGGATTCGACGCCTTCGCGCCGCCGCTATTGCCGCCACGGAAATCGGTGACATACCAGCCCGATCCCTTCAACTGGAAACCGGCCGCGGTCACTTGCTTCGAGAAGGCGTCCTTTCCGCAGGCGGGACATTGCGTGAGCGGCGCATCGCTCAGTTTCTGAAGCACATCTTTTTCGTGGCCGCAGTTTGCGCAGCGGTACGCGTAAATCGGCATGGCACTCTTCCTACAATTATCTGTCGACGCTTGCAAAGCCTTAAATTATAGCCGCAAACCATTATTGGCCCGCGATTTTCAAGACAGCGGGCGCAACTTGAACAGTAAGATATTTCAGAGCGACGGCGGCGGATTTCAAGCCGGTCCGTTCAGACGTGCCGCCAGGTCATCCAGCGCTCGCGCGCGGCCGGCGAACACGGGAATCGAGTGGCTCACCTCTCGCGGTCTTCGACCAGTTCGAAGTGCGCCGTCAGCAGCGCGTCGAGCTCGCTGCGATCGATGCCGAACGGCGGCCCTTTCGGCGTCGCGCCGACGAAAAAAGCCCGCGAGCAGCCCACCGGGCCTGAGCACTTCAGCCATCCGGCTGGCGTAGTCCTGCCAGCGCTCTCTCGGCAGCGCGCACAGGAGCACGCGTTCGTAGACCCAGTCGGTGGCGAACGGCGGTTCGTAAGCAAAGAAATCGGCTTCTTCGACAAGCCCCGCGTGTGCGCCCAGTTGCTTGCGCGCCGCCTCGACCGCCCCACGAGCGAAATCGATCGCGCGCACCGGCCAGCCGCGCTCGGCGAGATACTGCGCCTCGTATGCGCTGCTACAGCCGGGGATCAGCACGTTCTGCGCCGAGCGCGACGCGACGAACGTCTTGAACATTTCCGGCACGCCGGCCTGATCCCACGGCGTGTAGCGCTGACCGAAGCGCTCGTCCCAGAAGCCGGGCGAGTTCGGGTCGCGGTGCTCGAAAACGGGAACGTCGGGATTTGTCGGATCGCTCATGATGTCGGCTCTCGCGCAGGCTGCGTCGATGTCAGGAAATATGTCAGGAAATCACGGATGGCCGAGCCACAACTGCGCGACGACCACGCCCGCCATCGCGATGAGGCCCACGGCCAGCAGCGTCATCAGCAGGCGATTGGTCCGCTTCTGCTCGGCGAGAAGCTGGCGTATCGTTTCGTCGTTGCCGCTTTTCGGCGCGTCGTGATGCTCGGCCAGCAAATGATGAATCAGGCGCGGCAACTGCGGAATGGTCTTGCTCCACTGCGGCGCTTCCATCTGCAGACGTTCGTACCAGCCGCGCCAGCCGATCTGCTCGTTCATCCAGCGTTCGAGGTAAGGCTTGGCCGTCTTCCAGAGATCGAGCTTCGGGTCGAGCGAGCGCCCGAGCCCTTCGACGTTGAGCATGGTCTTCTGCAGCAGCACGAGCTGCGGCTGGATCTCGACGTTGAAGCGGCGCGACGTCGAGAAAAGGCGCATCAGCACCTGCCCGAGCGATATGTCTTTTAGCGCGCGGTCGAAGTACGGCTCGCAGACCGCGCGAATCGAGCTTTCCAGCTCCTCGACGCGCGTGCTCGGAGGCACCCAGCCGGATTCGAGGTGCAGCGTCGCGACGCGGTGATAGTCGCGCTTGAAGAACGCCAGAAAGTTCTGCGCGAGGTAGTTCTTGTCGAAGTCCGACAGGGCTCCGACGATGCCGAAGTCCAGCGCGATATAACGCCCGAAGGTCGCGGGATCGAGGCTCACCTGGATGTTGCCGGGGTGCATGTCGGCGTGGAAGAAGCCGTCGCGGAACACCTGCGTGAAGAAAATCTCCACGCCTTCGCGCGCCAGCTTCGGAATGTCAACGCCGGCCGCGCGCAGCGTGTCGACCTGGCTGATCGGCACGCCGACCATGCGCTCCATGACGAGCACCGACGGCGCGGACATGTCCCAGTACATCTCGGGCACGAGCAGCAGATCGAGTCCCTGGAAGTTGCGCCGCAACTGGTTGGCGTTGGCGGCCTCGCGCATCAGGTCGAGTTCGTCGTGCAGGTACTTGTCGAATTCGGCGACCACTTCACGCGGCTTCAGACGACGGCCGTCCGCCCACAGGCGCTCGGCCCATGTCGCGATATCGCGCAGCAGCGCAAGGTCCGAATCGATCACCGGCAGCATAGCGGGGCGCAGCACTTTCACCGCGACGGCCTCGCCCGCGTGCTCGCCGTTCCTGATCTTGGCGAAATGCACCTGCGCGATCGACGCGCTCGCCACCGGCACGCGCTCGAATTCGTCGAACAGTTCGTCGATGGGCGCGCCGAGCGATTTTTCGATGATCGACACCGCCACCGCCGAATCGAACGGCGGCACGCGATCCTGAAGCTTCGCGAGCTCGTCGGCGATATCGACGGGCAGAAGATCACGCCGCGTCGAGAGCACCTGCCCGAACTTGACGAAGATCGGGCCGAGGCTTTCCAGCGCGAGGCGCAGGCGGATGCCGCGCTCGATGTTGAAACTGCGGCCGAACGTCGTGATGCGCATGAGCAGGCGCACGCGACGGTCGTCGATGCCGCTCATCACCAGCTCATCGAGCCCGAAGCGGACGATCGTGAAAAATATCTTGAGAAAACGCATGGTTCGGATTCGCTTCAGCCCGTTATTCGTGCGAATCGCGCACGGACTCGCCGCCGGTTCGCGCTGAGGTGCCGCGAGCCGGATGTCGTTGTTCGCTGTGTGGTTCGCGTTGTGGTTCGCTTCGTTGTTCGATTCTTTCGATGCGCTTTTCGACGCGCGCGAGCGCATCGCGCGTCTTCGAGAGCTCGGCGTTGAACGCGTCGAGCGCGCTCTTGCGCACGAGTTGCGGACGCTCGTCGAGGAAATATTCGGTGAAGGTGTCTAAAAGATTACGGCCGGTGCGCTGCGCCTGCTCGTGCACCGAGCGCGCGATCAGCCCCAGGCGATGCGCCGGCGCGTCGCCGATCACGCGCGCGAAGTCCTCCTCCGGATCCCAGCGCAGATGTTCGGCGAGCTTCGCGAGCGTCGTGGCGAATTCGGCGTCGCCTTCAATGCGCACGTGCTTCATCACGGCCGCTTGGCCGCCCTGCAGGAACGCCGGCAGCGCGTCGAGCGGAACGGCGACGTCGAGCGGAACGGCGATCGTAACGTCGAACTGGACGGCTTCTGCTTCGGTTGTCGCGGCGAAAAGGCCGTCGGGCTGCACCACGAGCGTGATCGAGAGCGGCGTGCACGACAGTTTCACGCGCTTGCCGGCGTAAGGTTTCACGCGTTCGAGCGCCCAGCGCTCGCGCACGAGCAGGTGATTCACGGCGGCCGCGAACGCACCGGACGTGGTCTTCAAGGCGGGATTTGCTGCGGGACGGGCGAATTCGTCTGCGTTCGTCATCGGCTGTGAGATGAAAAAACCCGCGCGAGACGGTTCTCGCGCGGGTTCTATTCTACCGCCGCACCGGTCACCACACTGACGGTTGCCGGCTCCCGGCCATTTGGCCGAATGCCTGGCCCACGAACTTGCGCCCGCGCGGTCAGGCTCAGCTAACTTGCTGAATCCCCGCCAGCAGCCAGCCTTCGTTGCCCGCCTTCTGCTTCGACAGGTTCCAGATCTCGACGAACGGCTCCGCCGCAGCCCTTTCCGACTCGCGGATGAGACCGTGGAAGCGCACGCTCGCCAGATATTCGGTCGGGCGGTCCTCGACGCCAAGCAGATCGGCGTTGAGTTGCACCACGTCCGTGCGGTTCGGCGCACTGCCGCGTGCGTTGACGTCGAGCTTTACTTCCGCGAACATCTCGGGCGTGGTGAATTCGCGGATGTCGTTCTGGATGCCCAGCTCTTCCAGCGACACCGCCAGCGCGAGGAATTCGCCGAGCGAGTCCCAGCACAGGTGGTTTTCCTGCACGAGTTGCTGCACGTGCTTCGGCGCCGAGCCGCCCGCGCCGGTTTCGTACAGGCCGCCGCCGCCATCAGCGGAACGATCGACAGCATCTTCGCGCTGGTGCCGAGCTCCATGATCGGGAACAGGTCGGTCAGGTAGTCGCGCAGGATGTTGCCCGTGACGGAGATGGTGTCCATGCCGCGGATCACGCGCTCGAGCGTGTAACGCATTGCACGCACCTGCGACATGATCTGGATGTCGAGGCCGGTGAGGTCGTAATCCTTCAGGTAGGTTTCGACCTTCTTGATCAGCTCGGCTTCGTGCGGACGGTACGGATCGAGCCAGAACACCGCCGGCGTGCCCGAGTTTTTCACACGCGTGACGGCGAGCTTGACCCAATCGCGAGTGGGCGCGTCCTTTACGAGGCACATGCGCCAGATGTCGCCCTGCTCGACTTCCTGAGTGAGCCCGTCGAGCACTTCGCCTGTCGCATTGTCGACGATGCGCGCCGTGCCGTCTTCCTTGATCTCGAAGGTCTTGTCGTGCGAGCCGTACTCTTCGGCCTTCTGCGCCATCAGGCCGACGTTCGGCACCGTGCCCATGGTCTTCGGGTCGAATCGCCGTTCGTCTTGCAGAAGTTGACGATTTCCTGATAGATGCGCGCGAACATGCTTTCCGGAATTAGGCACTTCGTGTCCTGCGGACGGCCGTCGGCGCCCCACATCTTGCCGCCGGCGCGGATCATCGCGGGCATGGAGGCGTCCACGATCACGTCGTTCGGCGCGTGCAGGTTCGAGATGCCCTTGGCGGAGTCGACCATGGCGAGCGCGGGGCGGTGCTCGTGGCACGCGTGCAGGTCGCGGATGACTTCATCGCGCTGCGATTCCGGCAGCGCCTCGATCTTCGTGTACAGGTCCACTAGACCGTTGTTCACGTTGACGCCGAGTTCCTCGAAGAGCTTCGCGTGCTTCGCGAATGCGTCTTTATAGAACACCTTCACGGCGTGGCCGAAGACGATGGGGTGCGAGACCTTCACATGGTCGCCTTGACGTGCAGCGACAGCATGACGCCGGTCTTGCGCGCGTCTTCCATCTGGTCTTCGTAGAACTGAACCAGCGCCTTCTTGCTCATGAACATGCTGTCGACGATCTCGCCTTCCAGCAGCTTGACCTTCGGCTTGAGCACGATGGTTTCGCCGCGCTTCGTGACGAGCTCCATGCGGACTTCGCGCGCCTTGTCATTCGTGATCGATTTTTCGCCGTGGTAGAAGTCGCCGTGCTTCATGTGCGCAACATGCGTGCGCGACGCCATGCTCCACTCACCCATGCTGTGCGGGTGCTTCTTCGCGTAGTTCTTGACGGCGCGCGGCGCGCGGCGGTCCGAGTTGCCCTCGCGCAGCACCGGATTCACGGCCGAGCCGAGGCACTTCGAATAACGCTGACGAATGGCCTTTTCTTCGTCGTTCTTCGGCTCTTCGGGGTAGTCGGGCACCTTTAGCCCTTCGACTGGAGTTCCTTGATCGCGCTGATCAGCTGGTGCACGGAAGCGCTGATGTTCGGCAGCTTGATGATGTTGGTGTCGGGGAGTTGCGTGAGGCGGCCGAGCTCGGCGAGATTGTCGGGGGCCTTCTGCTTGTCGGTCAGATATTCGGGGGAATTCGCCCAGGATGCGGGCCGAGACGGAAATGTCGCTCGTCACGACGTTGACGCCCGCCGGCGCGGTGAAGGTGCGGATGATCGGCAGAAAGGCGCTGGTTGCGAGCAGCGGAGTTTCGTCGGTCAGGGTGTAGATGATGGTGGGTTGCTGATTACTCATCGCTTGTCTCGACATCCGAAAACAGGTTGGAAAAAACCGCCGGCCTCAATCACCCCTCCGGCAACAAACTGCTATTCTGCCTTAAATTGCGAGACTCGCGTGTGAAAAACCTCGCGAAGTCGATTAAAATGGTCGTTTATTCTTTTATATCAAAGATTTAATATTTTTTCGTGTCTTACACAAGAGTTGCGATGTTGCGGCGCGTGGCGCCAGCCCGAACGTTTCACGAAATGATTTCGTGCTTCATGATGCGAGATAGCTGTTCGTCCGGAACCAGTCGAGCGCGTCCTTCAGCCCTTCGCGATACGGCCGCGCGCCGTAGCCGAGTTCGCGTTCGGCCTTCGCCGATGTGAAGTACATCTTGTTCTTCGACATGCTCAGCGCGTCCACCGTGACGAACGGCTCCTTGCCGCTCACCTTGGCGAACAATTCCGCGCCGACCGCGAGCGGATAGAGCGGCCCGCGCGGCAGCTTGATGGTCGGCGGCTTGCGCCCGACGAAGCCGGCGATGTCCGCCAGCATCTGCTCCAGAGGGAGGTTTTCGCCGCCCAGGATATAGCGCTCGCCGATCTTGCCGCGTTCCAGCGCGAGCAAATGCCCGTTGGCGACGTCGTCGACGTGCACGAGATTCAGGCCGGTGTCGACGAACGCGGGAATCTTGCCCGTCGCCGCTTCGACGATGATGCGCCCGGTCGGCGTCGGACGCACGTCGCGCGGGCCGATTGGCGTCGACGGATTGACGATCACCGCCGGCAGCGCGTCCTGCACAACCATCCGCTCGACCGCGCGCTCGGCCAGCACCTTGCTGCGCTTGTACGCGCCGATGGTGCTCGCGGGGTCCGAGGGCTTCGTCTCGTCGACGATCGCGCCGGAGCTCGTCACCTTCAACGTCGCGACGCTGCTGGTATAGACGATGCGCTCGACGCCCTCGGCCAGCGCCGCCCGCATGGTCGCCGCGGTGCCTTCGAGATTGGCGCGCTCGATTTCGCTCGGGTCCGGCGCCCAGATGCGGTAATCGGCCGCGACGTGCAAGAGAAACCGCACGCCCTTGAGCGCGGCGCGCATGGAGGCTTCGTCGCGCATGTCGCCGACGACGATCTCCGCGTCCAGCGATTCGACGTTCCTGCGCGGGCTGGTCTTGCGCACGAGCACGCGCACGTCGAAACCGCGTTCGATGGCGAGCCGCGCGACGGCGGAGCCGACGAATCCCGATGCGCCCGTGACGAGCACGCGAGAGCCGGAAAAATCAGTCATTCTTACCTCGTTGAAAACGCTGGCGCGGCCGTCATTTTTGTAACAACTGCCGCGCGGGAAAACCTGGTCGGATCGCCTGCAAACCCCGATGTGACAAGGGCTTGCGGCTCATGCTAAGGTCCGTGCCTGCTGCCCACGCGAGCCTCGCACAAGCCTCGAACACAACCGGTGAACGATGCCTCAAGACACTCGAAACCTCTCCCTCCTCCTGGATCTACGCCGCCATCGCGGTCACGCTCGCCATGGTGTTCGCCATCGACCTGCTCACGCCGATGCGCGTCGCGATCTGGGTGTTCTACCTGCTGCCGGTCGTGCTCTGCGTAGGGGCGAACCGTTCCTCCGTGCCGATCTTCACGGCCGGCGCAGCGACGGCGCTGATGATCGCAGGATACCTGCTCGCCCGCTGACCCGAACACGAGCCGCGACGTGCTGCAGCTCAATCGGGGGATGGGCATCGTCGTGCTGATCGTGCTTGCGGCGGTGGCGCATCTGTATATCAAATCGCGGCCTGCGGTACAACGCACGAAATGGCTGCAGCAGGGCATCATGCAGCTCGGTCTGCAAATGCGCGGCGAGCAGTCTCCGGCTTCGATCGGCGTGAGCATCCTGCGTTCGATCGTGCCTTACGTGGAAGCGAAGGTGGCGGTCGTCTACGCGCTCGAAGGCGATGCGCTCGTGCGCGCTGCGCAGCATCGCGCGCGGCGGGGGCTCGTCGGCCAGGCGGTCATGGATGCGCGCGTGCTCGTGCTGCGCGACGCTTCCGCGCACTACCTGAAAACCGGTTCCGCGCTCGGGTCGGCGACGGCGACGCGCGTCGTGATTGCGCCGGTTTTCGCCGACGGCGAAGTGGCGGGCGCCATCGAGCTTGGCTTCGTTGGCGGCGAAGGACGTTTCGACGATGCCCGAGCGTTGCTCGAAATGGCCTCCGAGCCGGTCGGCCTGGCGCTGCGCTCGGCGCGTTACCGCGCGCGTCTTGTCGAACTGCTGGAAGAAACGCAGCGCCAGAGCGAGGAGTTGCAGGTGCAGCAGAAAGAGCTGCGCGTGTCGAACGGGGAACTGGAGGAGCGTGGCCGCGCGCTGCAAGACTCGCAGGCGTGGCTGGAACAGCAACAGGCCGAACTCGAGCAGACCAATGTTCAGCTCGCGCGCAGTATCTCGAGCGGCAGAAGGCCGAACTGCTGCAGGCGCAGCAGGAGCTCACCGCGAATGCGCTGGAGATCGAACGCGCCAGCCAGTACAAGTCGGAGTTCCTCGCGAACATGTCGCACGAGCTGCGCACGCCGCTTAACAGCTCGCTGATTCTCGCGAAGCTCCTGCAGGACAACAAGCAGGGCAACCTCACCGACGAACAGGTGCGCTACGCCGCGACGATCCACTCGTCGAACAGTGACCTGCTCGCGCTCATCAACGACATTCTCGACCTGTCGAAAGTCGAGGCGGGGCAGATGGACGTGCAGTTCGGGCCGACGTCCGTCGATTCGATCCTGGAGGCCCTCAGGCAGTCGTTCGCTCCGGTCGCCGCCAACAAGGGACTGGAATTCGTCACGGAGCACGGCGAGAACGTGCCGCAGTACTTCGTCACCAACAGTCAGCGGCTGCTGCAAGTGCTGCGCAACCTGCTGTCGAATGCGTTCAAGTTCACCGAGCGCGGCCGCGTGACGGTCGCGGCGCAGCGCGCGGGCGACAACGCGCTGCGCTTCGAGGTGCGCGATACGGGCATCGGCATTGCGCCCGAGAAGCAGGACATGATCTTCCAGGCATTCCAGCAAGCCGACGGCACCACGAGCCGCAGGTACGGCGGCAGCGGCCTCGGCCTGTCGATCTCGCGTGAATTCTCGCGCCTGCTGGGCGGCACGGTCGCGGTGACGAGCGAACTGGGCCAGGGCAGCGTGTTCTCGGTGACGCTGCCGATCGCCGCGCGCGAAGGCACCGTCACGGCGAAGATCGACACGATCGGCCACATGAGCGAGCCGGAGCCGGTTGCAGTTCACGGAGCCGGTGCGGGCGCCCACGCCGGTGTAGGCGCCGCCCTCGCCCGTGCCGCCGCTGGTCGCGATACCCGAGCCGACGGGAATCGCCGACGATCGCGCCGGCCGCCGTCATCCTGACCGCTTGATCCTCGTCATCGAGAACGATCAGCCGTTCGCGTGCATTCTCTACGACCTCGCGCACGAGCTCGAATTCGACTGCGTGCATACGGCCACCGCGACGCAAGGCGTCGAGCTCGCGCGCTCGCTGCAGCCGAACGGCATCCTGCTCGACATCGGCCTGCCGGACCAGTCGGGACTCACGGTGCTCGAATGGCTCAAGCACGATCCGCTCACGCGCCATATCCCGATCCATTCGTATCCGCGACGGATCACGCCGATGTCGCGCTGCATCTCGGCGCGATCGGCTATACGCTTAAGCCGAGCGCGCGCGAGGATCTCGCGAACGCGATCCGCAAGCTCGAGGCGCGCTCGTCGCAGGGCATGCGCCGCGTGCTGGTCGTCGAGGACGATCCAGCGTTGCGCCAGAGCATCCACGCGCTTCTTGCAAGCGAGACGGTGGGCATCGTCGAGGTGGGATCGATCGCGGAGGCGATCGAGGAGATGCAGCGCGGCATATTCGATTGCGTCGTGATGGATCTGGCGTTGCCCGACGGCTCCGGCTATGAGCTGCTCGAACGCGTATCCACGACGGGTGGGCCCGCGGCGCCGCCGGTGATCGTCTATACGGGGCGCCAGCTGTCGCAGGAGGAAGAGCAGCGCCTGCGCCGCTATTCGAAATCGATCATCATCAAGGAAGCGAAGTCGCCGGAACGCCTGCTCGACGAAGTGACGCTCTTCCTGCACAGCGTCGAGAGCGCGCTGCCGCCGGAGCAGCAGCGCATGCTGCGCGCGGCGCGTCAGCGCGACGACGTCTTCGAAGGCCGCACGATCCTGCTGGCGGGAAACGACGTGCGCAACATCTTCGCGCTCTCGCGTGTGATCGAGCCGCTAGGTGCCACGCTCGAAATTGCGCGCAATGGGCACGAGGCGCTGGAGGCGCTCGCGCGCCGCAGCGATATCGACCTCGTGCTAATGGACATCATGATGCCCGAGATGGACAGTCTCACCGCGATGACCGAAATCCGCAGGCAGTCGGAGCATGCGCGCCTGCCGATCATCGCGCTGACGGCGAAGGCGATGCCGAGCGACCGCCAGAAATGTCTCGAAGCGGGCGCGGACGATTACATATCGAAGCCCATCGACGTGGACAAGCTGGTTTCCCTGTGCCGCGTGTGGCTGCGCCAGCGATGACCGGACCAGACTCTCAGATGAACGACGGCAGGCACGAGGAAGAAGCGACGTTCGACATCGAACTGAAGCTGATTCTGGAAGCGATCTACTTGCGATATCAGCACGACTTCCGGCACTACTCCGTGAGCTCGCTGAGAAAGCGGGGCTCGCGCAAGCGGTGCACGATTTCGGCTTGCCGACGCTGTCGCATCTGCAGGAACGCATCTTGCGAAATCCGGTGCTGTTCGCGCGGGTGTTCCAGTATCTCACCGTGCAGGTGAGCGAGATGTTCCGCGACCCGCAGTATTTCCGCGCGATCCGTGAAGAAGTGGTGCCGATTCTGCAGACCTATCCGTCGATCAAGGTGTGGGTCGCGGGATGCAGCAGCGGAGAAGAACTGTGGTCGCTCGCGGTGCTGTTCGCCGAGGAGAAGATCACGGAGCGCACGGTGTTCTACGCGACGGATATCAACGCCGAAGCGCTGCGTCAGGCCGAGAATGGCATCTATCCGCTCGAGCGCATGGCGAGCTTCAGCCAGAACTATCTTGCCGCGGGCGGCAGGCGATCGCTCTCGGACTATTATCACACGGCCTACGGCGCGGCGAAGTTCTCGCAGGCGCTCAAGTCGCGCGTGGTCTTCGCGGATCACAGTCTCGCCACCGACAGCGTGTTTCTCGAGGCGCATCTGGTCTCGTGTCGCAATGTGCTGATCTATTTCGATCGCGCGCTGCAGGACCGCGCGCTCGGCCTGTTCAGCGATTCGCTGGTGCGGCGCGGGTTTCTCGGTCTCGGCAGCAAGGAGAGCCTACGCTTTTCGAGGTACGCGGATCGCTTTGCGGACTTCAATCCGCGCGAACGGCTTTACCAAAAGGTGTGACGATGACCACCTCGTTCGACGCGCGGCGCATCGGGGCAGTCGTGATCGGCGCCTCGGCGGGCGGCGGGAGGCGCTCAATCACCTGCTGCCGGTGCTGCCGAAAACGTTCGCGCTGCCGGTGCTCGTCGTCGTCCACGTGCGGCAGGGGCAGCCGAGCCTGTTGCTGGCACTGTTCGCCACACGCTGCATGCTCGCCATCGAAGAGCCGTTCGACAAGGACGAGATCGCGTCGGGCACCATTTATTTCGCGCCGCCGGGCTATCACATGCTCGTCGAGGCGGAAGGCGGCGCGGCGCCGGCGATCGCGCTCTCGATCGATCCGCCGGTGCGCTTCTCGCGGCCTTCCGTGGACGTGCTGTTCGAATCGGCGGCGCACGCCTATCGCGAGCGCTTGCTGGGCATCGTGCTTTCGGGCGCGAACGACGACGGCGCACGCGGGGCGCGCGCCATTCTCGAGGCGGGCGGCGCGTGCTGGGCGCAGAACCCCGAGACGGCCATCGCGGAAGACGCAGTGAACGAAGTGCTCACGCTGGATGAAATGGCGATGCGGCTCGCGCAATGCATCGACGGCAGGCAATAACGCAGCAATGAAAAGGCAAGGAGTCTCCCGATGACGCAATCCATCCACGTGCTTGATCGTCGACGACATTCGCAACAACATCACCGCGCTCGAAGCGTCGCTCGCGCGACCGGATCTGTCGGTGCTGAAAGCGGAATCGGGACCGGCCGCGCTCGAACTCCTGCTCAAGCACGAAGTGGCGCTTGCCATTCTCGACGTCAACATGCCCGGCATGGACGGGTTCGAACTCGCCGAACTGATGCGCGGCAGCCCGCGCACCGCGCACGTTCCGATCATCTTTCTTACGGCGACGGCGCAGGACGCCGGCCGGACGTTCCGCGGCTATGAAGCGGGCGCGGTGGACTTTCTCTACAAGCCCTTCGACTCGCGCATCCTGAACTCGAAGGTCGACGTCTTCATCCAGATGGAGCGCCAGAAGCAGCAGCTCGCGACGCAGTTTGCCACCGTGCAGCAACTGCTCGACGCGAACGAAATGCTGATGGCCGTGCTCGGCCACGACCTGCGTACGCTGCTGTCGGCGGTGATTGCATCGGCGGAATATCTCGCGCGCTTCGTGCAGGACGAAAACGTGTCGAACATCGGTACGCGCATCAAGTCGAGCGGCATGCGCATGGTGCGCATGGTGGACCAGTTGCTGAACCTCGCGCGCCTGCGCGGCGGACGCGTGACCCTGCAGCCGCGCGCAGTGGAATTGATGACGCTGGCGAAGAACATCGTCGATGAGTACGAGGCGCGCGTCGGCAAGGGGCGCTTGTTCATACTGCGCCAGGGCGACATGCTCCTGCACGGCGACGGCGACCTGCTCTCGCAGGTGTTCTCGAACCTCATCGGCAACGCGCTGCAGCACGGGCTCGAAGGATCGGCGATCCAGGTGCGCCTCGAGGGCCATGCCGAGCATGTCGCCATCATCGTGCAGAACGCCGGCGAGATTCCCGCCGATGTCCTGCCGACGATCTTCGCGCCGTATCGCTCGGGCCGGCGCCAGCCCGAATCGGGCGGCCTCGGTCTCGGGCTCTACATCACGCGCGAGATCGCGCAGATGCATGGCGGCGACGTCACGGTGCGCTCGGCATCCGAGACGGGCACGGTCTTCGAAGTGACGCTGCCGCGCGTGCCGCATCCGCGTACGGGCGAGCGTGCCGACATCGCGCAGCCGTTCCGTCTCAGCTGATACGTCCGGGGCCAGGCGTGTCTACAATGCGGCCTATGAACGACGAACGAACGGAGAACGCGATGTCCGGCCCGGATCTGGATACGAGAATCGAAACCTATTACGTGCGCGTGCGAGGCGTCGTGCAGGGGGGTCGGCTTCCGGCATCACACGGTGCGGGTGCGGCGCGCCCATGCACTGGGCGTGCGCGGCTGGGTCGCCAATCTCGACGACGGCTCGGTCGAAGCGGTCATTCAGGGCGCGGCCAATCAGGTCGACCTGATGCTCGAATGGCTGCGACGCGGGCCGCCGCACGCCCGCGTCACCGAATTCCACAGCGAAGAGCGCCACGTCGAAAAGCGCTACGAGCGCTTCGAGCAGCACTGACGCTTCGGGGCCTCAACGGGCGACGAGCAGGCTCTCCGCGAACTGCCATTCGTCGTCGCGCCACTGATGCGTGCATTCGAAGCCCGCATCGGCGGCGATCGGCGTGACCTCCTCGGCCGCGTACTTGTGGCTGCTCTCCGTCCAGATCGTCTCGCCCTCGCGGAACTCGACGCGCAGATCCGCGCCGCGCACGCGTACGGAAAGCGCGCGCTTCGCCCGCAAGTGCATCTCGATGCTGCGCGCATCCGGATTGAAGCGCGCGACGTGCTCGAAGGCATCGATCGGGAAATCGCCGCCCAGCTCGCGGTTGATACGCGCGAGCATGTTCAGGTTGAACGCGGCCGTGACGCCGATCGGATCGTCGTAGGCGGCGATCAGCGTGGGCAGGGGCTTGATGAGATCGGTACCGAGCAGAAGCGCATCGCCCGGCTGGAGCATGCCGCGAATAGAGCGCAGGAACTTCGTCGCCGCGAGCCGCGCGAAATTGCCTATCGTGCTGCCGAGAAACAGCACCAGCAGCTTCTCGCCTGGCTTGCGCTTCGAGCTGACTTCCGACAATCCTGCGAGGTAGTCGCGCTCGTGTCCGACGATCGACACGCGCTCGATGTCGCTCAGCTCGCGTCGGCACAGCTGCAGGGCGGTGCGAGAAATTTCAATCGGATGGTAAGCAGTGGGTTGCTTTTTACACAGTGCTTCGAGAATCCGGCGCGTCTTGCGGCCGCTGCCGCTGCCCAGTTCCGCGACCTGGATGTCGCCCGGCATGGCCGCAACGATGTCGGCCGCGTGTTCTTTCAGCACGCGTTCTTCGGCGCGCGTCACACCGTATTCGGGCAGGGCGGTGATCACCTCGAAGAGGGCCGAGCCCACTTCGTCATACAGATACATCGAGGGCAGTAGTTCTTTCTGCGGATGCTTGCTGAGGCCGGCGTGGACGGCCTCGGCAAAGGCATTGGGAAAGCGGGGCGACAAGGCAGGTTGAGTCATGACGTCTTCATCGATGCGGCGTTTTCCTCGCGTGCCATCGTCGGGAAGGACGGCACGGCGCGTGTTGCTGCGGATGCAATGACGTGAGCGGCGGACGATTCCGCGCGTGGTGCCGCTCGGACTGCGGATGACGGCCGGCGTTGCGCGCCGGACCGCCAAGGGTCGCCGATCATCGTGACCGGCGAATGGCAATGGCGGAACCGTGAAAGACACGATTCACGCCGTGGGGTTCACGCTGAAACGTGAAGCGCGAAAAAGTATGACAGAAGCAAGAAGCGCGCACGCCTGGAAAATCGTTTGAAGCGGTTCTTGAAGAACGGGGGCGCGGTCCGTTTAGAATGCGCCATTCCCTGCGATTTCGATTGCAACCGGCTTGCGTTCCACCTTCAGCGCGCAGCGCTCAATTCGATGAATCAGCATGACCTCGGGCGCGGCATCGCGCTGTCCGTCGTCGCTTCCGCGCTCTTTGCGCTCATGTCAGGCTATACGAAATGGCTCGCGCCGCTCGATGGGCTCGACATCTTCGCGTGGTGCATCGTGTGGACGCTGCCTGGCGCGCTCGTCGCGCTGCGAAACCGCTGGCCGCAATTATGCACGCTCGTTTCGAAGCTCGCCAAAACACCGTATCTGCTGCTGGCCTTCGCCGCGGGCGCGGCCTTGCTCGGCCTGCAGCTGTGGATTTTTCTCTGGGCGCCGCTGCACGGACGCGCGCTCGAAGTTTCGCTCGGCTACTTCCTTTTGCCGCTCGCGATGGTGCTGCTCGGGCGCTTCCATTACGGCGAGCGTCTTGACCGCTTTCAGTGGGGCGGCGTCGCGGCGGCCGCGGTGGGCGTCGCGCACGAGCTTATCGTCACGCATGCGTTCGCATGGCCGACGCTCGTCGTGATGCTCGGCTATCCGCCATACTTCATGATTCGGCGGCGGCTCAATGTCGACCCTCTGGTCTCCTTCGCGGTGGAAATCATGCTGATCGCGCCGGTCGCGGCGATCATGCTTTTCGTGCGCGGTTCCTTCACGGAGGTCGCGGGCGCGCCGCATCTGTGGATGCTGCTCT
This sequence comes from Candidatus Paraburkholderia schumanniana, assembly GCA_001189335.2. Lineage (GTDB taxonomy): Bacteria > Pseudomonadota > Gammaproteobacteria > Burkholderiales > Burkholderiaceae > Caballeronia > Caballeronia schumanniana. Next base: position 20,131 of record LFJH01000012.1, read on the forward strand.
TGCCCGGCCTGGGCGCCCTGAGCACGATCGCGCTCGCGTCGTATCTGCGCGCGAGCCGGCATCTGCCGCTCGCGCTCTTCGGGATTCTCGGTTATGTGGAGTCGGTCTTGCTCGTGGGCGTCGCGGTGCTGCTGCTCGGCGAGCCGTTTTCGGCGCGGCAGCTCGGCACCTATGTGCCGATCTGGATCGCCGTCGTGCTGACCGGCGTGCACAGCGCACGTCCTCGTGATGCGTGAGCGTTCGCGCAAGGCCGTGCTGCCGATGAGCGAGCATCACGCGAGCGCCGAGTACGAGACGGTCGCGGATGAAGCGGAGCGCGTGAACTGATCAGTGCGCGAGGCGTGCTCGAATCGCGTCGTGCAGCTCGCGCATCAGGCCGAGCCCGAACAGCAGCTCGACGAGTATGAAAATCGGCCCGATCAGAAGCCCGATGACGTCGTCGACGAAAGCGGGCTTGCGATGTTCATAGCGCACGTGCCCGACCGATTGAAACACCCAGCCGATCAGGAACATGCCGATGCCGGTCGCGAGCCATATCGACCGACGTTGTTCGTGATGCGGCCCAATGTCCGAACGCCGCGGCGAGCGCCGACACGACGCCCATGCCGATGCCGAGCGGCACATCGAGCCAGAGATAGAAGAGCGTAGTGAGCGCGAACAGGACCCACGCCGGCGTGAGCGTGAATACGCCGGAAAGAATCGGCCATGCGGGACGGCTCAGCAATGCCGCGATCGCAAGCACGATCAGCGGAATGCCGACGAAATGCGTGGCGATATTGCGCCTATCGCGATGATATTCGGCGTACTGCGACAACTGATCGGTCAGCGTGCGCATGACGGGGGCCTCCTTTGTGTTCTCGTGTTCTTTGTTTCACGAATGATAAGCCGCGTGCGAGCATAGGCAGTAGAGCCTTCCTTTGGTTCTCGAATGCGCACGATGCGCAAAGAAAAAGCGAGCCCGAAGGCTCGCTTCAATCGAACGCACTGGTTTGTCGTTATGCATTGCCCAGTGCGCGATGCGGTGACGTCAGCCTCCCTTACTTCTTCGCCGCGTCGACCTTCGCATCGGCGGCCGCCTTGTTCGCGTCGCTTTGTGCCTCGACTTTTTCTTTGTCGGCCTTCGCTTGCGCCACGTTGGCTTCCTTCCCTGCGTCGTGCTTCTTCTTGTCGGCCTTGGCTTGAGCGGTGTGTTTCTTTTTGTCGGCCTTTACCTGCGCGCGGGCGGCGTCGCCACGCGCGCCGGAAGCCTGTTCCGGCGTGCCCGGCTGCGCCGCGTTCGCGGCTTCCTTGTTGGCGGTCGCGTGAGCCGCGGTTTTTTCGTTGTTCGCCTTCAGTTCAGCTTTGCCAGCGTCGGTCGAGGCGGTTTGCGCGAATACCGTGGTGACGAGCATGGCGGATGCGAGAGCAGCGACGATTTTCTTCATGGTTGAAACTCCCTTGATCTTATTTGGAGGACGCGTGGCACAAGGCGCCACGCTGACGGTGAAAACGCCGCGTCCGTGGATATAGTTGACGTTCTTGGAGTGACAAACAGTAACCAATGGCTAGCAAATGAAACGGCGCGCGGTAAAAGCGGCTGGTCTCGGTGTTGTCGAGGATGTACGTTACCGGACGCCCTGGAAAAATTGTTACCAGTCGTCGAGTTCACTTCCATTTGTAACCAGTCTCATGGAAATTCGGTATCCGAACTGAATCTTCCGATCGGGATCTGCAACACGTATTTGTAATCGTTGAAATGTGCCGTTACCAACTGCAGCAGTTATTTCTTCGCCGGCTGCTTAAGATGATTTTCACGAACCCGGCCAATGGGAAATGGAGAAGATCATGAAACGCGCAGCACTTGTCTTGTTGATGATCGGTAGTTTGACTGCGGCAGGTCAGGCGTCGGCGCACGGTTACGGCGGCGGTCACCGTGGTGGCGGCGGAAACGGCGGTGCCGTCGTCGGCGCACTGATCGGCGGCGCGGTGCTTGGTGCACTCGTCACATCGCTCGCCAATGCGCAACCGGTCTATGCGCAGCCGGTCTATCAACAGCCCGTTTATGCCCAGCCGGTGTACGCGCAACCGGCGCAGCCGCCCGGCTACTGCTACGACAACTATCGCGGCGCGTACGTGCCGTGCGGTTATTGATCGGATAACTGATGAAGACGCGGCACGTCCTTTGCGCTGATCCGGCTACGGTTGGTCATCACAGCTTCCGGGCTGCCACGGCCGGCGCGCAAACTCTGAAGACTTGCAAATGAACGCGACTACGAAAAAGCTGGGGATCTCGGCGCTGGTGCTGGGCCTGTCGGGCGGTGTCTACGCGCAAGCGGGCGGCGGTGCTGGTGGCGGCACGGCGGCGGGCGGATCGATGGGCGCAGGCGGAAATGGTTCGACGGGCGCCGGGTCTCAGGCGGGCGGCAAGGGTGGCGATACCAGCATGGGCGGCTCGCCAGATGGCACCACCGGAACGGGTGTCAAGAGCGGGATGGGCAGTGACATGAACAACAACGGCATGGGCCAGGATCAGGGCACCATGAAGCGCCGCGCGCCGAACGACAGCAATATGAATTCGAACGGCACGAGTCCGAATGGCAGCGGCACGAAGAAGGCCTATTGACGGGCTTATCGATGTGCCTGTGCGCTGGCCGGTCCGATCGCCGCGGCGTCGTTTTGGCGCGATTGCGGCATCCGCCACGCTGGTGGCGCGCAGTATCGAAACACCGACGGAATGTGACGCGCCGGGAATGGCGCGAGAGATTTACTGACCGCTCGCCGACGCCACATCGGCCGACGCAGCCGGTTCGAACGTTTTCGCGCGCAGGCTGACCTTCTCGGCATACGCGCGGGAACCGCCGTAGCTTTTGAGCGTGGCGTCGAGATCGCCTTGCGCGGACTTCATGTAGCCGTGCAGGATGGCCGAGCCGGCTTCGATGTTGTCCTCAGGGTCAGTCAGGTCGAGATCGCGCGCGAGTTTCCTGTGCGCCGACGGCACCACTTGCATCAGTCCTGTCGCGTTGTTCGGGCCTTTGGCCGTTTCCTTGAAGCGCGCGATTCGATGGAAACGACGACATGACCGCCGACGCGATGGTCTGCGCCTTCTCGCGCGCCACGCCGAACTTACGGGTCAGAAAATCCGAAATCTTGTGGCTAGCCTGCTCCGCCTTCGCGTCTTGCTGGACGGACGCGTTGCTGGCGGCGCTCGGACCAGACCACCGACGACTGCATGGCCCTCATGACCGACAAGCGCATGCGGCATCTGCCGGTGATCGAGAACGGCAAGCTCGTCGGCATGATCTCCATCGGCGATCTGGTGAAGAACATCATCTCCGAGCAGCAGTTCACGATTCAGCAACTCGAGTACTACATTCTTCGCGGCGAGCACACCTGAGCATCGGCGTGTGCGCGGGCGGTCGATGGGCGATCCGCTTGTAAGCTTGTCGTTAATCGGCAGGCCTCGTGCGCTTCTCGAAAGAGAAGTGCGAGGCACGCTCGCCGTGTCGTTCGTGCACGGGAATCGCAACGAAACCGCTCAGGATCGCTGCCGATGACCCCAACAGTCCCAACCGCCTTCGCAGGCGCCGGCCAGGCGCTGGCCGCCGACGCGCCGTTTTTCATCGTGATGAACGCAGGCTCGTCGACGATCCGCGCGCCGTGCTGGAGCGTGAACTGGGCGCGGCGGGCCGGCACTTCGAATTGCGCGTCGTCGACGATCCGCGCCGTCTCGAGCGCATCGCCCGCGAAACCGCGGCGGCGGCGGGCGCACAGGAAGGCGTGCTCGTCGGCGCGGGCGGCGACGGCACGCTCTGCACCGTCGCGCATGCGGCGCTCGATGCCGGCTGCCCGTTCGCGGTGCTGCCGCGCGGCACCTTCAACTATTTCAGCCGCGACCACGGCATTCCCGCCGATCTCGAACATTCGACGCGATTGCTGCTCGACGCGCGTGCGTGCGTGGCCGGCGCAGGTGGGCTTCGTAAACGGCCGGATGTTTCTCGCCAATGCGAGTCTCGGCCTCTATCCCCGGCTGCTGGAAGACCGCGAGATCTACAAGCGGCAGTTTGGCCGCAGCCGGGTCGTCGCGCTGTGGTCGGCGCTCTTCACGATGTTGAAACCGCACCGGCACCTGCGTTTGCATCTCGAACACGAAGGCAGCACCACGGAGCTCCGCTCGTCGACTCTGTTCGTCGGCAACAACCGGCTGCAGATGGAGCAGATAGGCATGCCCGAGGAAGCGCGCGCACTGGAACAGGGCTTGCTTGCCACGCTTGCGCCGCGGCCGGTGGGGCAGCCCATACACTTGTGGCTGTCGCTGCACGGCGCGGCGGGGCGGCTTTCCGATTCGAACACGTCATGAGCTTCGCGTTCGAGCGCATCGTCGTGACGCATCCGTCGAAGAAGCGCAAGCTGGTAAAGGTCGCCACCGACGGCGAAGTCGCGCGGTTGCAGATGCCGCTGGAATTCCGCGTTTCCCACAAGCCGCTGCTTCTGCTCAAACCCGAGCCGGCGGTGGCCGAAGCGAATCGCTCATGACCTTGCTGCTGCAGATTTCCGACACGCATTTCGGCACCGAGCGCCCGCAGGTCGTGGCGGCTTTGCTGCGTCTGGTCGATGCGCTGCCGCCCGATCTCGTCGTGCTGTCGGGCGACATCACGCAGCGCGCCCGCAAGCGCCAGTTCGCGGCGGCCCGCGCGTTCATAGATACGTTCGGCGCGACGCCCACGCTCGTCGTGCCCGGCAATCACGACATTCCGCTCTTCGATCCGCTCGCGCGCCTGTTCTATCCCTACGCGAATCATCAGCGCGCGTTCGGCGCGGATCTGGAGCCCTCGTTCGAATCGGCCGATCTGCTCGTGCTCGGCGTGAACACGACGCGCCCCTATCGCCACACGGACGGCGAAGTGTCGATGCGCCAGATCCGGCGCGTCGCCGCGCGCCTGGAGGCGGCGGACGAGGCGCAGTTGCGCGTTGTGCTCACCCATCAGCCGGTTGCCGTCACGCACGCGCAGGACGAAAAAATCTCCTGCGTGGACGCGAGCGCGCGGTGCAGCGCTGGGCGCGCGCGGGTGCCGATCTGATCCTCGGCGGCCACATTCACCTGCCCTACGTATTGCCGCTGCCCAATATCCTTGGGGGTCTGCCGCGCCGTGTGTGGACCGTTCAGGCGGGCACGGCGCTGTCCTGGCGCACGCGCGGAACCATCGACAATTCGGTGAACCTGATCCGCCATGAGCGAGGCGCGGGCGGCGCGCAGCAGGCGAGCGTCGAGCGCTGGGACTATTCGGAGACGAGCGGAGCGTTCGAGATGGTCGCGCGTCACGAACTGGCGCTCGACGGCGCGCCGCCGCCACGTGCCGTTACCCAGCCCGGATGACGAGTGCCGCGAAGCCGGTGGCGGCGTGCTGGCACGTGTAGCGCTTCCCGGCACTCGCGACGACGAGTTCCGCTTTTTGGCCGATAAGCACGGCGCGACGTGGCTGCCGGACACGCGGCCGTCGCCATCGGATAGGCTCATGTGTCGATGCCCTGGAGCGCGAATGCGGCCGGGAGACCGTGAGCACGGCAGGCGTGATCCGCGGCTCGCAGATCGTCGCCGGGCGACAGGCGGATGGACATCGTATGCATGATTGAAACGAGAATCCGGATCGCGCTCGGGACTACACGCTCGCGGAGCATGATGGCATGATGGACGCGATCCTTCCCGGGCATTCACAACTGGAGGCGCAGTGAGCTTCGAACTGACGATGCTGGCGTGGACGCTCGTGCTCGCACTGGTGCAGGTCTTGCTCCCTGCCCTGCTACGCAACCGGGAAGTCGGCATCCAGTACAACGCCGGCCCGCGCGACGGCCCCGTGCCGCCACCCGGGAGGTTCTGCGCACGCCTGATGCGCGCGCAGGCGAACCTCTTCGAGACGCTGCCGATCTTTGCGATCGCGGTGCTGATCGTGCACGTGAGCGGGCGCGAGAACGCGTTCACGCATGACGGCGCACTCGCGTATTTCGTCGCGCGTGTAGTCTATGTGCCGCTCTATGCGGCGGGCGTGCCGTTCCTGCGTTCGCTGGTTTGGCTGGCGTCGGTCGTGGGCATCGTGCAGATGCTCGTTCCCATCATCTGAAGCAGGAGTCCCGAGCATGTCCGATCAACCGTCTACCATCGAGATCGAAACCGCGCCGAATCCCGAAGTCGCCGTGATCCTCATGCACGGCCTCGGCGCCGACGCCAACGACTTCGCGCCACTCGTGCCCGAACTTCGCCTCGCCGATGCCCCCGCCATCCGCTTCGTGTTCCCGAATGCGCCGGAGATCGCGGTCACCGCGAACAACGGCTATATCATGCGCGCGTGGTACGACATCCTCTCGTTCGAGGGCATCCACCAGCGCGTGGACGAGGCGGGCATCGAGGCTTCGGTCGGGCGCGTGCGCAAGCTCATCGCCGAGCAGAACGCGCGCGGCATTCCGTCCGGACGCATCTTCCTCGCGGGTTTTTCGCAGGGCGGCGCGATGGCGTATCACGCGGGCCTCACGCATCCCGACAAGCTCGCCGGACTGATCGTGCTGTCGGGCTACATTCCGTCGGAAGGACTGATCGGCAAATCGCTGAGCGAGGCGAACCGCGCCATCGCCATCTTCGCCGCGCACGGCACCTTCGATGACGTGCTCAACGTGAGCTCCGGCGAACAGGCGTGCGAGTTCGCGCGCGAGCAGGGCTGCAAGGTCGAATGGCATACCTACCCGATGTCGCACTCGGTCTGCATGGAGGAAGTCGAGGCGCTGCGCGAATGGCTCGCGGCGCGCCTGGATTCCCTAGTTCCTTAAGGTATTCGCGAAAAGATCGAGCACCGCGTCCGCATCGACGCCGATGCAGGCCTCGCAGTCGGGCCGCGCGTCCCAGTCGGGCGCGTGCGTGTGCATCGAATCCGGCTTCTGGATCGTGAGGCCGGCGGCGATGCCATCGGTCAGCACGCGCACCGGCCCGCGTCGCGTCGCGAACAGATCGCGCGCGACGACGTAGGCCGCCGCGGAATAGTCGTGCGCGTAGATGCCGTCCGGCACGCCATCGTCCGCATGGAAGCCCTCGTAGAAGCGCGACATGTCCCACACGAAGCGGCCCGCATCGCCGGCGCAGTCGCGCAGCGAGGCGAGAAACGCGCGCGTCATCACGGTCTCGTGCGTGACGTCCAGCCCCGCGATCGACACCTTCCACGGCGCGCCGAAGGCGATATCGGCCGCGTCCGGGTCGCCGTGCATGTTCGCTTCGGCGGCGGGCGTCGCGTTGCCGAGCACGCCGTGGATGCCGAACGCGCCGCCCATCACGACGACTTCGCGCACCAGCGCCGCGACGCCCGGATCTTCCTTTAGCGCGAGCGCCAGATTGGTGAGCGGCCCGACGGCGAGCAGCGTAATCTCGCCGGGATTCGCCCGCACGGTATCGACGATGAAGCGATGCGCCGCGCGCCTGTCCTCCTGCTTGTCCACATGCCCGATCCGCTCGATCTCGCCGAGCGCGTCCTTGCCGTGGATATGCGCGATCGGCTCGGGCGGCGGGCGTCTGAGCGGCGCCGCCGCGCCGCGCGCGACCGGCACGTGCGGCGCGAAGCGCGAGGCGAGATAGCGTGCGTTGGCGGTCGTCGTGTCGATGTCGGCGTTGCCGAACACGCTCGTGATGCCGACCAGCTCGATCGCCGGATGGCGCGCCTGAAACACCAGCGCGATGGCGTCGTCGATGCCGGGGTCGGTGTCGTAGATGATCCTGTGCTTCGTCATGTCGTTGCCGTGGCCGTGCATTCGTGCGCGAGCAGCCCGAGTATTCCGCGGCGCAGATCCGCCGGGCTGACCGGCTTGGAGAGCACGTCCTGCTCGCAGGCGAGCGGCACGATGCTCGCAGCCGGCTCGCCGGTCACCACGAGGCAGGGGCAGGGCCGGCCGAACTTCGCCGCGCCGAGCTTCGCCACTTCGCGCGCGGTCTTGGCGTCGCGCAGGCGGAAGTCGGTGATGATGAGATCGGGAAAGCGCTCGATATCGCCCAGAATGTCCTCGAATTCCTCGAAGCTGGCGACGGAATCGTAGAGCACGCCCCATTGCGAGAGCAGCGCTTCCGTGGAGGCGCGCACGAGGCCGTCGTCCTCGACGAGCAGGACATAGCGTCCGTTGAGCTGCGCCGCTTCGGCCGCTTCCGAACGGGCCGGAGCACGGGCCGAAGGCGCGTCGGGCGACGCCCCGCACAGCGGCATTTCCAGCGAGAAGCGCGAGCCGCGCCCTTCGGTGGACTTGAGCTCGATGCGGTGCTGATCGAGCATCGAAACCACCGCATTGACGATCGAAAGCCCGAGGCCGAGCCCCTTGTCGCGGTCCTGATCGGGATTGTCGACCTGAAAGAACGGCTGGAAGATGGCGTCGAAATAATCGGCCGGAATGCCGATGCCGTTGTCCAGCACGTCGATGCGCGCCCGCGTGGCCGAGCGCACCACGCCGACGATCACCGTCGGCTTCGACGACTTGTTCTGATCCGCGTACTTGATGGCGTTCGACACCAGATTCGCGACCGCGCGGCCGAGCCAGTGCGCGTCGCTGCGCACGCACACGATGTCGTCCTTCGGCAGGCGCAGGCGCAGTTCGACGCCCCGGCTCATCGCCGATGGACGCAGTTGCGCGGCGGCTTCCTCGACGATCTGCCGGACGTCGAAAACGTGATAGCGCGGCATGACGCGCCCGGACTCCAGCCGCGACAGGTCGAGCACGGCGTTGAGCAGCCGCGCGAGGATCACGGAGGAGCGCCCGCATTCGTCGATGAGCCGCTCGGCCTGAGCGAATTCGCCATGGCGAATGGCTTCCGCCACGGCTTGCAGGAACAGGTTGAGCGCGTGCATCGGCTGGCGCAGGTCGTGCGTCGCGGCGGCGAGGAAATTGGACTTCTCGCGGCTCGCGGTCTGCGCGGCGATCATCTGCTGCTCGCGCAGCGCGAGCCGCGCGTTGGTCTTGTTTTCCTGATCCTTCTTCGAGACTTCGAGCTCGCGGTTCTTGCGGCCGAGCGAGACGTTGGCGGCGCGCAATTCGTTGTTCAGTGCGGCGAGCGCCCGCTCCGAGCTGTAACGCTCGCGCGATACACGCTCGGCGTGGGTGCAGACGCCGTGGCCCACGACCACGACATTGAACATATAGAAGATAGAAGATCCCGGCGAAGAAGTCCTCGGTGTTGAGCAGATGATTGGTGATCTGCAGCAGCACGACCGACGCCAGCGTGATAATCCCGGCGGTCAGCGCGATGCGCGAGCGCAGGTAGAAGAAGCTGAACTGGACGAACAGCGCGAGACACAGGCCGATGAAGTGCTGCGTGTAGTTGTAGGGCGCGGGCGTGATCGCCACCAGCGCGAGAATCAGGCAAAGGAGGCCGTAGATGCCGGTGAGGATGATGCGTTGCGATGTCGCGTGGGAGCGGAACGACGGCCGCAGCACCAGCACGCCGACGAAGACCAGCAGCGCGATGCCCGCGAAGCGCAGCGCGAGGATATCGGTGAGGCGCACGTTGAGCGCCTTGTTGCCGCGCGCGAAGCTGATGTCCCACCAGAGAAAACATGTCCAGAGGGCGAGCGCGAGCAGTGTCGACGCACGCCTGAACGCGCAGAAGCGCTCGCTGTGATCTTCGAGGAACTGCGCTTCCAGCGCGGGATCGGAGAACGGCGCCGGAATCGAGAGATTGCGCACCAGACTCGCGCCCGCATCACGCGCGGCAGCGAAAAGAATCCCTGGGGTGTGCACTCGGGCGCCGCGTTGCGGTACGGCCATCTTGATGCTCGCTCTCTGAATCGGGGTTATCTACTTTAGAGGTTGTTGCGAAATTACCCGTAGGGGTTGTTTACTTTTTCCCGTTGGTGTTAAGGAACCTCTGCCAAACTCCCGATCCTGGCACCTGATTGGACTATCCTGGAAAGAAGAGAAATTCAAGGACATCTTCGATGACACAACTTGGTCTTGGTCTGGATCTTTCAACGAAACGTACT
>LFJH01000127.1 GCA_001189335.2 Candidatus Paraburkholderia schumanniana
TACGGCGGCCGCCCTGAACTCCGCCGTATAGGCCTGGTTTGGTACCTTGAACATAATTCTTTTCCTTCCTTCAGATCGAGTCTACACACGACCCGCTGGAAGTCGAAATTTCGAGGGAAGCTCACTTTCTTTGCAGCAAAGAAAGTGACTGCCGCCCCCGCAGGGCAACGCTAATAAACCGACACGAATTCAGGATTTCATAGAAGCGCAAGCAGTCGATCAGATCTGCCCAAACACCCCCATCAAGGAAACGCCGGAATCGTAGGATCGGCCCCTTCGACATCGGCCTCCGGATGATGGCTCTTCACCAGCGCCTCGATCTCCTCGACACGATCCTTCGGCATATCGACCATCATCAGCAGTTCGCCATTTTCGATCGCATGCTCGAAACGCCGCAACCGCGTATTGGGAATACCCACGCCGATCATCGTCGCGGTCCATGCGCCGAATCCCATGCTCGCGAGGGTCATGCACACCACCACGCCGCCAGTAATCGTCAACCCCGCCGGAGGAAACGCCATCGCGACGAGCCCCGCGAGCGCACCCGTCACGCCGCCGGCAGCCGTCCCCCGCGCAAGCGCCGGCAAGAGATCGGAGCGTTGCGTAAGCGTCGCCTGCGGCAAGTCTTCAAGCGGCTCATGAGGCCGCGCGAGCACATGGATATGTCGCCATTCGATCCGCTTGAGAAGCAGTTCATCGATGATCCCCTTCGCGCTCGGCACGTTGGGAAGCAGGAAATAGATGCGCCTCATGTCGCACCTCCATATCGGTTTTCCATGAAACCAATATAGACCACACAAGCTAGACCACACAAACGCCAACGCTCCGTGCGACCGCCAAGCCTTACGACTCTCCTACAACAGGGCGGTCCCGCATTAACATGCTGTCAAACGGCACAGCATGTGCATTGCTTCGCGAACGTTTTCTGCAGCACGTGGTCATCAGGAAGCATCGGAATGCTTGCCGCACCGCTCGATTCGAGCAGGCCAAGGACAAACATGACGCTCATGAACGCTCCTTCATGGCAGGACATCGTTGCGCAAACCGAACGCGCGCTCGCGTGCGGCGCGCTGCATTCCCTCGATACCGTGACAAGCGTGATCGAAGACAGCGGCGTGCGTTTTCTCGTGCGACAAGCGGCGAATCTCGCGCGCAAGGAAGAAGCATCGAAGCTCGCCGCGAAGTCAGCGGCGGATGCCGCGAGCGCATGGCGCGATCCGTTCTCGCCGTGCGAAGAATCATTGCGCGTCGGCGATATCGGCGCGCGGCACTTCCTGCTGCTCAACAAGTTCAACGTGCTCGCGCATCATCTGCTCATCGTGACGACGGTGTTCGAGCCCCAGGATTCGCTCATGGACGAAGACGACTTCGCCGCGCTCTTCGCGTGCCTCGATCGCTTCGACGGACTCGGCTTCTACAACGGCGGCACGATCGCCGGATCCAGCCAACCGCACAAGCACCTGCAGATCGTGCCGCTGCCGCTCGACGGTCACGCACTGCCGATCGAACCGTGCATCGAATCCGCGCGCACGGAGGGCATGTTCCGCGCACCGCAACTCGCATTCGCGCACGTGGCAGCCTGGCTCGGCGATGAAGCCTCCACGAACGCGCACGCCACTTATCTGCAATTGCTGAACGCCATCGGCATAGAGTCCGTCGATGTCGCAGGCGTCGCGCATCAGAGCGCGCCCTACAACCTGCTCGTCACGCGCCGCTGGATGCTCGCGGTGCCGCGCCGCGTGTCGCACGTGGAAGGCGTCGCGGTGAACGCGCTCGGCTTCGCCGGCTCGCTATTCGTGCGCGACGACGCGCAGCGCCTCGTCGTCGAAAGGCTCGGCCCGATGAAACTACTTGCAAACGCAACTACCTCTTGAAAACCGGCGCAGCGGCCCGCATGTCGGCTTCCAGACATCCGGAGTCAATCCAGCATGGGAAGCAGGCCTCAATTCATCGACGATCTTGCGCGCGGGGCGCAGGACCCCGCGCCCTCCGCCCCACTCGACGATACCGCCCTGCTCGACGCCTATTCGCGCACGGTCATCGGCGCGCTCGAACGCGTGCAGCAGGCGGTCGTTTTCATCTCGGTCGAGCGGCAGCTCGCCGACGCTCGCGGCGCCCGACGTCATGTCGGCGGCACGGGCTCGGGCTTCATCTTCACGCCCGACGGATACCTGCTCACCAATAGCCATGTCGTGCATGAAGCGATGCATATCGTCGTGACGCTCGCGGACGGTTCGCGTTTCGACGCCGATCTCATCGGCGACGATCCCGCGAGCGATCTCGCGGTGCTGCGCATCGGTTCGCCGAAACCGTTGCCGCACGTCGAACTCGGCGACTCGGGCAGCCTGCGCGTCGGGCAGATCGCCATCGCCGTCGGCAATCCGCTCGGGCTCGCGCAGACCGTCACGACCGGCGTGGTGTCCGCGCTCGGCCGCTCGCTGCGCTCGACGTCGGGCCGCATGATCTACGACGTCATTCAGACCGACGCGGCGCTCAATCCCGGCAACTCGGGCGGGCCGCTCATCAATTCGGCGGGACAGGTGATCGGCGTCAACACGGCGATCATCGCGGGCGCGCAGGCCATCTCCTTCGCCACCGCGATCGATACGGCCAAGTGGGTCATCATGCAGATTTTCACGCATGGGCGCGTCCGGCGGCCTATATCGGCGTCGCGGGCACGACCACGCCGATATCGCGGTGCGTGCAGCGCTTCTTCGCACTCGCGTCGGCGAGCGGCGTGCATGTCATGGAGATCGTGAAAGGCAGTCCCGCGGCGCTCGGCGGGCTCAGGGTGGGCGATCGCATCGTCGAGGTGGATGGTATCGCCGTCGACAGCGTGGATGGCCTGCAGCGCACGCTGGATGCATCGCGCATCGACAAGACCGTGAAGATCGCGGTGCTGCGCGGCACGCAGAAGATCGATGTGGACGTGACGCCCGTCGAGCAGGCGGGATGATGTGAGCGGCGGCCATGAGTCACATGCGCCGCCGCTCACGCCGGTTCGCTTCGTTTTCTGCTGCTGGCTTCCCGCGCGACTTCTCCCGCTTCCCCCGCGACTCGTTCCGGCGCATCGGCGAAAGCGTTCGCGAGGCGTTCGCTCAGCGCGGCGGCATCGCGCCGCAGCGGCTCGTCCGCCGTCGCGTGCATCACGGCATCGATGCGCCGCTGCCAGTATTCCCGCCGCATGACCGCATGGCGCGCCGGCGCACGGCGCTCGCCCGTCGACACACGCTCGAGTTCGGCGCTCACAGCCTCCTCTCCTCTTGGCCCGCGTATCGATTTCGGTGCGGGTTTCCCCTGCTTAACGACCGGGCCGTCACGTTTATTCCGTTGGCAAAAAACGGATGCCTCTGCTCGGCGCGACCGTGTGTGCGCTAGCAGCCGGTAGCGGCGCCGTCGCTACGGCCTAATGCGAAGGCAGCAGGCAGCGCGGCCGCGCAGCCGAACGGTCCTGCCCTGTCGGGGAAGCTCCTGGAAAAAGGATTGCCATGAACGCGGACAAGAAAAACCAGACGGCGCCTCGCCGCGAGACGTTCCGTTGCACCGGCCGGCAGCTCGAGGCCATCATGCGCTTCGCCGAAGAGCGCGGGCTCGATCATCAGCCGCTGCGCATCGTCGTCGCCGAGTACTGGCGTCCGCAGGCGCACGTGAAAGCGGCCTGAGCGCTTGGCCGTATCGGTTCGATCTCGGCGCACGGCGCTTGCGTGCCTATCGGACGCTATTGCCTCGACAGCACGCGCTCCTTGAGCACCCAGATGGCGGTCGGCACCGCATAGTAGCCGCTGACGTTGCCGGTGACGAGCTTGCCCGTCAATTGGATGCGCGCGTTCTCAGTGGGCGTGGCGTCGATGATCTGCACCGCGGACACCGTCGATTGCTGCCGCGCCCCCTGTCCGGTACCCGCGCTCAGCACGCACACGGGGCTCGCGAGCGACAGAACCCAGGCCGGCTTGGCGGATGCATCCGCTTCATGGGTCGCCTGTCGCGTGGCCGTGCCTTCCAGGGTCACGACGTCGCCATCGCTATAGCAGGGCGCCGCCGTCGCCGAGCTTGCCACCAGTACGAACGACAATGCGCAGGCTTTCGCAATCATTCGAACCTCGCGGAGGACGCGTCGCATGACGCGCGTTGTTGATAGGAAATAGACGCTAAGTCACTTTAGGTGATAGCCGGTGGGGTCGCAACCGGTCTCGCGCGATCGGCAAGGGCTCAGGTTTTCGGAACTGTCATGCGGGAACGGGCGTTGCTAAAGAGGGCGTTGCTGAAGATTGAGAGCGTGCGCATCGAGGACGACGTCCGCGCACCACGACACCGGTTGGGGAGATCCGCGAACCGGGGCGGACCGACGGAGGGAGCGACGATGAATCAGGTCATGGTTGGCGTGTTCGGCTCGTGGCGGGATGGACACGAGGCACTTCGGGCCTTGCAGCTTGCGGGCTTGCGCCGCGACGACGCGCATCTTTACCGGGCGGCTCGCAGCGAAATGGACTTCTACGCGCCTGCGCCGCTCGCACACGACGAAGACGACGCGGAGTATATCGCCCACGGCGAGCACCAGGGTGTGATCGCGCGCAACCGGCCGGTGCCGACCGAGCCGATACGCGAGTGCGCGCCAGGACGGCACATGAGCGTATCCGATGCCACGCCGCGGCGCACCCTGCTCGTCATCCGCATGACCGGCGACATCGCGCCGGACGCGGTCGGCGAGGTGCTGCATGCGCACGGCGCAATCACCGTGAAGGACACAAGCGGGCATTGGCGTTTCTCGCCTTTCAGGAATCCGGCACGCGTCTGATCCTGCAAACGTCAATGCATGCCCCGATGCGACTTACCCGGCCGGTGACGCTCGTCGGCAGCCGAGCTGTCCGCCTGCTTATCGTCCTCCTCGCTCTCCGGCGACTCCTCGTTCGCCAGGTCGCGCGCCGCCTGCACCGCTGCAGCCGCGCGCAATCGCCGGCAATGCGCCGAATGCCGGAAGGTCGCCAGCATGCGCACGACTTCGCGTGTTCTCGTTCTCATTGTTGCCTCCCACGAAGCAGTTGAGAAACTACTTTAAGTGTAGGCGCCAGAGCGCCGATGGCAAGGTCTCTGAGCGAAATGGATCCAGCCGACATTTCGCATCGCGCGGTTGACCGGCGATGTGACGCGTATGCAGGCAGAGCACTGCGCGCGCGGCTTCGCCCACGTCGCGACGAGCACTCCGTCCCGTCTCCCACCGTCTGCGAGACGGTTACGCCGACGGCAAGCGCGATCCTGCCGGAGATGGCGGTGAGCCCGGAACAAACTGCCACGGATTTCGCGAAATCGAACCGCCGCGCCCACACCCGATCTGTTCGAACCGTCGAGTCCATTTTTGGCTTCGTGACCGGCACACAACACGGCGGCCATCGCTGCGCGATGGCCGGAGAATTGAAACAACGGTTGAAAAGCCGTTTCTTCATGAAAGCCATCGACCACGCCCTGCGCCGCGCCGATCGATAGGAATCGAACGAACAGACGCGAGACCGAACGACGGCGAAACCACAGAATCCCGATGGCAACAACCTCTTAGAGGGCAATGCGCGATACCGGATTGATACCGATAACACCGGTGCCGGCATCGCCATCATGATTTTGACCACCGCCACCTTCGCGGCAAGCGATTCGACGGTCAAGCTGATCGGCGCGGCCGTCCCTCTACTGGCGCTGCTCTGGGTGCGTTACCTGTTCCAGATGATCGTGCTGGGCGTCTGGCAAGTGCGGCGCGGCGCGTTCGACCTCTTTCGCACCGGCAGCCTGAAGCTGCAGATCGTGCGCGCGGTCCTGCTGCTCACGAATTCGGCGTGCACCTTCGCGGGCCTGCGCCATCTGCCGCTGCCGGTGACGACCTCGCTGGCGATGCTCGCGCCGCTCATCTCCACGCTGCTGGCCCCGCTCCTGCTGAAGGACCACGTGCCCCGCAGCAAATGGGCGATGGTCGTGCTCGGCTTCATCGGCATGCTGTTCGTCGTGCGGCCGGGCGGCAGCCAGTTCAGCTGGTCGGTGATGTTTCCGATCGGCGCCGCGACGACTTTCGCATGCTTTTAGGGAACCTCTGCACAACTCGATTTCAGAGCGCTGGACGTTTTACGCTTCGCATCGTATCGATCGCGACGATGGCCTGCGGGTGATTAGTCAACTTTTGAACCGTGGCGGCCTCGTTTTCTGAGTCTCGCGTTTCGATCCTCAAGCGCTTCAAGCATTTCAAGCGCTTCGCAAGGCCTTGCGTGCCATCCACAAATTGCCCAGCGCAAACAGCGTTGTGATCTGCGCAGTATTTTTCATCACCCCCCTATACCGGGTCTTCGTGTAGCCAAATTGCCGCTTGAGCACGCGAAACGGGTGTTCGACCTTCGCGCGGATGCCCGCCTTCAGACGTTCGATCCGATCGTAGATCGCGTCCAGTTGATCACT
>LFJH01000128.1 GCA_001189335.2 Candidatus Paraburkholderia schumanniana
CGAATTCAAGCCGCAGTTCCATGATGTTTTTGCTATCCCAGCTCATGATCGACTCCGGACGAACCATTCGTCCGAAGTGTTACCCATGTCATGGAACAGGTGTTACCCATGTCTCCGGTCTATACACAACCTGTTCTGGACGGGCGTGCTGTCGGTGATCATCGGGCTCGTGCTGACGTCCGCCTTCTCGGCGATCCTTGTCTACGCGCAGGAGCTGATTCCGGGCAAAGTCGGGATGGTCGCGGGCCTGTTCTTCGGCTTCGCGTTCCGGATGGGCGGCGTTGGCGCGGCGGTGCTCGGGCATCTCGCGGATGCGACCAGCATCGACTATGTCTACAAGGTCTGTGCGTTCCTGCCGCTGCTGGGCGTGCTGACCATCCTGCTGCCGAAGACGAAGGAAGCACACGCGAAGGCTTGATCGCAGCTTCTGGTTGTGATTCGCCGCGCCGGGGTCCTCGATCGTCGGCAGTTCGCCCGGATCGCGTCCTTCCGCCAGCGCCGCGATCACGCGGCGCAGCAGCTTGCCCGAACGCGTCTTCGGCAGCATCGTCACGAAATGCACGCGCGTCGGACGCGCAATGGCGCCGAGCTGTGAATCCACCGCGTGACAAAGTTCGGCCTCCATCCCTTCGCGCGCGCCGGGCGCGTTGATGCGGTCGGCGTCGCGCAGCACGACGAATGCCGCCGCAGCCTGCCCTTTCACCGAATCGGCGATGCCGACCACCGCCACCTCCGCGACCGCCGGATGCGCCGATAGCGCCTCCTCGATCTCGCGCGTGCCCAGCCGATGCCCCGCGACGTTGATCACGTCATCGGTGCGGCCGAGTATCGACACATAGCCGTCTTCGTCCTGCACGCCCCAGTCGAAGGTCGAGTAGGCCATCTGGTTCGGCACGCTCTTCCAGTAAGTATCGACGAAGCGCCTGTCATCGCGCCACACGGTCAGCATGCAGCCCGGCGGCAACAGATACGCCAGCGTGACGACGCCCTTCTCGCCCGGCGCGCATTCATCGCCGATCGCCTCGTTGCGCAGCTTGAGGTTGAAGCCCATCGACGGCAGACCCGGCGAGCCGAGCTTCGACGGCAGTTCCTCGATGCCGCGCGGAATCGCCAGCATCGGCCAGCCGGTCTCGGTCTGCCAGTAGTTGTCGATGACGGGCTTCCTGAGCGCGCTCTGGATCCACTGCGCGGTCGGCTCGTCGAGCGGCTCGCCCGCGAGAAACAGCGCGCGCAGGCTCGACAGGTCGTACTTCTCCATCAGCGCCGGGTCCTGCTTCTTGAGCACGCGGATCGCGGTCGGCGCAGTGAACATCAGATCGATCCTGTACTGCTGGACGAGACGCCACTAGATGCCGCCATCCGGACGGATCGGCGTGCCTTCGTACATCACGGTCGTCAGGCTGGCAAGCAAAGGCGCATAGACGATATAGCTGTGCCCGACGACCCAGCCGACATCCGATGCGGTGAACATCGTGTCGCCGGCTGCTCCCTGGAAGATCTGCTCCATCGACGCGGCGAGCGCGACCGCGTAGCCGCCGACATCGCGCTGCACGCCCTTGGGCCGGCCGGTCGTGCCGGACGTATAGAGAATGTACGAAGGCTCGTTCGATTCGAGCCATTCGCATGGCACGTGGGCATCGAAGAACTGCTCGCGCAGCGGCTCGTACGCGACGAGATAGCTCGCCTACAGACGCTCCGGCGCAAGCTGCCGCGATCAGCAGCACCTTCGGCACCTTGAACTGCGCGCGCGACAGCGCTTCGTCGACGAGCGGCGTGTAGTCGATCACCTTGCCGCCGCGCGCACCGGCATCGGCCGTGACGATGAGCACGGGCTCGGCGGCGTCGATGCGCGCCGCGAGATTGGGCGCCGCGAATCCGCCGAATACGACCGAATGAATTGCGCCGATGCGCGCGCACGCGAGCATCGCGAAGAGCGCATCGGGGATCATCGGCAGATAGATGAGGACTCGATCACCCTTCTTCACGTGCAGCGAGCGCATGACGGCCGCCATGCGGTTTACTTCCGCGTGCAGCTCGGCATAGGTGTAGCGGCGTTCGATGCCCGTTTCCGTCGATACGTACACGAGCGCGTCCTGTTGCGCACGCGAGGCGAGATGCCGGTCGACGGCGTTATGACACTGGTTCGTCCGGCCGCCGACGAACCAGCGCGCAAACGGTGGTTTGCTGGCATCGAGCACCTGATCGAACGGAATCTGCCAATGGATGCGGCGGGCCTGCTCGGCCCAGAACGCTTCGGGCTCCTCGATCGACCGGCGATACGCTTCCTGGTAAGTCGACATGCGCGTCCCCTGCAAAGCGGCGTTGGCTGGGCTCTCAGAATAGAGCAGCCGGCAAACCCCTGCTAGACAGGGCGCGCCCTGATCGGTCGGATCGTTTTCAGACCGCCTGCGTGTGCGTCGCAGGAACGGACGCGGCTTCGGCCGCGGAATGCTTGAGCAGCACCGGCGCGAGTTCGCCCGCGACCCGCATGCTCGACACGACGACCGTGCGCACGCCGCTAACTTCGGTCATCGCATGCAGCGTTTCGCGCGTCGTCGCGCGTGCCTCAATGACGATCAGGCCGCGGCAGAACGCCGCGAGCGTCGCGCAGTGCGTACGCATCCAGGCCCCACGCAGGCGCGCGTCGTCGTCGGATTCGTGAGCGGCTGTTCGGCGACCAGCACGAAGGGCGTCGACAGCGCCACCAGCCGCTTCATCTGCGCGCTCCATGCGAACGCGTAGCCGGGCCTCACGGCACGCGGGCGCAGACGCACGAGCGGGAAGCGGCTCGTATCGAAAAGGCACCCGTCGAGGGCGAGCGAAGCAAGGGGTATCGAGTTCGAAGAAAGGTCGGCGGCGTTCGCCGCGATCGCGCGAGCCTGAGCGCGCTCGCTCCGCGCATGCGTCTCGCTGACTGGCCCCCCGGCGCCCGGAACGCCGATGGCGGTGAAATCGTTCGTCATGTCGTCGGGCCTCCCATGTGTTTCAGACAGTGCCTCACGTCGAGTGCGTCATTGTATTGAGAATCATTCTCAACTACAAGCGAGAATTCCGACCGTCGGACGAACTGCGGAAAGCCGCGAAGGCTTTGTCCGCGCATGGTTCGCGGACGCTTCAGCCGATCGCGCGCAGAAAGCGCGACAAAATGCCCGACAAGTAAGTCGCGGCGATCGCCGTGAGGAAATCGGCGAAGGATGCGGGCGCTGCGGCGTCCGCGGTATCGGAGATGGTCCGTACGACCGCGCAGGGCACGCCGTGCTCGTAGCAGACCTGCGCGATGGCCGCGCCTTCCATTTCCACGGCGAGCGCGTCGGGGAGCGCATCGCGCAGGGCGAAGAGCGCGTCGTGGCTCGCGATGAACCGGTCGCCGCTCACGATGAGCCCGCGATGCACGCGCGGCCCGGCCACGGCGAAGCGCTCCGCGAGCGCGGCTCCTTCTTCGGCGATGAACGCATCCGCGGCAGCGGCGAGCGCATCGGAGAGCGCGCGGTCGGCGTCGAAGCGGGCACGGTCGAGCAGCGGCACCTCGAAACGCGGAAACAGCGGCGACGCATCGAGATCGTGCTGCATCAGCGCATTCGCGACAGCGATATCGCCCACCCGCACGTCCGCGTGCACGCCGCCCGCGACGCCCGTGAAGACGATCGCTTGCGCCTCGAAGACGTGGATCAGCGCACTCGCCGTCGCGGCTGCCGCGACCTTGCCGATGCGCGCAAGCGTGACGACCGCCGGCACGCCGCGCGCGCAGCCAACGTAGTACTCGCGTCGCCCGAGCGTGACGGTGCGCACTTCGCCCGCCGCCTGCATCTGTGCGATCAGATCGCCTAGTTCCTGCGGTAGCGCCGCCATGATCGCGAGGCGCTTCATTCGACGGCCTGCAGTTTCGCGACGGCCAGCGCGAGCCACTTCTCGCCATGACGCTTGAAGCGCACCTGCGCGCGGGCGTCGCCGCCTGCGCCTTCGAGCGCCGTCACGGTGCCTTCGCCAAACTTCGTGTGGAACACGGCCTGACCGACCTTGAAACCCGCATCCGCCGCGCGCTGCTCGTTCGCGAAGGCAGGCAATGCCGCGCTCGTTTGCTGATCGCGCGGGTATTGCGAGCCGCCGCGCTCCTGCCCGGGACGCGCGAACCAGTCGCGGCCCCAGCCGGCGTTGTCCGAGCGGCCGCCCCAGCGTGCGCCCGGCTCGATCTTCGGCGTGAGCCACTTGAGCGCGCCTTCCGGCAGTTCGTCGAAAAAGCGTGAACGGATGTTGTAGCGTGTCTGTCCGTGCAGCATGCGGCTCTGCGCGAACGATAGATAGAGCCGCTCTTTCGCGCGTGTGATCGCGACATAGGCGAGACGCCGCTCTTCCTCGAGCCCGTCGGATTCCTGGGCGCTGTTCTCGTGCGGGAAGAGGCCCTCTTCCAGACCGGTCATGAAAACCGCCGTGAATTCGAGGCCCTTCGCCGCATGCACGGTCATCAGCTGCACGGCGTCCTGGCCAGCCTGCGCTTGGTTGTCGCCGGCTTCGAGCGATGCATGCGACAGAAAACCGGCGAGCGGCGTCATCGTGTCTGGATTCTGCGCGGGATCGGTGATGCCGGGCGCGTCGAGCACCTCGATTTCGCCGTCGCCGCTCACCGACGCGATCTCCGGCGCCGATGTCGCACCCGGACGCAACGGGATCGAGCGCGCGGGCGTGTCGAGACCGTAGCCTTCCTCGCTCACGAACGCGGTCGCCGCGTTCACCAGTTCCTGCAGGTTCTCCAGCCGGTCCTGCCCCTCGCGCTCGGTTTCGTAGAACGCGGCAAGCCCGCTCGCGCGCACGACATATTCGACCGTCTCCGGCAAGCTCATCTGCTGCGTGTCGGCGCGCATCTTCGCGATGAGCGTGGCGAACGCGCCCAGGCTCGTGCCGGCCTTGCCGGTGACGTAGGGCACGGCTGCCGCCATCGAGCAGCTATAGAGACGCGCGGCGTCGGCGAGCTGTTCGATGGATCGCGCGCCGATGCCCCGGCTCGGGAAATTGACGACCCGCGCGAACGCGGTGTCGTCGTTCGGGTTGTCGATCAGGCGCAGGTACGCGAGCGCGTGCTTCACTTCCTGGCGCTCGAAGAAGCGCAAGCCCCCATACACGCAATACGGAATGCCCGCGTTCACGAGCGTATGCTCGATGGTCCGCGACTGCGCGTTGCTGCGATAAAGCACCGCGATCTCGCCGCGCGACAGACCGGTATTGATGAGCGCCTTGATTTCCTCGACGATCCAGCCCGCTTCCTGCGAATCCGTCGCCGCTTCGTAGACGCGCACTTGCTCGCCGTGCCCCGCGTCGGTACGCAGGTTCTTGCCGAGCCGGTTGGCATTGTTCGCGATCAGGTAGTTCGCCGCATCGAGAATATGGCCGTGCGAGCGGTAGTTCTGCTCCAGCTTGATGAGATTGCGCACGCGGAATTTGCGCTCGAAGTCGTGCATGTTGCCGACGTTCGCGCCGCGGAACGCGTAGATGGACTGGTCGTCGTCGCCGACCGCGAAGATCGCGTTGTGCTCGCCCGCCAGCAGCTTGAGCCACGCGTACTGCAGTTTGTTCGTGTCCTGGAACTCGTCGACGAGAATGTTGCGAAAGCGCGCCTGATAATGCGCCCGCAGCGGCGGATTGTACGCGAGCAGTTCATAACAGCGCAGCAGCAGCTCCGGAAAGTCCACGACGCCTTCGCGCTGGCACTGCTGGTCGTAGACCTGATAGAGCTCGACGAACTTGCGGTTGAAGTCGTCGGTGGCATCGACGTCCTTCGGACGCAGGCCCTGCTCCTTCGCGTTGTTGATGAAGTACTGGAGATTCTTCGCCGGGTACTTTTCGTCGTCGATGTTAAGGCCCTTCATCAGCCGCTTGATGGCCGAGAGCTGGTCCGATGTATCCAGAATCTGAAAGGTCTGCGGCAGACCAGCGTCGCGGTAGTGCGCGCGCAGCATGCGGTTGCACAGGCCGTGGAAGGTGCCGATCCACATGCCGCGCGTGTCGATCGGCAGCAAGGCGGACAGGCGCGCCAGCATTTCGCGCGCGGCCTTGTTCGTGAAGGTGACGGCGAGCACGGTCGGCGGCGACGCGTAGCCCTGCTGGATCAGCCACGCGATGCGCGTGATGAGCACGCGCGTCTTGCCGCTGCCTGCGCCCGCGAGAATGAGCGCGGACTCATCGGGCAGCGTCACGGCGGCGAGCTGTTCGGGATTCAGATTGGCGAGCAAGTCGGGCATGTTTATGGAGAAGCGGCAGTTCGATCGCCATTATATGCTCCCGTAAGGGAGCTATCGTTGAAACTGGTGTACGCGGCGTAGGGAAGAGGCGGGAGAAGGCGGTGGCGATTGAAGGAGAATGTTGCTTCTCACGGTAACACTTCCACAATCACTTCCACAATCGAACTCCACCA
>LFJH01000129.1 GCA_001189335.2 Candidatus Paraburkholderia schumanniana
TGCAGCTTTCACCCAGTTGCGCAGCGTCTGCGGTGACATCTTCAATTCACGGGACACAGCACGGATGCTCTGTCCATCCTTGACCCGTTGTACGGCGGCCGCCCTGAACTCCGCCGTATAGGCCTGGTTTGGTACCTTGAACATAATTCTTTCCCTTCCTTCAGATCGAGTCTACACACGACCCGCTGGAAGTCGAAATTTCGAGGGAAGCTCAATTCGCCGCGACATTGATGCTGCCCTTTCCGACGTAGCGCGGATAGTTCGGATAACGGCATATCGGCCGCGTGCGTCCGTTGGTGGCCGGCGCGATGTCGCTGCCGACCAGTGTCTCGGGCGCGACGCCGTTGCTCACCCAGTCGTCGAGCGCGCCGAGTTCGTGCCATGCGGGAATGAACACGCCATTGCCGTGCTGAAAGCCCGGCACCATGTAGAGCCACATGAATGAATCGACGGTGTCGCGTCCATAACGCTCGATGAGCGCGTGATAGAACGCGATCGTCTGATTCGGGCTGGTGACCTCGTCGGCGAGGCCGTGCATCGCGATCAGCTTGCCGCCGTGCGCGATGAACGCGGAAAAGTCCGGGTTCATCGCGCCGACCGTGTAGGCGAGCGCCGTGAGTCGCTGCCTGAAGCGGCCCGGATTGTCGATGTCGAACGCAAGCACGCTGTAGCCGAGATCGCGCGTGACGAAGTGGCGGATATACGCATCGCCCTGCACGAAGAGATAGCCGTTCGCGGCGAAGTTCGGCGGATTCAGGAGCGTCGGCGAATCGCCGAGCCCGAGCGTGCTCGAGAAGTCCACGCCCTGAAACACGTTGTAGCCGGGATAGCGATCGACGCCGTACGCGAGCGGATACGGCGTCGTGACGCCGTCATGCAGCGTCTCGAGCGTGTCGATCTGCGCATTGGAGAGGCAACTGTCGCGCAGCGACGGCCGCTGCCCGTTCGCGCAGCGCAGCGATGCGACGATCTGCGGCTCCAGCTTCCTGCACGCCTCGACATTGCCGACGATGCAATCGGCGGCGCCGTCGAGCCGGTCGCAGTCGTGCATGACGGTCTCGAACACGCGCCGCTGCGGCGCGAGCCCGACGAAGCCGCCCGGCTTCGCATACGACGACTGCCCGAGCTTCACGCCCATCAGCCGCACGCCGGAGAAGTTGATCGCGGGCGCGTTGGCGATCACGCCGTCGTAGTCGTTCGGGAAGCGCTCGATCACCGTGAAGCCTTCGCGCCCGCTCGTCGAGCCGCCCGCGAAGTAGATCTTCTCGGGCGCGCGGCCGTAGCCCATCTGGATCAGCGCAAGCGCGACGTCGCGCGTTTTCTTGAGATGCCCGAAGCCGAAGTTGACAATGGCCTCGTCGTTCACGGCGAAGTCCGCGCGCCCCGAGTTGCAGACGTGGCCCGAGTCGGAGCCGAAGGTAGCGTAGCCGCGCGCAAGCGGCGTCGAGTCGGGCGCGAAAGGCATCGGGTTGGTGCCGGAGACGATCGTGCCGTTGTCGCCGCCCCCCCCCCCCATCTGCAACGCGCGGCCGTTCCAGCGGCTCGGCAGGTTAACTTCGAAGCGGATGTCGGGCGTCGTGTCCTGCAGCGCGCGGATGAAGCCGGTGATGCGGCAATATTCGCCGTTGCGGTTGCCGGGCGCAGCCGCCTTCACGATCCACGCGGAGACGATCGTCGCGCCGCGCGTCGGCAGGCCGATGATCGACGCGGGCACGGTCCTGCCGTCGAGGTCGTCGCAATGCCTCGTCAGATAGGACGCGGCGTGCGCGTGCGAGAACGCGCCGAGGGCCGCGAGCGCGATCATCGCGCCGAACGCGCGGACACGGAACAGATCTGAGGAAAGAAAGCGGCGAAGGCGGAACACGTCTTGGAAGTGGCTACTTCAAACGCCGCACAATATATAAGAACAGATTGTCGATAGCCATTCGAGCGTGCCGCTCGTTGCTGCGGCACAACCGGCTTGCACGCTCCTGCTTGCGTCGGTCTTTCCCCGGCTCATTCTCCATCCCATTCGCCGCGCAGGTCGCTGTCCTGTAGAAGCTGCAGCAGGGTCTCGGCAGGACGGCTCGGATGCTTCGAGCCGGACGCGATGAACTCCACCTCCGGCAGGACGGGCAGTTCCGCGCGGTTCTCGGGCGGAGCGAGGCCGCGCGCGCCGCCAGAAAGTGCGACCGGACGGTGAGCCCGAGCCCGCCGCGCGCCGCGGCGATGCACTCGGCGTGGCTGCTGCTCGTGCAGACCATCTGCCAGCTCGCGCCGGTCATGGCGAGCGTATCGAGCACGACGCCGCGCGTGACGCTCGGCTCGGAGACGAGAATGAGCGGCAGCGGCTGGCTCGTGTCGACGATGGTGCCGGGCTTCGCCAGCCATTCGAGCCGCCCGGAAAGGAGCTGGGGGCCGCGCGCGTCGCCGAGACGGCGCTTGCCGACCGCAAGATCGAGCTCGCCGGCATCCACCATCTGATAGAGCCGCCCCGTCATGCCGATGGTGATCTCCAGCTCGACGTCCGGATGCGTGTCGCGGAACGCCGCGAACACGCTCGGCAGCGGCCCCAGCGAGAGATCGTCCGACGAGCCGAGCCGCACGCGCCCGCGCAGGCGCGGCGAGCTGAACTGCGACTACGCGTGCGCCATCGCCTCCAGGATCACTCGGGCGTGCACGAGCACCGCTTCGCCGTCGGCGGTGAGCGCGAGCGAATGCGTGTCGCGCACGAACAGCCGCCGCCCGACGCTCTCTTCCAGACGCCGGATATGCTCGGAGACGCTCGATTGTCGCAGCCCGAGCTGCCGCCCGGCGTCGGTAAAGCTGTGCGACGTGGCCACCGTCGCGAAGGTGTTCAGCCAGACTGGATTGAGCATGCGTCATTGTGATCGCTAATTCCGATGACAGTCAATGCGGTTAGCGGGCTTCACGATGATGCATCGAATCACTAAGATTTCATGATGCGCGCGGGACAGCGGTTTCAGCTGCTTTCTTCGGCCTTTCGATCGCGCGCGCTTCCCAGCGACTCCCCTCACATGACCAGACAGTCTTCCCACACGGCGCTTTTATGGATAGTCGCCGTGGGCTTTTTCATGCAGGCGCTCGACACGACCATCGTGAATACGGCGCTGCCTTCCATTGCCCGCAGTCTCGACGCCAAGCCGCTCGCAATGCAGTCGATCGTCGTCGACTACACGCTGACGATGGCGCTGCTCACACCCGCCTCCGGCTGGCCGATCGCTTCGGCACGCGCCGCGTCTACGCCGTATCGATTTCGCTGTTCGTCATCGGCTCGCTCGCCTGCGCGCGCGCCCACACGCTCGACCAGCTCGTGCTGGCGCGCGTGCTGCAGGGCATCGGCGGCTCGATGCTGCTGCCCATCGGCCGGCTCGCCGTGCTGCGCGCCGTCTCCGGCGAAGCGTATGTCTCCGCGCTCGCGATGATCTCTGTTGTCGGACAGGTCGGCCCGATCCTCGGTCCAACGCTCGGCGGCTGGTTCGTCGAGTCCTTCTCGTGGCACTGGATCTTCCTGATCAACGTGCCAATCGGCGGGCGCGCTCGGCCTCTACACCGTGCAGCGCTATCTGCCGAACGACACGGTCCACGATGCTCCACCCTTTGACTTCATCGGCTGCGGCCTGCTGTCGATGTGCATGGTGTCGTTCTCGCTCGCGCTAGACTCGCCCGTCGAGACGCATCGCGGCGCGGTGTCCGTCGCGCTCTTCGCGCTCGCGGCGGTGTCGGCGTTCGCGTATGTCCCGTATGCGCGCCACAAGCGCAATCCGCTCTTTCATCTCGCGCTGTTCAGCGAGCCGAACTTCAGCGTCGGGCTGATCGGCAATCTGCTGTGCCGCATCGGCTCCAGCGCGGTGCCGTTTCTCCTGCCGCTGCTGATGCAGCTCGAGCTCGGCTACAGCCCGCTGCATTCCGGGCTGATGATGCTGCCGATCGCGATTGCCGGCACGATCAGCAAGCGCTGGATCGCGCAACTCGTGAAGCGCTACGGCTACGACACTTTCCTGCTGGTGAACACGGCGCTCGTCGGCGCTTCGATCGTCGCGTTCGCGCTGTTCTCGCCGTCGCTGCCGCTCGGCGTCGAAATTGCGATTCTCGCGCTGTTCGGCGCATGCAACTCGATGCAGTTCGCGGCGATGAACAGCGTCACGCTCAAGGGCCTGTCAAGCAAGGATGCAGGCAGCGGCAACAGCCTGTTCTCGATGGTGCAGATGCTGGCGATCGGCCTGGGCGTGACGATCGGCGGTTCGCTCGTGCAGCTGTTCCAGGGGCCGTTTTCGACCTCGACCGGCTTCAGGCTGAGCTTCGTGTGCATGGGCGTGGTGACGCTGGTGTCGGGCGTGGTGTTCCGCAGGCTCGATGCGGCTCCGCCCAGCACCACGCCGGCGCCCGCGGGTACGCGCGGCGCATCTACGTCATAAGCGCTATTCTGTCCGCCTCTTCATTCCCTTCTCTTCTGGAGCGCAACCGTGCAATACGGCCAATTCGGCAATACGGGGCTCACCGTCTCGCGTCTCACCCTCGGCACGATGACCTTCGGCTTGCAGACCGAGGAAGACGTGTCGCGCAGCATCATGGACCGTGCAGCGGACGCAGGCGTGAATTTCATCGATACCGCGAACGTCTATCCGCTCGGCAGTGGGCACGATCTCGCCGGACGGACGGAGGAAATCGTCGGGCGCTGGCTCAAGGGCCGGCGCGACAATTTCATCCTGGTGACCAAGGCAGCGCATGAAATGGGGCCGCTGCCGTGGAGCAAGGGCGCGTCGCGCAAGCATCTGCTCGATGCGATCGACGCCTCGCTCAAGCGGCTGAACACCGATTACGTCGACCTGTATCAGCTGCACAACGACGACCGCGACACGCCGCTCGACGAGACGCTCGAAGCGCTCGACACCATCGTGCGACAAGGCAAGGCGCGCTATATCGGCGTATCGAATTTCATGGCGTACCGGCTCGCGCGTGCGCTCGGCCGCTCGGATGTGCTGCGCACCGCGCGCTTCGTGTCCGTGCAGCCGCGCTACAATTTGCTGTTCCGTCAGATCGAGCGCGAACTGCTGCCGCTCGCGACCGAGGAAGGTCTCGCCGTCATCCCGTACAACCCGCTCGCGGGCGGCTTGCTGACGGGCAAGCACCGCTACGATGCCACGCCGAGCGAGGGCCGCTTCACCGGCTCGGTCGGCAAGGCGGGCGCGATGTACACCCAGCGCTACTGGCACGAGCGCGAGTTCCACACCATCGAGCAGATCAGCAAGATTGTCGCGCCCACGGGACGGTCGCTTGCGAGCACGGCGCTCGCCTGGGTGCTGGCGAATCCGGCGGTGAGCTCGGCGATCATCGGCGCGAGCCGGCCCGACCAGCTCGACGAGACGCTCGCGGCGGTCGATCAGCCGATCGATCCGGAGATTAAGGCGAAGCTCGACGAGGCGACGCTCGAGTATCGCTTCGGCGACGCGCTGCGCTGATGGTTTCGGGGCCGCGTGCTCAGAGCCGAGCCGCGCGCGCCCGATAAAAGCCTTCTAGCGAATACAGCGCGAGCGCAGCCCAGATCGCGCCATAGCCGATCAGTTGACCGTGCCCGAAGAATTCCTGATAGATCACCACGCCGATCAGCAATTGCAGCGGCGGCGTGATGTACTGGATGAGCCCGAGCATCGACAGCGGAATGCGCCGCGCGCCCGCCGCGAACAGTAGCAGCGGCACGGCGGTTACCGGGCCGGCCGCCGCAAGCAGCAGCTTCACGCCAATGGATGTCTGCTCGAAGCCGCTTCCGCCGTGCGAATTCAGGAAGAACAAATAAAGCAGCGCGACGGGACACAGCAGCATGGTTTCGAGCGTGAGCCCTTCGAGCGCGCCAAGGGATGCGGTCTTGCGCAACAGTCCGTAGCCGCCGAAGGTCAGCGCGAGCGCGAGGCTGATCCACGGCAGCGTGCCGTTCACCCATGTCAGCCATAGGACGCCGAGCGCGGCGATGGTTACTGCGAGCCATTGGACGGGCCGCAGCCGCTCGTGCAGAAACGCCATGCCGAACAGGACGTTGACGAGCGGATTGATGAAGTAGCCGAGACTCGCCTCGACGATGCGCCCGTCGTTCACCGCCCAGATATAGATATAGATGCCCCAGTTGGCCGAAAGCAGCACGGCGCTCGCCGCGAAGCGCGCGAGGAGGCGCCGGTCGCGCAGCACGGGCCCGAGCCAGCGCCACTGACGGCGCGCGGTCATCACGATCAGCAGGAACACCATCGACCACGCCATGCGGTGCTTGTCACTGTGCGGCACTATGGAGCCATTTCGAGGGCGGCATAAAGGCGCCACCTGAGAGGCGGCGTAATGGCGCCACCCCACGTGCGGCGTAAAGGAGCCACCCGAAGGGCGGCACATAGGCG
>LFJH01000130.1 GCA_001189335.2 Candidatus Paraburkholderia schumanniana
AGTGATCAACTGGACGCGATCTACGATCGGATCGAACGTCTGAAGGCGGGCATCCGCGCGAAGGTCGAACACCCGTTTCGCGTGCTCAAGCGGCAATTTGGCTACACGAAGACCCGGTATAGGGGGGTGATGAAAAATACTGCGCAGATCACAACGCTGTTTGCGCTGGGCAATTTGTGGATGGCACGCAAGGCCTTGCGAAGCGCTTGAAATGCTTGAAGCGCTTGAGGATCGAAACGCGAGACTCAGAAAACGAGGCCGCCACGGTTCAAAAGTTGACTAATCACCCGCAGGCCATCGTCGCAATCGATACGATGCGAAGCGTAAAACGTCAGCGCTCTGAAATCGAGTTGTGCAGAGGTTCCTTAGACCTGCTCGATGGTTGTAACACCATGTTACGTCAGAGTTTTTTCGGCCCGACCGGCCATTTCGGACGACCAATCATGCGACGAAAATCATGCTGGATAGACGATTTCCGAAGCGGCAAAGACGCCGCGCACGACGACCCGGATGTTGCAGTCCGTCAGCGCGATCATCGACGTATGGCTTGAACGGTTCATGCGGCTTCGGAATCAATCGATCGAAGAAATGAATTTGCTAATTTAATCGGGCACGAGCGAAAATCATGGTTTTTCCTGACTTGACGCTGGAGACGCAGAACACTGCGGCCAGGCATGCCCAAGCGCGAGACTTTTGAATAGCAAGGCCCAAACTTCTTCCCGACAACTTCACGCTGGCGCTCGTCGGCACCGTCATCCTCGCAAGTTTCCTGCCGTGCCGCGGCAGTGCAGCGGTCGCGTTCAACTGGATCACGAACATTGCCATTGGCCGGCTGTTCTTCCTGCACGGGGGCGAAGCTGTCGCGCGAGGCTATCGTCGCCGGCGCGACTCACTGGCGGCTGCATCTCGTCGTCCTGCTGAGCACCTTCGCGCTATTCCCGCTGCTCGGGCTCGTGCTGAAACCGGTGCTGACGCCCTTCGTCACGCCCGCGCTCTATACCGGAATCCTCTTTCTGTGCACGCTGCCGTCGACGGTGCAGTCTTCGATTGTCTTCACGTCCATGGCCAAGGGCAATGTGCCGGCAGCCGTGTGCAGTGCATCCGCCTCCAGCTTGCTCGGCATTTTCATCACGCCCGCGCTCGTCGGGCTGATCGTGAGCAATCACGGCGCGACCACCGGCTCGCCGTGGCACACGGTCGGCAATATCACGTTGCAGTTGCTCGTGCCGTTCATCGCCGGGCAACTGCTGCGGCCGGCGATCGGCAAATGGATCGACCGGCATCGCGCGATCCTCAAGTTCGTCGATCAGGGCTCGATTCTGCTGGTCGTGTATGTTGCGTTCAGCGAGGCCGTGAACGAAGGTATCTGGCATTCGATCTCGCTCTCGACGCTCGCGGGCCTCGTAGCGGTGAACGTCCTGCTGCTGGCGGCGGCGCTCTTCATCACCGCGTTCACGGCCAAGCGCCTGGGCTTCAGCCGTCCGGACCAGATCACGGTCATCTTCTGTGGCTCGAAGAAGAGTCTTGCCTCCGGCATTCCAATGGCCAAGGTCATCTTCGCGTCGCACGCGGTGGGCGCGGTTGTGCTGCCGCTGATGCTGTTCCATCAGATCCAGCTCATGCTGTGTGCGGTGCTCGCGCAACGGTGGGGTGCACGCAAGACCGCGGCTGAACCCGCGCACGAAGGCAAAAGCGTCGGAGCGCTCGCGCGCCGCTGATCCGCATTCCATGACTCCCCCCGATAAAGGCCGCCGCGTGCGGCCTTTATATCATTTGAACCCGCCCGCGCGCCCGCGTCGATTCGGCCGAATGGCATAAGCCGAATAACGTGCTTCTTCACATCTATCGACGCATATCGCCTGCCTATGGTCCGGCGTTTTGGCCTATGTCTTTCTGTCTAATGGCGCTAAGGCATGCCCTTTGCCACACTCATGGCTAAGCCGGTCTTTCGAAGTCGTACTCACATGAAAACGGACAACAACAATACGAAGCAATGCTTTGGTAATCCTTATCGAGACAGCGATGCCCTCTGGAAGATCCGGCATTGCTGGTATGAACGGCGCAAGCGGGCGCTCACAGTCGCCTCGCTTCCCCACGAACGCTATGCGCGCGCCTTCGAGCCCGGCTGTGGCAACGGCGAGCTCACCGCGCTGCTCGCGCCGCGTTGCGACGCCCTCATCGCGGCAGATCTCTCCGAAGACGCCGTCGCGCTCACGCGCCGGCGCGTCGCCGAATTGGCGCACGTAAAAGTCGAGCCGATGTTGCTGCCCGATGCCTGGCCAGACGGCAGGCTTGATCTCGTCGTGATCAGCGAAATCGGTTGTTACCTTGAGGAGCCGCAGCTCTGGCACATCGTCGAGCATATACATCAGACCTTGTCAGCCGATGGCGCCGTGGTCGCGTGCCACTGGCGCAGGCCCTTCGAAGGCTGCAGCCAGACGGGCGACGAAGTGCACGCCAAGCTGCGCGGCCGCATGAAGCTCCCGCTGCTCGGCCATTATTGGGGATGACGATCTGGTGCTCGATGTCTGGACGACGGACGCGCGATCCATTCACCAGCGGGAAGCCTCAATGTAGTGTTTCCAGATTTTTACTAAACAAAAACATCGCAAGGAAACGTATATAAAGCAAGGCTCTACTGGTTTTCTCTAAGCCTAGGTAAGGCTGTTTCCAATCCATTTTACTATACAATCGGCTCGAACAAGCGAATCAGGCGCTCGCGATAAACAACAAGACACATCGCGTCCGCCGAATCAACAGCCGGAATAAGGGCGGAGACAGAGAACACCACGATGGCCACCACCATTCGCGATGTCGCACGCGCGGCAAGCGTCTCGATCGGGACGGTTTCGCGCGCGCTCAAGAATCAACCAGGCTTGTCCGAGGCGACACGCGTGCGGGTCGTCGAAGTCGCGCAGCGGCTCGGCTACGACTCCGGACAGTTGCGCACACGCATCCGTCGCGTGACATTCCTGCTGCACCGGCAGCACAACAATTTCGCCGTCAGCCCGTTTTTCTCGCATGTGCTGAATGGATTCGAGGAAGCGTGCCGCGAACGGCGGTTTGTGCCATCCGTGCTCACCGCCGGGCCGACCCAGGATCTCGCCCAGCAGATGCGCCTTCATGCGCCCGACGCCATCGCAGTGGCGGGCTTCGTCGAGCCGGAACTGCTCGCGCACCTGCATTCGCTGGCGCGCCTGACCGTACTGATCGATCTGCGCGCACCCGGTTTTCGCTCGGTCAATATCGACAACGTGAAGGGCGCGTCGCTGGCGATGCAGCATCTGTTCGCGTCCGGCAGGCGACGCATCGCGTTCATCGGCGGATCGCTCGCACATCACAGCATCGCGCAGCGTGCGCTCGGCTATCGCAAGGCATATTTCGACGCCGGCCTGCTCTTCGATCCGACACTCGAAATCATGACGCAGCCGGGTCTGCCGGCCGATCTCGCCGCCGACGACGCGATGGAGCGTCTCATCGCGGACGCCCGCGCGCAATCCGTTGCGCTGCCCGACGCCGTTTTCGCCTATAACGATGCTGCGGCCCTCGCCGCGATGCGAGTCTGTCTCGCGCATGGTCTCTCCGTGCCGGAGGACATCGCGTTCGTCGGCTTCGACGACATTCCGGCCGCCGCGCAGAGCACGCCGCCGCTCTCGACCGTCACGGTCGACAAGGAAGCGCTCGGGCGCCGCGGCGTCGAATTGCTGCTGGAGGACCAATCGGGGCCGCCGAATCAGGCCGACACGCTCGTTGCAGTCAACTTCGTCGCGCGCGCGAGTTCGGACGCGAAACAGGACATCCGCACGCCATGAACATGACCGCCTCACCTGCCATCGCGGAAGAAGCGCCAGCAGTACGCGCGATCGACTTCCGCAGCCGTGACTTCCTGCTTTCCCATGTGCACGACACGCTCGCGTTCTACGCGCCCAACGCGCGCGCCCCGTCCGGCGGCTTCCACCATTTCTTCAAGGACGACGGCAGCGTGTACGACCGCACGACGCGCCATCTCGTCAGCAGCACGCGCTTCGTCTTCAACTACGCGATGGCGTACCGTCATTTCGGCGACGTCCGCTATCAGGACGACGCCCGCCACGCTTTTAGATTCCTTCGCGACGCCCATTGGGACGCGCAACTCGAGGGCTACGACTGGGAGATCGAGTGGCGCGACGGCCAGAAACGCACGCTCGACGGCACGCGCCACTGCTACGGCATGGCCTTCGTGCTGCTCGCGTGCGCGCATGCGGCGATGGCGGGCATCGACGAAGCGAAGCCGATGATCGACGAAACCTTCGCGCTGATGGAGCGCTGCTTCTGGGACGCCGACGCTGGCCTCTACGCCGACGAAGCCACGCCCAACTGGCAGCTTTCGGACTATCGCGGACAGAACGCGAACATGCACGCGACCGAGGCACTGCTCGCCGCATACGAGGCGACCGGTCACGTCATCTATCTGGATCGCGCGGAGAAGATCGCGGGCAACATCACGCTGCGGCAGGCAAAGCTCTCGCACGGGCTCGTGTGGGAGCACTTTCAGCGCGACTGGTCGGTGGACTGGCACTACAACGAATCGGACAGCTCGAATATTTTCCGCCCGTGGGGCTTTCAGCCCGGTCACCAGACCGAATGGACAAAGCTCCTGCTGATTCTCGAGCGGCATCGCGCGCTGCCGTGGCTCGCGCCGCGCGCCATAGAGCTGTTCGACGCGGGTTTCGGCCGCGCGTGGGACAGCCGCCATGGCGGCCTGTATTACGGCTTCGGCCCCGACGACACCATCTGCGACCACGACAAATATTTCTGGGTGCAGGCGGAAAGCTTCGCGGCGGC
This sequence comes from Candidatus Paraburkholderia schumanniana, assembly GCA_001189335.2. Taxonomy (GTDB): domain Bacteria; phylum Pseudomonadota; class Gammaproteobacteria; order Burkholderiales; family Burkholderiaceae; genus Caballeronia; species Caballeronia schumanniana. The sequence goes on from LFJH01000130.1 coordinate 4,825, forward strand.
GGCGCTGCTCGGTGCGCGCATGGGCCGCGAGCGCTTCTGGGACTGCTACGACGAACTCTGGCACTACAGCTGGGCGCACTTTGTCGATCACGAGTACGGCGCGTGGTATCGCATCCTCACCTGCGACAACCGCAAGGACGGCGACGAAAAGAGTCCCGCCGGCAAGACCGACTATCACACGATGGGCGCGTGCTATGAAGTGCTGAACGCGCTCTCTCCGTCCGACAAAACACGGTGAAAACGATGGCGCATCAACCCAAAAGCGAGCAAACCAATTTCCCGCAATTCGTCTCCGCCGGCGACATCCTCACCGACATGATCCGTACGGACGTGTCCAGCTGGCTTTCGCGCCCGGGCGGCGCGGGCTGGAACGTGGCGCGCGCGGTGGCGCGGCTCGGTCTGCCGACGGCCTGCGCGGGTTCGCTCGGCGTCGACAACTTCTCGGACGACCTGTGGGACGCGAGCGTCGCATCAGGCCTCGACATGCGCTTCATGCAGCGTGTCGAGCGTCCGCCGCTGCTCGCGATCGTCCACAAGACGCAGCCGCCCACCTATTACTTCATGGGCGAGAACGGCGCGGATCTCGCGTTCGATCCGGCGAGATTGCCGCAAGGCTGGATGGAGCGCGTGAAGTGGGCGCACTTCGGCTGCATCAGCCTCGTGCGCCAGCCGCTCGGTGCGACGCTCGCGGGGCTCGCGCGGCAGTTGCGCGACCACGGTGTGAAGATCAGCTTCGATCCGAACTATCGCAACTTGATGGAGCACGGCTACGAGCCGATTCTGCGCAACACGGCCGGTCTCGCGGACCTCATCAAGGTGTCGGACGAAGACCTGCACATGCTGTTCAAGGGCATGCCCGAAGCGGACGCGCTCGCGAAAATCCGGGCGATGAATCCGCAGGCCACCGTGCTCGTCACGCGCGGCTCCGCGCAAGCCACGCTCTATGCCGGCGACGAGCAGTACAGCGCGCGTCCGCCGAGCGTCGAGGTAGCGGATACGGTCGGCGCGGGCGATGCGTCCATCGGCGGCTTGCTCTACAGCCTGATGGCGCGCCACGGCGAGTGGCTCGATCACCTGAAGTTCGCGCTCGCAGCAGGCGCGGCGGCATGCCGTCATTCGGGCGCGCATTCGCCTTCCCTGGAAGAGGTCGAGGAACTGCTGAAATAAGGTGCAAATTGACTGTCGTACGCGCAAAATAACAGCGTGCTAGGGAACCTCTGCCAAACTCCCGATCCTGGCACCTGATTGGACTATCCTGGAAAGAAGAGAAATTCAAGGACATCTTCGATGACACAACTTGGTCTTGGTCTGGATCTTTCAACGAAACGTACTCGCAACCGGGAATTTCTTGATGAGATGAGGCGCGTCGCGCCCTGGTCGAGATTGATTGCGTTAATCGAACCGCACTATCCGAAGGGAAAGACCGGGCGGCCACCGTTCCCAATCGCCACGATGCTGCGGATCCATTTCATGCAACAGTGGTTTGGTCTGTCGGACCCGGCGATGGAAGAGGCGCTTTACGACGTACCGCTGTATCGGGATTTTGCGGGACTGGA
>LFJH01000131.1 GCA_001189335.2 Candidatus Paraburkholderia schumanniana
TTGAAATGCTTGAAGCGCTTGAGGATCGAAACGCGAGACTCAGAAAACGAGGCCGCCACGGTTCAAAAGTTGACTAATCACCCGCAGGCCATCGTCGCGATCGATACGATGCGAAGCGTAAAACGTCAGCGCTCTGAAATCGAGTTGTGCAGAGGTTCCTTAACTAACACGCAGCGCCAGCCGCAACAGCCCTGCCGTTCGGCCTATTGACGCGCTCAGTCGCGAACGGCAGCCTCGCCACATGCGCTATTGACACACGATTGCGCAGCGGAATTCCCCGCGCGCGCATCATCGGCTGCGTCCCTCGGCCGCGTCGGGTCGGCCCGTCAGCCCGTCGGCAGCGAAGCCGATCAACCTTGCTGCATCTCGTAGCTGGACAAATCATAGGACGAGTGCGATACGCTTACGGTTTCGCCAGCTTCAGGACCATCGATGCCCACGCACTTCTTCCGCGCGCCCGCTTCACATTCGTCGCGCTCATCGTCACGTTTCCTTACGCTGGTCAAGCGCGCAGGTGCCGGCGCCTGCGCGGCGCTCGTCGCGGCGAGCCTCGTCGCCGGCTGCGCCATGCCGAAGCACCCCGATGCGAGCGCGCCGCCCACGGACCCGTACAATCCCGCCGCCACGCAGCTGCTCGACGACACGCAATGGGATCTCGCGAACTGGACCGACGCGAAGGGCCAGCCGCGTGCTGTTCAACACGGTGCCGGGAACGGCGGCCAGACGCTCACGCTCGACTTCTCGACCGCGAGCGGCCATCGCCGGGTGAGCGGCTTTTCGGGCTGCAACCGCTTCACGGGCACATACGATCTGAAGGGCGGCAAGCTCTCGTTCGGCCCGCTCGCCGGCACGCGCATGGCATGTGCGTCCGGCGCGGGCGCGGCGCTAGAACGGCCGTATCTCGACGCGCTCGCGCATGTCGCGAAAAGCGGCGTGCAAATGAATCCTCCGCAAGCCCTGCAACTGACGCTCGACGACGGTCAGGTGCTCACCTTCGCGCCACGCGCCAAGTAGGCGCTGCGGGCGCGTCCGAGCGCATGTGTTGCTTACATGCGGCATGCGCGTCGGGCATGCGCGCCACCCGTTAAACTGATCGGTCGAACAGCCCTGCCGTCGCGCGAAACCGTCACGGCAGGGTCGCACGCTCCTCTGTTTCATCCAACATCGATTCAATCTCAGGCATGCACATGGTAGTTCTCGGCTGGTTCGGTGCATCGGTCGTCTGGTTCGGTCCCCTGCTCTGGCGCGTCGTCAAGCTGGCGCTGCCGGGCGGCGGCGGGCTGCGCGGCCCTGGCTCGATCCGCCTTTGGCTCGGCTTCGTCGTCGTGCTGCTGGCGAGCAGCACGCTCGAAGGCGCGTTCTTCGGCTCATTCGAAACACAGGCGAACATCAATCGCTGCGGGCGAGCGCTCGCGGCAGGCTTGAGCGGGCTCGCGCATCCGTCCGGCGCGGGCGCGATCGCTGCGCTCGTGCTCGCGATCTTTCTGCCCTGGCTCATCGAGTTCAGCTGGCGTTCCATGCTCGCGTGGGCCGACGAAGCATTCGGCTTCGGGTTGCCGCGAAGCTGGATCACGCCGCGCGAGCGCGAGGCGGAGCCGCGGCCCGCAAAAGAAAAGCGCGAGAAGACGCGTGACAAGTCGGCCGGCTGGTTCGAGCGGCGCGCCCGTGAACGTGCCGCGCGCGACTCGCAGGCGCGCGGTCTGCGCTCCGAACGTTTCGATGCGCCGTCCCCGCGCACCGTGCCCGACGAGCCAACCCTCGGCCTTCCGACCGGCAATCGCGGCAGCCGCTATCAACGGCCGACTGCCTGGCGTCCGCCCGCGGTGAGTCGCGGCGCGGCCGCGGCCGCCACCGCCCCGGGCGATTCTCTCCCGCGCCGGCCTGCCCTCGGAGCGGCGGGCGCCTTCCATCGGCCGACCCAGACGGAGCCGGTGGCGCCTGCCGGCTGGCTGAAGCCATCGGCGACGGCGGCGAACCGGGAGGTCAGGGCCCAATTTCCACCGCGCCAGGCGTCGGCGTTCGCGCCCTCGGGCTCCGGACTGCGCGCCTCCATCGCCGCCGACACGCCGGTAGGCCGGAAGCCGCCCGTTGCGAACGGGGAAATGAATAGGCCGCGCGGCGCGGTATCGTCGATGCCGGCGCAGCGCGCGTCGAGCGCTTCCGCCTCGGTTGCAGCCGCGGCGGCGGGGGGTATCGGTGCCGCGCGCAGGCCGGCCGCGCCGCCGATCTCAGCGAGCGCCGTCCGACGTCCCCCATTGCGTCCGGGTGCGGGCGCCGCGGCTCGCAAGTTCGCGCCGGCGCCGCTCGCGCTGGAATCGATTCAGCAGACCTTGCGCTCCATCGAGGAAAAAAAGGCGCTGTGGACCTCGCTCGCAAGCGCGAGTCTCGCTCGCGGGCATGTGGCAACGACGAAGGCCCAGCCGGCTGCGGAGCCGATGGAATCATCCCTCTCCGCCGCCGATGCGACGCTTGCCGAAGCGAGCATCGCCGAAGTGACGCGAGCGCCGCAAGCCCTCGCGCTGCCGCCGCCGACGCCATCCGCAACCATCGAGGACCTCGCTGAGCGCATCGAGCCGCCGCTGATCGACGCACACGCGATCGCGCCGTCGCTCGTCGAACCGCCGTCGCTCTTCGACATCCACGCGCTCGTGCCGCCCGCATCGGACATCGCGATGGCCTCGGCGCTCGCCGCCGCACCTGTCGTGCCGGCCGCGCCGACCGCACCGGCGGAAACCGACGCCATCGCACGAGACGTCGCCGAAAGCGCGGATCGCTCAGACGCACCTACGGAGCCCGCCGCCGAAGACGCACCGTCGATCGCGACGATGCCGCCCGAGCCGCCGATGCCCGGCCTCGGCGAAACCGCGCCCGCCGCGCCGGAGGATGAAGAAGACTATCGCGACATCGCACAGATTCCGCCGTGGCTCGACACGCCCGCGTCCGAAGACGACTGGCGCGAGCCCCCTGCCCCGCCTCTTCCGCGCGCGATCGACGCGCCGCCGGTCCCGCGCCCGACACACGAGACAGAGCCGCCCGCGCAAGCTGACATCGAAGACGAAGAGGAACGTCAGGCCGCGGGGGACGAGTTCGCATCGCTGTCCAACGTCGTGCGCTTCCCGATTACGCCGGCGGCAACGATCGCGGCATCGGCATCGGCATCGCCCGCGCCGCTCGCCCCGCCGTCCTTCGCGGCGCCCAACGCGCCTCAGGCAGGCGGCACCGCGCCCTCCCCCGCCGAGACGCGCGCGCCCATACGCGGCTCCGCGCCGGCCGAATTCGAGTTCCATGCGCCGCATGCATCGACGGTCGAACTGCCGACGCTCGACCTGCTCGAGCCCGCGTCCGGGGAAACCGAGCCTGTCTCCGAAGAGCGCCTCAACGAGACGGGTCAGCTGATCGAACAACGCCTGCAGGAATTCAAGGTGCCGGTGACGGTCGTCGGCGCGTCGGCGGGTCCGGTCATCACGCGCTTCGAGGTCGAACCAGCGCTCGGCGTGCGCGGCAGTCAGATCGTCGGCCTGATGAAGGATCTCGCGCGCGGCCTCGGTCTCACCTCGATCCGCGTCGTCGAGACGATTCCCGGCAAGACCTGCATGGGCTTAGAGCTGCCGAATCCGAAGCGCCAGATGATTCGCCTCTCGGAGATTCTCGAGGACAACGTCTATCGCGCGTCGAAGTCGAATCTGACGATCGCGATGGGCAAGGACATCATCGGCAATCCGGTCGTGACGGATCTCGCGAAGGCGCCGCACATGCTGGTGGCGGGCACGACGGGCTCGGGCAAGTCGGTGGCGATCAACGCGATGATCCTCTCGCTGCTCTACAAGGCGAAGCCCGAGGACGTGCGCCTCATCATGATCGACCCGAAGATGCTCGAGCTTTCCGTCTACGAGGGCATCCCGCATCTGCTCGCGCCGGTCGTGACCGACATGAAGCTCGCCTCGAACGCGCTCAACTGGTGCGTCGGCGAGATGGAGAAGCGCTACCGGCTGATGTCGGCAGTCGGCGTGCGCAACCTGCAGGGTTTCAACCAGAAGATCCGCAACACCGAAGCCGCGGGCAGGAAGCTGACGAACCCGTTCTCGTTCACGCCCGATGCACCCGAGCCGCTTTCGACGCTGCCGCTCATCGTCGTGATCATCGACGAGCTCGCCGATCTGATGATGGTCGCGGGCAAGCAGATCGAGCAGCTGATCGCCCGTCTCGCGCAGAAGGCGCGCGCGGCCGGCATCCATTTGATCCTCGCGACACAGCGTCCGTCGGTGGACGTCATCACCGGCCTCATCAAGGCGAACATTCCGACGCGCGTGGCGTTCCAGGTGTCGTCTAAGATCGATTCGCGCACGATTCTCGACCAGATGGGCGCGGAATCGCTGCTCGGCGCCGGCGACATGCTGTTCCTGCCGCCCGGCACCGGCTATCCGCAGCGCGTGCACGGCGCGTTCGTCGCGGACGACGAAGTGCATCGCGTGGTCGAGCATCTGAAGCAGTTCGGCGAGCCGGAGTACGAGGAAGGCATTCTCTCCGGACCAGCATCCGAAGGCGGTGGAACGCAGGACCTCTTCGGCGATGCGCCCGACGCCGAAGCCGATCCGCTCTACGACGAAGCGGTGGCTTTCGTGGTACGCACGCGGCGCGCGTCGATTTCGTCGGTGCAGCGGCAATTGCGCATCGGCTACAACCGCGCGGCGCGTCTCGTCGAGCAGATGGAAACCGCCGGGCTCGTCTCGCCGATGGGCAGCAACGGCAACCGCGAAGTGCTCGCGCCGCCCGGCCCGGCGGAATGAGCGCTACCAGAGCCGCAGGCGGCGTAGCAGAAAGATCGTGATGGTGGCGCCGCCCGCCATCACGCCGACCACGATCCAGAACGCCGCCGGGTCCTTCGTGCCCGGCAGGCCGGCCACGTTCATCCCGAAAATACCTGTCACAAGCGTGGCGGGCAAAAGCAAGGCCGACATGATCGCGAGCCACAGCAGCTTGCGGTTGATGTCCTCGGAGAGCGCCGCGGCAATCTCATCCTGCAGAAGCTTCGCGCGCTCGTAGAGCCCCTCAAGACCGCCACCCAGGCCGTTGAGCACCTGAATTGCCTGCACCAGCGCTTCCATCGAGCGCGGCTCGACCCATTCGAGCTTGCGCAGCACCAATTGGGTAAGCGCGTTGCGCTCCGGATCGATGAAGCGCTTGACCTCGACGATGCGCCGCCGTACATCGCCCAGCACCGCGCGGCACTTCAAGTGGCTGCCTTCGAGCACGTCTTCCTCGACATCGTCGAGACAGTCGCCGATTTCGTCGATGCGGTTCGCGAAGGTGTCGTTGAGCGCGCGGATCAGGCCCGCGAACAGATCGACGGTGTCGCGGAACATCGTGCCTTCGAGCACAGCGTGACGCAGCCGGTCGGTCGATTGCAGCGGCCGCGCGCGCACGGTGATCATGCGCTGCCTGTCGACGTAGAAGCGCAGCGCGCCGGTCGCGCGGTTCGCTTCGCGCGCGTCGGGGGCAGCGGAATCGGGCGTCTTCGCGACCAGTTCGAGATCGGCGACCACGCCGTACATGAAGTTCGAGCCGATATGCACGCGCGGCCGTTTGTCCTCGCCGTTCAGAAACTCGCGCGCGACATCCGGCATAGACGTGACGCCTTCGAGCCAGCCCTCGACGGCGTCGTCGTTCGCGGAGAGATGCAGCCATGTCGGCCCGTCGCCCGCGATCGACGCGCGCGCCTCGTCCCAGGAGAGCCGCAGGGCCTCGCCGCTCGAAAAGCGAAACGCGCTGATGAAGCCGGGCGGCGCCGATTCATCGCGCGCGGCCGAAACGCGCTTGCGCGCATCCGAAGTGTGAAACGTGTCCAATCTTCCTTCCTCTGCCATTACCTTTCGATTTTCTCAGTACGCCTTTCAGTCGCGTTCGGGCAGCGCGAACCTGACGGCGGACGAGAAATGCATCGTACTAGGGAACCTCTGCACGACTCGATTTCAGAGCGCTGGACGTTTTACGCTTCGCATCGTATCGATCGCGACGATGGCCTGCGGGGATTAGTCAACTTTTGAACCGTGGCGGCCTCGTTTTCTGAGTCTCGCGTTTCGATCCTCAAGCGCTTCAAGCATTTCAAGCGCTTCGCAAGGCCTTGCGTGCCATCCACAAATTGCCCAGCGCAAACAGCGTTGTGATCTGCGCAGTATTTTTCATCACCCCCCTATACCGGGTCTTCGTGTAGCCAAATTGCCGCTTGAGCACGCGAAACGGGTGTTCGACCTTCGCGCGGATGCCCGCCTTCAGACGTTCGATCCGATCGTAGATCGCGTCCAGTTGATCACT
>LFJH01000132.1 GCA_001189335.2 Candidatus Paraburkholderia schumanniana
AAGCGGGCCGCAGGCCCGTGCGCAACGCCCAGGTGGGCAAGAAATGCAGGCGCAAAGCTTTACTCACGATGACCCCGCCTCTGTTTGTGACCGAATCGATGAATACAACGGCTTGTTCAGCGTTGCCTAAACGCCGTCAATACGGTTTTTCCATCGGTTCTGCGCCATGCATTTTTGCCGCGCGCGGAGTTCGCAGCGCAATTCATCGATAATGTCGGCTTTTTTGCCCGAATCGCTCCATCGAGCCCGATGCTCTCCAACCTGCTCGTCCAACTCGTCAATGGTCTCGCCGATGCCTGCGCGCTCTTTCTCGTGGCGTCGGGGCTCTCGCTCATCTTCGGCGTGACGCGCATCGTCAACTTTGCGCACGGGTCGCTGTACATGCGGCGTGTATGTCGCCTACAGTCTCACGAGCCGCTTCGGCGCGAGCGTCGCGGACTTCTGGTCGTCGGTCACAGGGTCGGCGCTCGCCGTCGGCGCGATCGGCGCGGCAATCGAAGCGGGCGTGCTGAGGCGCATCTATCGCGCGCCCGAGCTCTTTCATCTGCTTGCAACATTTGCGCTGGTGCTCATCATCCGCGATGCCGCGCTTTATCTATGGGGACCGGAGGACCTGTTCGGTCCGCGCGCGCCGCATCTCGAAGGCGCGGTGCAGATGCTCGGTCATGCGCTACCCACCTACGATCTCGCGCTGATCGTCATCGGCCCGCTCGTGCTATTCGCACTCTGGTACGCGCTCACGCGCACGCGCTGGGGCACGCTCGTGCGTGCGGCGAGCGCCGATCGGGAAATGCTCGGCGCGCTCGGCGTCAATCAGGCGTGGCTCTTCACCGGCGTGTTCTTCGTGGGCGCATTCCTCGCGGGGCTCGGCGGCGCGCTGCAGGTGCCGCGCATGTCGGCGAACCTGTCGCTCGATCTGGAGATCATCGGCAATGTGTTCGTGGTCGTCGTGGTCGGCGGCATGGGTTCGATTCCGGGTGCGTTCGTCGCGGCGCTGCTGATCGCGGAGATCAAGGCGCTGTGCATCGGCATCGGGCATGTGTCGATCGGGGGCATCGACTTCTCGTTGTCGAAATTCACGCTGGTCGCGGAGTTCGTCGTCATGGCGGTCGTGCTCGTGTTGCGGCCCTGGGGACTGTTCGGACGCGCACAGTCGATCGCGCGCTCGGCCGCACCGGCCGAGCAACCCTTGCGGAGCGCGACGCGCCCGATGAAGATCGTCGCTGCCATCGTCGTGATCGCGCTTGCACTCGCGCCGCTCGCAGCCGATGCGTTTTCCTATATGCCGGTGCTCTTCGTCGAGATCATGATCGCCGTGCTGTTCGCCGCGAGCCTGCACTTCATCATGGGGCCGGGCGGCATGCATTCGTTCGGCCACGCCGCGTACTTCGGTCTCGGCGCATACGGCGCGGCGCTCTTTCTCAAGGTCTTTGCCTTGCCGATGGAAGCCGCGCTCGTGCTGGGCCCCCTCATCGCGTGCATCGGCGCGATCGTATTCGGCTGGTTCTGCGTGCGGCTCTCGGGCGTCTATCTCGCGATGCTCACGCTCGCGTTCGCGCAGATCGTCTGGTCCGTCGTCTATCAATGGGATGCCGTCACGGGCGGGAGCAACGGCATTCTGGGCATCTGGCCGTCGCCGTGGCTTGCGTCGCCTGTCGCGTTCTATTACCTCACGCTCGTCTACCTCACGCTCGTCTTCGCGATCGTCGGCGTGTGGCTTTGCGCCGCATGCTCTTCGCGCCGCTTGGTCTCGCGATGCGCGCAGGCCGCGATTCGCCGCTGCGCGCGGAAGCCATCGGCATGAACGTCGCCCGCGTGCAGTGGGCGGCGTTCGTCGCTGCATCGCTAGTGTGCGGGCTCGCTCTATGCCTTCTCGAAGGGCAACATATCGCCGGAGGCCATCAGCGTGGGCCGCTCGGTCGACGGTCTCGTGATGGTCCTGCTCGGCGACATTCAGACGCTTGCGGGTCCGCTCGTCGGCGCGAGCGTGTTCACGTGGCTGCAGGACGCCGTCGCGCGACAGACAGACTACTGGCTACTGGCAGGCGCTGCTCGGCGTCGCGATTCTCGTGCTCGTGATCGCGTTTCCGCAGGGCATTGCGGGCTTCGTGCGCGAGCGCTTCCCGACGGAAGCGCAATGACGCTGCTTTCCATCGCGCATCTCTCGAAGTCCTTCGACGGCGTGAAGGCCGTCGACGACGTTTCCTTCGATCTCGAGGCGGGCCAGTTGCTCGCCTTGATAGGCCCGAACGGCGCGGGCAAGTCGACGTGCTTCAACATGATCAACGGCCAGCTCAAACCCACGTCGGGCTCGATACGTTTCGACGGCCGAGAGATTGCGGGCATGCGTCCGCGCGAGATCTGGCGTCTCGGCGTGGGTCGCACCTTCCAGATCGCCGCGGCCTTCAATTCGATGACCGTCCTCGAAAACGTGCAGATGGCTCTGCTGTCGCACGAGCGGCGGGTCTTCAGTCTCTTCGGGCGCGTCGCGTCATGGCGCGAGGAAGAAGCGATGAGTCTGCTCGATCTCGTCGGCATGGCCGCGCACGCACGCCGCAGTTGCGCGGTGCTGGCTTATGGCGACGTGAAGCGCGTCGAACTCGCGATTGCACTGGCGAACAACCCGAAGCTTCTGCTGATGGACGAACCCACCGCCGGCATGGCGCCACAGGAACGCACTAAGCTGATGTTGCTGACGGCGCAGCTCGCGAAGGAGCGCAACATCGGCGTGCTCTTCACGGAGCACAGCATGGACGTGGTCTTCTCTCACGGGGACAGGCTGATCGTGCTCGCGCGAGGCCGTCTCATCGCGCAGGGCGACGCCGATGCGATCCGCAACGATCTGCGCGTGCGCGAAGTCTATCTCGGCACGGGCGCATCGTTTGCGCCGCGCGCGGTTTGCGCCGCGCGCGGCGCTGGGTGCGGGAGAATCGGCATGACGCTGCTGAAAGTCGATGCATTGAACGCGTACTACGGCCGCGCGCAGATCCTGTTCGATGTCGGCTTCGAAGTGGGGCGCGGCGAAGTGGTCGCGCTGATGGGCCGCAACGGCGCAGGCAAATCCACGACGATGAAAGCCGTGATGGGCCTCCTGCCGCGCATTTCGGGCACGGTCTCGTTCATGGGCGAAAACATCGCCGGCATGGCGCCGCATCGTATCGCGCGCAAGGGCCTCGGCTACGTGCCCGAGGACCGCCGCGTGTCCGGCGATCTCACCGTGACGGAGAATCTCGACACGGGCCGCCAGCCGCCGCGCGAGCATGCGCCGCTGTGGACGCCCGAGAAGCTCTTTCGCGTGTTCCCGAATCTCGGCGAGCTCCGCAACCGGCGCGCGAGCCGCATGAGCGGCGGGGAGCAGCAAATGCTCACCGTATCGCGCACGCTGATGGGCAACCCGCGCCTCGTGCTGCTCGATGAGCCTTTGGAAGGCGTCGCGCCGGTGATTGTCGAGCAGATGGCCGATATGATTCTCGAACTGAAGCGCGAAGGACTCGCAATCCTGCTGTCCGAGCAGAATCTGCACTTCGCCGAACTGGTGAGCGACCGCGTCTATGTACTGGAGAAAGGCCAGGTGCGCTACCAGGGCGCGATGAAAGCATTTGCAGGCGACGACGCCGCGCGCCGCGAGTTTCTGGGTGTTTGAAAGAGCGCGAACCGAATATTCAAAAGAGGAGAAAACTTCATGACGATCCGTGCAGGCACGCCGATGCGCCTCGCCTTCATTGCAACCGCAGCCGCCCTTGCAGCGGGCCTGGCTTGCGCCGCACACGCCGATATCATCAAGATCGGCGAGCTCAACAGCTACAAGGTCGTGCCCGCGTTTCTCATGCCGTACAGGAACGGCTGGAATCTCGCGCTCGACGAGATCAACGCGGCGGGCGGCATCAACGGCAACAAGCTCGAAGTGATTTCGCGTGACGACAACGGCAATCCCGGCGACACGGTTCGCGTCGCTCAGGAACTCGTCGCGCGCGAGCAGGTGAAGCTTCTCTTCGGCGGGTATCTGTCGAACACGGGTCTCGCGCTCGCGGATTACGCGAAGCAGCGCCGCATCTTCTTCCTCGCGGCCGGCCACTCACCGACAAGATCGTCTGGCAGGACGGCAACAAGTCACGTACCGTCTGCGGCCGTCGACCTACATGCAGGTCGCGATGCTCGTGCCCGAAGCCGCGAAGCTCAGGAAGAAGCGCTGGGCGCTCGTGTATCCGAACTACGAGTACGGCCAATCCGCGGTGGCCACCTTCAAGCGTCTGCTGAAGGCGGCGCAGCCTGATGTCGAGTTCGTCGCGGAGCAGGCGACGCCGCTCGGCAATATCGATGCGGGCGCGGTCACGCAGGCGCTCGCCGATGCGAAGCCCGACGCCATTTTCAACGTGCTCTTCAGCGCGGATCTCGGCAAGTTCGTGCGTGAGGGCAACACGCGCGGTTTGTTCAAGGATCGCACGGTCGTGTCGCTCCTGACGGGCGAGCCGGACTACCTCGATCCGCTCGGCAAGGAAGCGCCGGTCGGCTGGATCGTGACGGGATATCCGTGGTATTCGATCGATACGCCCGAGAACAAGAAGTTCGTCGCCGCGTATGAGGCGAAGTATCACGACTATCCGCGTCTGGGCTCGGTGGTCGGCTATACGGCGATGATGTCCATCGCCAATGGCCTGAAGAAAGCCGGCTCCGCGGATGCCGACAAGCTCGCCGCCGCGTTCAAGGGCTTGCCGGTCGACACGCCGTTCGGCCCGATCGTCTACCGCAAGCAAGACAATCAGTCGACGATGGGCGCCTATGTCGGCGTGACGGGGCAGAAGGACGGCAAGGGCGTGATGACGTCGTTCCGTTATATCGATGGCGCGAGCGTGCAGCCGTCCGACGACGAGGTGAAAAAGCTGCGTCCCTCGGACTGAAGCTCAGATCTTGGGAAAGGGCTTGCTGACGAATTTCGATCCGGCGAGCCCGAAGCGCCACGGCACGTCCATTGCCTTGCTGATGCCGATGCGCGGGCCGTGCACGATCGGAAAGTCTTCCTCCGGCGGCTCGATATGAAACGGCACTTCCAGCAATGACATGCCGTTGTTCTTGTGCGTGATGTCCAGCGCCTGCGCGACGCGGCCTGGTCCGGAGCACAGCAGTCTGATCGGCTCGAGGCCGCGTCGTGCGCGCATCGCGTCGATGCCGGCGAGCGGCTCGATCGCGCGAATCAGCACTCCCGCGCCGTGGCCCGCTTCGCGGCACACGAAATTGAGGCACCAGTGAATGCCGTAGGACCGGTAGACATAGGCGTGGGCGGGCGGCCCGAACATTGCTTGGTTGCGGGGTGTCGGGCCGGAGAAGCTGTGCGAGGCGGGATCCTCGCGGTCGTAGGCTTCCGTTTCGATGATGCGGCCGCCGACGCCGTCGAAGGTCACGATCGCGCCGATGAGTCGCTGCGCGACTTCGTGGGACGGTGCGGAGAAATCGATGGGTTTCGGCTTCTTGTTCACAAGCGCTATTCTAGCCGGGCTCGCTCGCGGGATCTTCAGCCAGGAGACGTCGAATGAAAACTTCGTGGTTCCTCAAGTTCTCGAACGCGCTCGCGCAGATGGCGGGACGGGCCTCGACCTTTGTCGTCGCGGTCGTGCTGGTGATCGTCTGGGGCTTGTCCGGTCCGCTTTTTCACTTCAGCGACACATGGCAGCTCGTCATCAACACGTCCACGACCATCGTCACTTTCCTGATGGTCTTCCTCATTCAGAACACGCAGAACCGCGACATCGCGGCGATGCAGATCAAGCTCGACGAGATCATCCGCACGGTCGACAAGGCGCATAACGCGCTGCTCGATCTCGAGGAGCTCGACGAAAAGGAGCTTGCGGTCTTTCGCAAGCGCTACGAGAAGCTCGCCCAGGAGGCACGCGACGATCTGCGCTCGGCCAGCAGAGACATCGACATGCCTTCGTTCGAGCGCGAGGGCGGCCGGCCCGACGAAACGAAGCGGTAGCGCGGTGCGCGCATGCCTGCATTCAAGGCGTCGTCCGCACGCGGGCCGCTGGATCGCGGGTGATGCAACTGGCTGGCGCCGACGATACCGGGACGTTCGGGCATTCGCCCATCATTGCACCAAGCGCGGAGGCAAATAGGCGCCGTAGTAAGGGCCGACCTGCCCGTTGCCCGCCGTCGGGATCTTAGAGGCGCTAACAGAATGACTTTTGCAGGTGTCGCCAGCATATGATGCAGCAAGCGATTTCGAGGAAAGCCTCGTGGATGAAAGCGAGGCGCTCGAAGCGAATACGCAGTCGGCGAAAGTTGT
>LFJH01000133.1 GCA_001189335.2 Candidatus Paraburkholderia schumanniana
CGTCATTCGTCGCTCGGCTTCGTATCGCCAGTTCAGTTTCTGCAAGACTGGATCAAGGCTCAGTCGACCAAGGATGCCGCTGCATAACTCGGACCCGTGGAAGGCGAAAAACCGAGGGAAGCTCACCAAGGGCACGCTTCTGCCCTCGGCGCTGGCGGATGTCGAACTCCGGCATATCGACCGCGCGGTCGCGCAGCTTCGCGCGATGCACAACCAAACTTCCGGCACGCTGAACGTCGAATACTGGCGCGAGCGGCTCGACGCCGTCGTCAAGGGCTACGCGCTCGTTCCGGCACAGAAGCAGCGTGTCGATGCGTTGCGCATCGCGCTCGACGCCGTCGACGCCGGCCCGCGCGACGGCTCCAGCGGCCGCGGCAGGAGATCCACCAACAGGTTTTGGGCGAAGGCGGCCTGACAACCGCTTTCGCCACTCGCGCCGCGGCGCGACTCCCTCGTGCGCGCCCGCGACTCGTATCGGGCCGGGGTGTGCAACGGCAAGTCCACTTCATGACGACTCCGACACGCGCGCGTTTCGAACGCATTCGTCCGGCCCGCCAGGCATCGATTCTGCTCGAAAGCAGTCTGTCCATCATGCCCTGGAGTCGCCATGTCAATCTTTCGTCACGACCGCGCGCGCGGCTTTCGCCGGAGCCCGCCCGTGCTCGCCCACACGATTCTCGCGAGCGCCATCACGGTCTTCAGCATGTACAGCGTTGCACAGATCACGAAGGGCGGCGGATCCGAACGTCAGGAAAACCGTCAGTCCGATTCGATGCAGCGCGCCAATCCGTCCGGTAGTCCGATGATCGAATCGCAGAAGCCGCAATCGAAGGACGCCGCTCAGGGCCGCGCCACGACCGCGGACAAGGATCACAGTCCCGATGGCAGCGGCGGCTTCGGCAACGGCCTTTACGGCACGGGAGCGGGCAGCAACAAGTGATGTCGCACGTGCCGACGTGGATTCGGTCCTGACGCCACCGCGGCATGGCCGTGATCCCGGGCGCGATGGCCACGCGACTGCCGGTCGCGACCGGCGACACACCTTGGATCACGTGACGAAGATTGCCGCAAGAACGCCTGCGAATCTAGCGGGCGACGCTGTCGTCGAACGCGTCGCGCGGCGCCTTCGGATCGTCATACCCGCGCCACTTCCAGATGAGCGCTGACACGAGCCAGCATCCGGCAAAGATGGCGACGATCCCGTAGCCGAGCACGCCAAAGTGCGCCGACAACGACGCGGCGATGTCCCACAGGCCGCCCTTCAGCTGCAACTGGTCCGCGATCAGTCCGAGCGCCTCGATGCCGCCGACCAGCACGGCGATCAGCACCGACACGAGCGTCACGGTGAGGTTGTAATAGAGCTTGCGGACCGGTTTCGCGAAGGCCTAGCCGTAGGCGCCAGACATCAGCATGCTGTCGGCGGTGTCGACGAGCGACATGCCCGCCGTGAAAAGCGCCGGAAACACGAGGATCGACAAGACCGGCATGCCGCGCGCGGCTTCGGCGGCGGCGATGCCCATCAGGCCGATTTCAGTCGCCGTATCAAAGCCGAGCCCGAACAGAAAGCCGAGCGGATACATATGCCAGCTCTTGCCGATCAACCTGAAGAGCCGTGCGATGCGCGCGAGCGGCCCGCCGCCCACCGCGAGCAGATCGGCGTCATCGTCGCGGCAAGCCTCACCGCGCCGCGCGCGCCTGAACGCGCGCCACACGCCGCGCAGCATGAAGAGATTCATCGCCGCGATGGCGAACAGAAACAGCGCCGACACCGACGTGCCGATGACCGCGCCTATCTCGCGAAACGCCGCGAAGCGGTCCTGCACCGACAGCGCGGTCGCGGCGATCAGCGCGGTGGCCGCGACGACGATCGTCGAATGTCCGAGCGAAAAGAAAAAGCCGACGAAAAGCGGACGCCTGCCCTCCTGCAACAGCTTGCGCGTGACGTTGTCGATGGCGGCGATGTGGTCGGCATCGACCGCATGGCGCAGCCCGAGCGAATACGCGAGCAGCGACGTGCCGAGCAGCAGCGGATAGTGACGGAACGCGACGAGTGCGCAGATCCAAGCGAGCACGTTGAACGCGATCAGCGCGGCGACGAGACGCGCCGAGCTGCCCCGCAGCCCACCGTGCGGGTGCGTCGGAGCGGACGCGAAAGCGGACTCGATAGGTTCGGTCATTTGCGCGCGCATGAGTGACAAAGGGATCAAGCATACCGTGCGCGGCAGCCTGGCCAATAATCCGACAATCGGCGCGTCATGAAACCTTATTGCGCGCATCGAGAAAAACTTAGACGGAATCGTTGGTTTGGACGGGCCGGACGCGCTGCTACGATGTCGCTTCGCCTCCCACGATCTCCGCCATGCCCCGCTATCTCGACGACGCCCAGCGCCAGGAATTGCAAGATCGACGCTCGAGCTGGCGCTGGCGCAGCGAATGGCCGACGTGGGCGGTCATCGTCGCGGTCTACGCCGGCTGGTTCGGGGTGACCGTCAACGCGCGCACGCTCGGTTTTGCGCCGACGGTCGCGCTGCTCGCGGTGCTGTCGTGCTGGTACATGTCGCTTCAGCACGAGCTGATCCACGAACATCCGACGCGCTGGCCGCTCGTCAACATGCTGTTTGGCCTGGCGCCGCTCGCGGTGTGGTTTCCATACGAGGTCTATCGCGACTCGCATCTGCGTCATCACGACGATGCGCATCTCACCGAACCCGGCCGCGATCCCGAAACCTATTATGTCGCGCCTGAACAGTGGGCAAACGCGGGCGCCGTGCTGCGCGCCGCGCTCGCCGCGCGCAATACCTTCGCCGGGCGCATGCTGATCGGGCCGTGGTTTTCGATCGCGGCGTCGTGGCGGGAAGCGGCGCAGGCCGTCGCCGGGCAGCGCTGGCGGATCGTCGCGGGCTGGGCCGCGCACCTCGTCGCGCTGGCCGCGCTCGCGCACTGGCTCGAAATCCGTTGCGGCATTCCGTGGCGGCGTTCGTGTTCGGCGTGGGATACGCATCGCTCGCGCTGGCGTCAGTGCGCTCGTTTCAGGAGCATCGCGCGGCGGAGCGCACGAGCGAACGCACGGTCGTCAACGAGGCCGCATGGCCCTGGCGACTGCTGTTTCTGAACAATAACTATCACGCCGTGCATCACGACCTGCCGGGCGTGCCGTGGTTCGCACTCGGCGAAATCTATGCGCGCCGCCGCGACGCCTATCGCGCGGCGAACGGCAGCTTCGTCGTGCGCGGCTACGGCGAATGGGCGCGCCGGCATGCGTTCGTCCGGGCCGCCGATCCGGTTCATCCGCTCCCGGCACCGCGCAGGCCCGAAGGAAGGAGCGGGACGGCCTTCGACCTCGCGCCCTCCTCGCGCCGCATCGCGGGCTGACGTTCGACCCTGTACGATTCGACATCGTTCTTCACTGCTCCGCCCTCCTTCGCGATGCACTGGATCGCCGCCCTGCCGATGTACAACGTCACGCCCGCGCTCGCCGCGGACTGGCTGAACACGCGCGGTGACACGCTCGCGATCGTCGATCCGGGTCCGGACCTCACCGCATTCTGGCTGCGCGACGATGTGCTTTTGTCGCAGACATGCGGCTATCCGCTCGTGCATGCGCTCGCGGATCGCGTGCGGCTGGTGGCGGCGCCGGATTTCGATGTGCCCGGCTGCGCCGACGGCACGTATCGCAGCGTGCTCGTCGCGGGTGCGCGGGTGGCGGAGCCGTCGATCGAAGCCTGTCGCGGGCTGTGCGCCGCCTATAACGCCGACGACTCCAACAGCGGCATGAACCTGCTGCGTCATGCCGTCGCGCCGTTTGCGCGCGACGGGCGGTTCTTCGCCTCGGTGACGCAGACCGGGTCCATCCCGCGTCCCTGCGCGCGCTCGCCGAAAACCGCGCGGATATCGCGGCGATCGATTGCGTCACATTGGCGTTCGTGCAGTCGCATCTGCCGGAGCTGGCGGGCGCGGTGCGCGTGCTCGGGACCACCGCGAGTGTGGCCGCACTGCCGTTCATCGCGTCGACGCGCGTGCCCGAGGAGGCCATCGACACGCTCCTGCGCGCGCTGACCGATGCCCTGGATCAGGACGCCGCACTGGCGCGCCAGCTTCGTCCAAAGGTTTCCTGAAGTGCACGCCCGCCGACTATGCGCCGATCCTCGCCTGCGAGCGCAACGCAATCGCACTCGGCTATCCGCGCCTCGCCTGAGGCGCGCACGCCGGCCGTTCCGGCAGACTTTCCGGAGTTTCGGCAAAATCGGCCTTTTCAGCGCGTGGCCCAGACTCAAGGCGCGCCTGCCCGGCGTCGCCCGACGCTCGTGGGCATCGCGAGCCGCCACGCTTTCGGAAAGCCGCAATGATCCCCTTCTCGCTACCCGACCTTTCTCCGGTTCCGCAAGGCTCCGCCCCGGCCGACGCCTTCGCCCATTCACTCGATCTCGCGCAACACGCCGAGCGCTGGGGCTATCTGCGCTACTGGCTTGCCGAGCATCACAACATGACGGGCATCGCCAGCGCAGCGACCGCCGTCGTGATCGGCCATATCGCGGCGGGCACGCAGACGATCCGCGTCGGCTCCGGCGGCATCATGCTGCCGAATCATGCGCCGCTCGTGATCGCCGAGCAGTTCGGCACGCTCGCCTCGCTGTTTCCGGGCGCATCGACCTCGGGCTCGGACGCGCGCCCGGCACTGACCAGACCACTGCGCGGGCGTTGCGGCGCGACCTGCACGGCAGCGCCGAATCCTTCCCCGACGACGTCGTGGAACTGCAACGCTATTTCGCCGATCCGGTCGAAGGGCAGCGCGTGCGCGCGGTACCCGGCGCTGGCCTGCACGTGCCGATCTGGCTGCTCGGCTCGTCGCTGTTTTCGGCGCAACTCGCGGCCGCGCTCGGGCTGCCGTTCGCGTTCGTGTCTCATTTCGCGCCGGATTATCTGCTGACGGCGCTGGAGGTCTATCGCGCGCAGTTCCGTCCATCGGCGGCGCTGAAAAAGCCCTACGCGATGGTCGGCGTCAACGTCTTCGCCGCCGACACCGCCGCCGAAGCGCGCTTTCTCTTCACGTCGCTGCAACAGCAATTCATCAATCTGCGGCGAGGGACGCCCGGCCAGCTGCCGCCGCCCGTGAAATCGATCGCATGGTCGGAAGCCGAGCGGGCGGGCGTCGAGCATTCGCTCGCGTGCTCCGTCGTCGGTGATCCGGCCGATGTCGAGGCCGGCCTGCGCTCGGTGATCGAACAGACGCAGGCGGACGAGCTGATCGTCACGGCGCAGATCTTCGATCACCGGAAGCGGCTGCATTCGTTCGAGATCGCCAGCCAGGCGCGCGACGCGATCGCCCAAAGTGTCTGAACACCGGGCAAAGCCGCTATCGCGGGCGGCCGCGAAAATCCCTACGCTGGACGGGCGCGGTTTCGACGCGCAATAATGAGATACCGGAGGGCGTCGCAGGCGGCGGCCTTCGCGTCCGCTTCATTCGCCAAGCCAGAATCCCGTCGAGCGCGCCCGAATCTCGTGCACGCCGGTGGGGGCGCGGCGAAACAACAACAACGATGTCGCAAGACGGGAGGAAGAATGTCGATGCCGAGAAGCGCCGCCACCGGCGCTATGACGCTCCTGACGGAATACGACGAAGCCACCGGGCAGGAAGTGCGTTCGCTGCGCCTCGAACCCGCGGCAGACGGAAAAGCCATTCTGCTGATCGAAATCGACGAGCGCAAACCCGGCATTCACCGCGAAGTGCGTTATGAAATTACGCCAGCGGAATTGATTGCCGCCATTCGCGCTCACGGTGCGGAATTACCGGGAGAACAACATAGTCGTTAAAACGATTTAAGGAACATCTGCACAACTCGATTTCAGAGCGCTGACGTTTTACGCTTCGCATCGTATCGATCGCGACGATGGCCTGCGGGTGATTAGTCAACTTTTGAACCGTGGCGGCCTCGTTTTCTGAGTCTCGCGTTTCGATCCTCAAGCGCTTCAAGCATTTCAAGCGCTTCGCAAGGCCTTGCGTGCCATCCACAAATTGCCCAGCGCAAACAGCGTTGTGATCTGCGCAGTATTTTTCATCACCCCCCTATACCGGGTCTTCGTGTAGCCAAATTGCCGCTTGAGCACGCGAAACGGGTGTTCGACCTTCGCGCGGATGCCCGCCTTCAGACGTTCGATCCGATCGTAGATCGCGTCCAGTTGATCACT
>LFJH01000134.1 GCA_001189335.2 Candidatus Paraburkholderia schumanniana
AGTGATCAACTGGACGCGATCTACGATCGGATCGAACGTCTGAAGGCGGGCATCCGCGCGAAGGTCGAACACCCGTTTCGCGTGCTCAAGCGGCAATTTGGCTACACGAAGACCCGGTATAGGGGGGTGATGAAAAATACTGCGCAGATCACAACGCTGTTTGCGCTGGGCAATTTGTGGATGGCACGCAAGGCCTTGCGAAGCGCTTGAAATGCTTGAAGCGCTTGAGGATCGAAACGCGAGACTCAGAAAACGAGGCCGCCACGGTTCAAAAGTTGACTAATCACCCGCAGGCCATCGTCGCGATCGATACGATGCGAAGCGTAAAACGTCCAGCGCTCTGAAATCGAGTCGTGCAGAGGTTCCCTAGACCAAGACCAAGTTGTGTCATCGAAGATGTCCTTGAATTTCTCTTCTTTCCAGGATAGTCCAATCAGGTGCCAGGATCGGGAGTTTGGCAGAGGTTCCTTAGATTTTCCGAGCCCTTGCCGACATAGTCCGTGACTTCGTCGCGCGTGACCGGCCGCTCGATGCCGATGCGCGCGAGCATCGCGTTCAGTGCGGCGACGAAATCGTCGGCGGTGTCGACCATCGTGCCGTTGAGATCGATGATGGCCGCGCGGATCGGGCGATTCACGAAAGGCGGCTGGGCCGCTGCGACCTCGCTCATGCCTGCGCTCCCGCTTTGGCCCGTTCCGCGCGCATTGCTTCGATCACCTGCTTGTAGTCGGGCTTGCCGAAGATTGCCGAGCCCGCGACGAACGTGTCCGCGCCGGCCACCGCGATTTCCGCGATGTTGTCGACTTTCACCCCGCCGTCGATTTCCAGATGGATCGCGCGGCCGGTCCGGTCGCGATACGCGTCGATGCGCTTGCGCGCTTCACGCAGCTTGACGAGCGCCTCGGGAATGAACGACTGGCCGCCAAACCCGGGATTGACCGACATGATGAGCACGAGATCGAGCTTGTCCATCACGTAGTCGAGGTAATTGAGCGGCGTGGCCGGATTGAACACGAGGCCGGCCTTGCAGCCGTGATCGTGGATCAGCGACAGCGTGCGGTCGATGTGATCCGAGCCTTCCGGATGAAAGCTGATCACATTGGCGCCGGCCTTCGCGAAATCGGGCACGATGCGGTCGACCGGGCGCACCATCAGATGCACGTCGATCGGCACGTTCACGTGGGGGCGGATGGCTTCGCACACCATGGGGCCGATCGTGAGATTCGGCACGTAGTGGTTGTCCATGACGTCGAAGTGGATCCAGTCGGCGCCAGCGGCGACGACATTGCGGACTTCCTCGCCGAGTCGGGAAAAGTCGGCGGACAGGATGCTGGGAGCGATGTGAAATTGCGCCATGGACGTATCCGGGGTAGGTAGCGGCCTAAAGCGGTGATTTTAACCCGCGTTTTCCTTCGAGTCCTTCGTCCGAACGGCCGATGGATGTCGAGCGGATGTGGTGTCGGGACGCCATTCGTATTGCGGGCGCGGTCAGCATCAAGCAGAATGCCAGATCAATAGCGGCGCGCTCGCGCGCCTTCGACCGTGAACGGCGGCGCGGCGAACGATCGATCTGGAAATGGAACTACGATGGCCCAGTACGAATTCAGCGTATCCGTGGAGACGCGGTATTTGCCGGAACAGTCGGACCCCGACAGCCGCCAGTACGCTTTTGCCTACACGCTGACGATACGCAACACCGGTCAGGTCGCCGCGCAATTGATTTCGCGGCACTGGATCATCACCGACAGCGACAATCACGTGCAGGAAGTGAAGGGGCTCGGCGTTGTCTAGCATCAGCCGCTTCTGCCCCCGGGCGAGCAGTTCGAATATACGAGCTGGGCCGTGATTGCAACGCCGGTGGGCACGATGCGCGGGGAGTATTTCTGCGTGGCGGAGGATGGCGAGCGCTTCGAGGCGCCCGTACCGGAATTCGCCCTGCATATGCCGCGCACGCTGCACTGAGCGAGAGTCTCTGCGGCAATGTGAAGCAGGTGGCAGCGGTTATCGCCGTTTCGCGGGGTCGTTCGCGCGGTTCTGGTTCTTTTTCTTGCCGGATGCCGTCCACACGACGATGAAGATCAGCAAGGCGAGCGCCACGAGCGACTCGAGCGCAAAAATAAGCATTGGATATTCGTCGAACAGATCAGACATGGCGGTTCCCATCAAGAACGAGCATTGTATGCGTTTCGTGCGGCCAGCCGCACAAGCAGCGGCCTGGACCGCATCGATTGCAACCGCCGTCCTGCTCGCCTCGTGCGGAGGCGGCAACTACGTGAAGCCGGGCCCGACCACGGCGTCCGGAACGCCCATCATCACCGGACAGCGCGCGGCATCGCGGCTGACCGCGGTGAGCTGGCAGCAGGTTCCGGGCTGGCAGGATGACTCGCTCATCGGCGCGACGGCTGCGCTGCGCCAAAACTGCAGTCGGCTCGCCCGGCAGGCCGGCTGGCAGAAGGCGTGCGCGGCGGCGCGGCGGCTCGACGATCTCGACATGTCGGCGGCGCGCAGTTTCTTCGAAACCTATTTCACGCTGTTTCAACTTGCCAACAACGACGGCACGTTCGACGGCCTCGTGACCGGCTATTACGAGCCGCTGCTGCGCGGCTCGCGCACGCGTCACGGGGCGTATCAGTACGCGCTTTATCGCTGGCCGTATCGCTACAAGCCTGGTTCGGCGCTGCCCGCCCGCGCGCAGCTCGAACGTTCGGGCGTGTTGAACGGCAACGAGCTGGTGTGGGTCGACGATCCGATCGAGGCATTCTTCCTGCAGGTGCAGGGCTCGGGGCGCGTCATCATGGAGGACGGCAGCGTGATGCGCGTCGGCTTCGGCGGCACGAACAACCAGCCGTACCGGTCGATCGGAAAGGAACTGCTGGACCGCGGCGAACTGACGCCCGCGCAGGCGACCATGCAAGGCATCAAGGCGTGGGCGAAGGCAAACCCGACGCGCGTCGATGCGCTGCTCGACGTCAATCCGCGCTTCGTCTTCTTCCGCGAAATGCCAGTGAACGATGCGCTCAGTGCGAGCCTGGGCGACGGGCTGGTCGGCGCGCTCGGCGTGCCGTTGACGCCCGAGCGTTCGATCGCGGTCGATCCGTCGGCGATTCCGCTCGGCACGCCCGTGTTTCTCCAGACGACGCGCCCGCTCAGCAATCAGCCGATGAACCGTCTGGTGTTCGCGCAGGACACCGGCACGGCGATCAAGGGGAGCGTGCGCGCAGACTACTTCTGGGGGCTCGGAGATGATGCTGGCGATCTCGCGGGACGCATGAAGCAGGGCGGCAGGATGTGGCTGTTGTTGCCGAATTCCTGAGCTTCACGTCTTTTCCTGATTCGATAAAAAAAGCTCGCAGCCGTCATGGCCCGCGAGCTTTTTTTATCCCACGCGCCAGTCGCGCTCAAGGCTTCACGTTGCGCCGGTCGATCACGCGTCGCGCCTTGCCGACGGAACGTTCGATGCCATTCACCGCCAGCACGTTCACGATGGCGCTCACGCCGATGAGCGCCTTGATATCGTAAGTGAGGGCGGCCTTCGCGCTATCGAGCGCGGCGGCATCGGGGGCGGATTCCGGGCACGGCTCGACGTTCAGCGTGAGCACGTCGAGCGGGCCCTTCCTTCGTGAGCACGATCTGATAGCGCGGCGCGAGCACGGTGCGCTTGAGCAGCAATTCTTCGATCTGCGTCGGGAAGACGTTGACGCCTTGCACGATCATTATGTCGTCGGAGCGGCCGGTGATCTTTTCCATGCGGCGCATCGTGCGTGCGGTGCCGGGCAGAAGGCGAGTCAGATCGCGGGTGCGATAGCGGATGATCGGCAGCGCTTCTTTCGTGAGCGACGTGAAGACGAGCTCGCCGAACTCTCCGTCGGGCAGCACCTCGCCGGTTTCGGGATCGATGATCTCGGGGTAGAAATGGTCCTCCCAGATGGTCGGTCCGTCTTTCGTCTCCACGCACTCCGACGCGACGCCGGGACCCATCACTTCCGACAGTCCGTAAATGTCGACGGCGTCGATGCCCATGCGCGTTTCGATCGCGCGGCGCATGTCGTTCGTCCAAGGCTCGGCGCCGAATATGCCGATGCGCAGCGAGCACTGCGCCGGCTCGAAGCCCTGGCGCTCGAATTCGTCCGCGATCGACAGCATGTAGCTCGACGTGACTATGATGATGTCGGGCCGGAAGTCCTGGATCAGCTGGACTTGCTTTTCAGTCTGGCCGCCGCCGAACGGAATGACGGTGAGACCCGCTCGCTCGGCCCCGTAATGCGCGCCGAGACCGCCCGTGAAAAGACCGTAGCCGTAGCTCACATGAACCTTGTCGCCGCGGCGGGCGCCCGCCGCGCGGATCGAGCGCGCCACGAGATTCGCCCAGTTGTCGAGATCCTGGGCCGTGTAGCCGACGACCGTCGGCTTGCCCGTCGTTCCGGACGATGCGTGGATGCGCGAGATGCGCTCCTGCGGAACCGCGAACATGCCGAACGGATAGTTGTCGCGCAAGTCCTTTTTCGTCGTGAAAGGAAAGCGCGCGAGATCCGCGAGCGATGTCACTTCGTCCGGATGCACGCCGGCTTCGTCGAACTTGCGCCGGTATACGGCGGGCGAATTCTCGTAGGCGTGCTTGAGCGACCATTTGAGGCACTCGAGCTGCAGCGGTGTGGTCATTGCTGTCTCCTTGATGCTGGCTATGCGGCGCGATCTTTGCATGCCGCGTCCGCTTGATGAGCTGGTTCCGTCAGACGGGGATCACGGTGCCTCGAATCTGCGCCGACTTGCCGCGAAACATCGCGACCGGCTCACCTTCGCGATTCGTCACGCGGATGTCGTAGATACCCGTGCGGCCGCTCAAAGACTGTTCGACCGCCTCCGCGGTCAGACGATCGCCACCTCGCACGGGCCGCAGGAACTCGATCGAGCAGCCCGCTGCGACCGTGCTGACGTTGTACGAGTTGCACGCGAAGGCGAAGGCGGAGTCCGCCAGGGTGAACATCAGGCCACCGTGGCAGATCGCGTGGCCGTTGAGAAAGTCAGGGCGTACGTCCATCTGAAGCCGCGCATAGCCCGGCCGCACTTCGATCAGTTCGATTCCGAGCGCGCGCGAGCATGCGTCCGCTTCGTACATGGATTTGGCAGTCGCTTCCGCGAGTTCTTGAGGCGTCACAGATTTCTCCAGATCGATTCTGTTGTCACAAGCCTTCGAAGCGAGGTGAGCGCTTTTCCTTGAACGCAACGACGCCCTCGATGTAGTCGTGCGACGCTCCCAGTTCGCGCTGCAGGTCGCGTTCGAGGTCGAGTTGCTGGTCGAACGTCTTGTTGGCGCTTGGCGGATGGCCTGCTTGATCGCCGTGACGGCGCGTGCAGGCTGCTGCGCAAGCTGCGCGGCCAGTTGCTTGGCCACGTGTTGAAGTTCGGCGTCATCGACCACGCGCCAGACGATTCCCCAGGCCTCTGCCTTCTCGGCGCTGAGCTTCTCGCCCGTCAGTGCGAGGCCGAGTGCGCGCGCTTCGCCGACACGGCGCGGCAAGAGCCAGGTTCCGCCGGAATCCGGAACGAGGCCGATCTTCACGAATGCCTGAATGAAGTTTGCCGAGCGCGCGGCGACAATGAGGTCGCAGGCCATCGCCAGGTTCACGCCGGCGCCCGCCGCCGTGCCGTTCACCGCCGCGATGATCGGCAGCGGCGAAGCCTGAATGCGGCGCACCAGCGGGTTGAAGTGCGCGTCGATCAGATCGCCGAGATCGGACATCGAGCCGGGCGTGAAATCGAGATCGGCCAGGTCCTGGCCCGCGCAAAATCCGCGGCCCGCGCCAGTGATGACGAGCGCGCATGCGTTACTCGCCTCGATCTCGGTGAGCGCCTGATGCATCTCGCGCGTGAAGCTGTTCAGCTTGTCCGGGCGATTGAGCGTCAATGTCGCGACGCGCGTCTCTGCGTCGACATGGAACAACACGGACTTCTCGGGCATGGAATCTCCTATGTCGCGAATCCTGGCCGCGGCGGCTGTCAATGAACGGGTTTGCTTGCATTCCCGATACTAGCCGCGCGGCACGCTGCTTTCCATTAGGGCAATGCTGATTAAGAGGCGCTAACAGAATGACTTTTGCAGGTGTCGCCAGCATATGATGCAGCAAGCGATTTCGAGGAAAGCCTCGTGGATGAAAGCGAGGCGCTCGAAGCGAATACGCAGTCGG
>LFJH01000135.1 GCA_001189335.2 Candidatus Paraburkholderia schumanniana
GGGCCGCAGGCCCGTGCGCAACGCCCAGGTGGGCAAGAAATGCAGGCGCAAAGCTTCACTCACGATGACCCCGCCTCTGTTTGCGACCGAATCGATGAATACAACGGCTTGTTCAGCGTTGCCTTAGCCTGAATTTCGAGCGCAAGCATCCAATGTCGGTTGTTTGTGTAGGAATGTTACGGATGAGTCGATCCGGAAGAAAAGTGACGTTTGAATATATATATAGGATAACGTATCGATATAAAGCGCGCCGTCATAGTTCGCTCAATTTGCAGATGGACATAGAGTCGGTTTGCGTGGTTTAATCCGCGATATTCGGTATCCTAAAGAAATGCGATGTACGGTGCATATGGTGCAGATATCTCACTGACGATGAGCGTGCGAACTCTGGCCCTCCTGCGAAAGCAGGGTTCGAAAGACGAAACGGAAGAGTTCGCGGGCGAGACGGATTCTTGCGTCGCTGCTGAATCCCATCGTGAAGTATCGGAGTGGTGTCTGGGCGATTTGATGTCGACGCAGCAGGCACGGTCGGATGCGCCGGACGAACGCGAGAATCCCGTATTCAGCCTGCTCGGAGATTCCGCTCGGTTCGAAGCGGGAGAAATCCCATGCGCCCATGAATCCCGAGCCCGAAGAATCGACTGAGGATCCGTTAATCGATTCCCTATATGCCAGATACTGCGAAGCATTGCTGTCGCCTTTTTCTGCCTCGCGCCTGGAGTGGTCAGCGCCGAACCTTGCGGAGAGCGCGGAGGCCGATGTAATGGCAGATGAAGGAAACCTTCCGGAGATGAGTCAGGAAGTTCCCGTCTCGTCTCTTTTGAACGAATTTCATACCGTCGAGCAGGCTTTCGGTGCTTTGCGGGATGAAGAATGTGTCGCAGCGAAGGAAGAGACACCCGAAATCCTGTCGTTGTTTTCCCGGCCCGAACACGCTTCGATTTCTTCTCGCCGCGCGGGCGCATCCTTGTCGGAGCTCGCAAGGCGCGACCATCACACGCTATCGATCGATAGTCCGCTTTGAAACATCTTTACGCTCGCAATAGGCACATGCGAAGACAGATGGAATGGATGCAGACGGTCACGACGCAAGCGTTCGGTCACTCGCTACTCTAAAGGAACGGATTCAAAGGGCAACCGGAGGCGCAGACGTGAAGATTATCCATTCTCAGGGACCGCGATCTTTTCATTCGACCGTGCCGCGCCGGGCCGATGCACGTCTTCTGCCGACGATCATCGATCGTCTGCGTGACGATGCGCCACAGTGCAAACGTGAAGCGCCTGGGGAATACACCGTATCGCGGGCGCAACTGCGCGAGATCATTCAGCGCGATCTGGCCTATCTCCTCAACTGCACGAGCATCGATGAACAGATCGATCGAACGTGTTATCCCGAAGCGGCCACGTCGACGCTGAATTTCGGCGTGCCGTCGCTCACGGGCGCTTATATGGCATCCCGCAACTGGGCCGAAATCGAGCGAGTCATCAGACGTGCACTGCATGATTTCGAGCCGCGGCTGATCGCCGATTCGTTTTCGGTCAGGCTGACGAATGGCGCGGCCAACAACGATCATTACAACAATCTCACGTTCGAGATTCGCGGGATGATCCGCATCGATCCCTACCCGATGGAAATCACGGTGCAGAGCACGCTGGACCTGGAGACGAGCCGCATGCACACAGCTGCGCGCCGCTCCAGACAGGCCGATCTTTAAGGAACCTTAGATTTGGAAGAGAGCCTGCTCGAATACTTCAACCGCGAACTCGTCGCGTTTCGCGAAATGGGCGGCGAATTCGCCAAGGTGCATCCCGGGATAGCGGACCGTCTGTACATCAAGCCCGGCGACACGGTCGATCCATACGCTGAGCGGATCGTCGAAGCGTTCTCACTGCTGGCCGCGCGGCTGAAAATTAAGCTCGATGCGGAATTCCCGCGCTTTGCCGCCCGATTGCTCGAGGTGATTTACCCGAATTACACAGCCCCGGTGCCTTCCATGGCCGTGGCGCGGTTCTTCCCCGATGTGTCGGACAGACGGGTCGTCGACGGTTTCAAAATCGCGCGCGGTGCGCGGCTCGTCAGCAGGGTTGCACCCGGTGAACAGACGCCGTGTGAATTCCGCACGGGTCAGGACGTGGTTCTGTTCCGATTGGAGATAACAAGCGCCAGTCTCACCGGCGTTCCGCGCGACCTTGGAGCACTGGAGCGCTTTGTGTCGGCCAATACGCAGATTCGCGGTGCGTTGCGACTGCACCTGCGAACAACGGGCGAGTCGACATTCCGGGAACTCGGCACCTTGGATCGACTTCCGGTTTATCTTCCCGGGGAACTGAATACCGCATCGCATCTGTTTGAACTGGTGCATGCCGATAGCGCTGCACTCCTCGTCGTCGAGCCCGGCGCGCCGGGGAAGCCAGGAAGAGTCGTCGGTGCGACCGGAGCGGATGCGGTGGCACATGCGGGCCTTAGCGTCGAAGAGGGCTTGTTGCCGCTCACATGGTCGAGGTTTCACGGGCACAACCTGCTTCAGGAATATTTCGCGTGCCCCGGGCGCTTCCATTTCTTCGCGCTCACGGGACTGGCGGCGCTGTTGTCACGTGTGCAGGGTCGGAATGTGGAGTTCGTCATTCTTGTTGAACCGAACGCCTGAGCGGCTGGCAGGACTGGTGGATGCCTCGCGGTTTGCGCTTTTCTGCACGCCGATCGTCAATCTGTTTCGCAAGCGCGACGGATCGCATCGAATTATCGGCATCGGCCAATGAGTTTCATCTGGTGCCGCGACGTACGGCGCCGCTGGATTTTGAAGTCCACTCAGTCGAGGTGGTGCATGGCCACTCGCGCGGTGCTCCGCTGTGCCAGGCTTTCCGGCCTCTGTATCAAACTCTCAACAGCGATGCAGGGAATTACGGACGGTACTTCTCCCTCAGGCGAGAACCACGGGTTACGTCGAGCCAGATACGCCGCCATGGGGCACGAACATCGCATGCTGGCACGGAAGTGTATGTGTCTCTCGTCGACCAGCATGAAGCGCCGTTTTCCGAGAGCCTGCGATTCATCTCGGCTGACGCATGGCTGACCAATCGCGACCTGCCGCTTCTCGTGCCCCGCGATGGCGTCGATGATCTTGACGCTGATGATCGCGCTCCGGTCGCAAACGTGGGATTCGCGCACGCCCCGAGTCCGCCGGGCTCGCCATTCGCGGAGCGTGAGGCTCCGTGGCGGCTGATTCGTCAAATCAACCTCAACCATTTGCCGCTCGAAGACGTGGACCATCGGCAGGGCGGTGCCGCGTTACGTGATCTGCTGAGGCTATTCTCAGATAGCGGCAATCTCGTGCAACAAAGTCAGATCCAGAGCCTTGTCGGGTTGAAGGCGAATTCGATATCGATGAAGCTGCCCCGCAAGGGACCTCTTGTGTTCGCACGCGGAATCGAATACATGCTGACTGTGGATGAGCACGGTTTTTCCGGTCTCAGTCCCTATCTCTTTGGACTGATTCTTGAGCAATACCTGATACGTCACGCGGCAATCAACACGTTCACGCAGACCGAACTGCGTTCGATGCAACGCGGTCGCGTGATGCACTGGCCCGCCCGAATCGCTTGCCACGGAGCACGCCGATGAGTGATCCCGGATACGTGCGGGAAGGCGTGGGCGTGCTCTCGAGCGAGATGATCGAAGATCTGCGGGTTCATCCCTGGCGCCACGGATTCTTTCCGCTCATGCGTCGTATCGGCGCGAACGCGCAGATCGATTCGATAGGCGCTGCCCAGCGCCCGTCCGCGGAGCCGTTTCGGCTAGGCCAGAAGCCCAGTCTCGCGTTCGCACCGAGCGAGGTCGCGAGTGCCGACGAATCCGCGGGTCGATTGAGGGTCCGGCTGCTCGGACTCGGAATGTTGGGGCCCAATGGCCCCTTGCCGATTCATGTCACGGAGATTGCACGCGAGCGGGAAGAAAACCGTGGCGACAGTGTGCTGGTCAATTTCCTGGATGTCTTTCATCACCGGTATCTGACGCTGCTCTATCGCACTTGGGCGAACGCGCAGTCTACGGCGGGGCTCGATCGCGTGAGCCCGGAAAGCGAGCGCTTTTCGTTCTATGTCGGCTGTCTCGCGGGAATGAAACGCGCTGAGATCGACAAGCGTGATGTTGCTGCGCATGCCCAACTCGCCGCGTCGGCCAACCTTGTGCACGAGGCGCGAGACCCCGACGGTCTGCGTATGACGATTACGCAGTATTTTGGTGTGCCGGTCTCGATCGATGAATATGCGTTTCATTGGATCACCCTTGCGGATGTGGACCGCACGCGAGTCGGCGTGCCAGGCGCAGCGTCGACGATGGGCGAAGGCGGCTTTCTTGGCGAGCGGGTTCCGGATTGCCAATATCGCTTCCGCATCGTAATGGGGCCGGTGAACATCGAGGACTATCAGGGGTTCACGCCCCAAGGCGCGGATCTTCCGCGTCTCGTGGACTGGGTTCGGAGTTTCGTCGACCGCGAGTTCGATTGGGAGCTCGAATTGCGCATTCTGGCGGAAAACGCACCGCCTGCCGTGATCGGCGGCGCGCAGCGATTGGGTTGGTCGGGCTGGCTTGGGCGCTGTCTGAATGGCGAGACCGTTACAGGCATGCGCTTCGATCCAGAGGCATACATGGGCGATCGATCCTAACCCTGCATGCCCGAAACCGATGTGGAATGAATACGATGAACATCAAGGAAAATCAGGCTGCTGTGCCGTTGGTCCATGACTGGACGGCTTCTGTTTCACCGGAGGCTCCGTGCGGCGTCGACCTCGAATACGATCTCGAATTCGTCGTGCTATGCGCTCAACTCGCCGCGCGCATCGAAGCCCAATACGGCGACTTCGTGGAAACGCCGGAACCTGTGAACTGGAGCGACATCGATCGCGAATGCCGACGTTTGATGCATCGGAGCAAGGATATTCGACTGGCGATAATCTTTGCGCGGTGCCGCACGAGGCTCGCGGGGGCCGCAGGCCTCGCGGAGGGATTGGGTCTGCTTGCAACCTGGCTCGAAGCCTTCCCTGACACGATCCACCCACAGCCGGACGTGGACGACCAGCAAGCCGCGGTCCAGATTCGAATGAATGCGCTTCAGGTCTTGACCGATGCCGAGGGCTTGTTCGCGGATGTGCGCGATATCATTCTTGCGCGGGCGAGTGTCGCGCACCTTAGGGTGCGCGACGTGGAGCGCGAGTTCGCCTTTTCCCCGGCGAGCGATGCGCTTTCGCGCGACTCCGTGATTCGTCAGCTCGGTGATCTACGCATGCAGCAACTGGCAACGCTGGATGGCTTCGAAAGCGCGCGCGCCAGTCTTCGATCCATCGACGCGTGGGGCCGCGACGTACTTGGCGAACACCATCCCGACCTCAGAGCCCTCATGCGAGTGCTGGGCCATGTGCTCGACACCGGCATGAGGTCGGCGGAATCTGAAGCTCGACCGGAGGCGCACGGGAGCGTCGGGACAGTGGACCACGCGTCTCGCGACCCTCGACATGCGGACCCCGTCACTCAGGCCGTCGATACTTCGTCGCAATACTCCTTCCATAAACACACGCGCGCGCCGATCGTGACCTTGGAAGATCGATCGGCTGCGTTGAACAAGATGCGCGAGGCCCAGCTCTGGTTCGAGCAATACGAGCCCGGCAGCCCAATCTCCGTCCTGCTGCTTCGCGCCGAACAATGCGTGGGCAGGCGGTACACGGAAGTGACCAAGGCAGTTCCGCCCGATCTGATCGCGCAGCGGGAACGGGATTGTCTCTGATCTGGCGGCGTCAAGTTTCAACGAAGCAAAGACATGGATCCCTATTTCACCGAGCTCTACAATCAGGAAGCGCTCTATCTGCATGAGCTGATGAATGAGTTCGCCGACGCTCACGAGAAGATTGGGCGCAGACTTGGCATGCACGCGTCGACAATTGGCGATCCGTATGTGAAGCGGCTCTTGTAGGCATTCAGCTTTTCTTCCGCGTGAGCTTCCCTCGAAATTTCGACTTCCAGCGGGTCGTGTGTAGATTCGATCTGAAGGAAGGAAAAGAATTATGTTCAAGGTACCAAACCAGGCCTATACGGCGGAGTTCAGGGCGGCCGCCGTACAACGGGTCAAGGATGGACAGAGCATCCGTGCTGTGTCCCGTAAATTG
>LFJH01000136.1 GCA_001189335.2 Candidatus Paraburkholderia schumanniana
GAGTACGTTTCGTTGAAAGATCCAGACCAAGACCAAGTTGTGTCATCGAAGATGTCCTTGAATTTCTCTTCTTTCCAGGATAGTCCAATCAGGTGCCAGGATCGGGAGTTTGGCAGAGGTTCCTTAGTACCCGAATCGCGCCGTCCGCTCGCGGCGCTCGCCGCCGCCGCGCAGAACGGCGAGCGCCGCGAGAAGCGCAATTACGACCCCTACGGCCTCGACGGCACCGACGATTACGACGTCGACCGCCCGCTCGCCTATCGCGAGAAGATCGGACCGTTTCTCTTCATGATGACCTACCGCCACGAATACCCGCAGGTCGACGACGAACGCCTCGGCACTGCGTTCGCCGTTTTCCACGAAGCGGGCAGCGACATCGTCGCGGCGGCGGTCAGGCTGAAGCTCGTCAAGGTGCCGCCGCTGCACAGCAGCGCCGACCCGTCTATACGCTGGACACTTACTCCGGCGAGATGCTGTCGCTCGCGCTCGCGGCCACGGAAGCGCTCGGCCCGGAAAGGCTGTGCGAGGTGTTCAGCGCGCATCGCGTGATCTATATCAGTCTGTGGGAAGTGCGCAAACCGTGGCGCGGCGAAGGCATCGGCGTCGCGCTGCTGCATCAGGCGCTGGAGCGGCTGCCTGTCGATGTCGATGGCCGGCCTAATGCGCTGTGCGTCGCGCCCGAGCCGTATCAGACCGACATGCGCCACTTCGACAAGCTGCCCGCCGTGCTGCGCGAAGAGCTGAAGAAGCCGGCCAGGCACCTCGCCGCGCATCTCACCAGCTGGCTCGAACGTTCGAAGCTGCCGATCGCCACGCATTTCTTCGTGCTGATGGCGCGGCATGCGGGCATCGGCTCGGCGGGCGAGAACGCGCGGCTCATCGACCGGATCATGGAAAGCGAGGCCTGATGCCGTGCTCGTCGTCATCGACATGCAGGCGCGATTGCTCCCGCATCTGGACGGCGGCGAGCGCCTGATCGAACGGGTCGCGACGCTTCTGCGCGCGGCGGATCTGCTCGATGTGCCGGTGCTCGCCACGGAGCAGAATCCGGCCGGTCTCGGCGGAACGGCGAAAGGGCTTCTGCCCGAGATGCAAGCGGCGCAACTTGTTGAAAAGCACACGTTCGATGCGACGCTCGAGCCCGCGTTCGTCGCCGCACTGCCGCCCGCGCCCGAAACTGTGTGGGTCGTCGGCGCCGAGGCGCACGTGTGCGTGCTGCTGACCGTGCTCGGCCTGCTCAAGCGCGGCTATCGCGTGGAATACGTGGCGGATGCGGTCGCATCGCGTCGCGCGGCGGATCGCGCCATCGCGCTCGAACGCGCGCAGCAGGAAGGCGCGCGGCTCACGAGCGTCGAAACGGCGATCTTCGGTTGGCTCGGCGATTGCCGGCATCCGCGCTTCAGGGAAGCGCTCGCGCTGATCAAATGACTTCGGCGGCGCGTGGCGAATCTGGCAATTTCGCCATTTTCGCTCGGGCGTGAAAGTGCAGGATTTACCTGCGCATGCAGCATTTACGCGCGATGGTCCACCACGACCAGCGCAGAAGCGCCGCCGCGCGTGGCGTCTTGGCACATGGCATCGTGTTTGCTGCCTTCTTGCCGTCGCGGGTCGAACGGCCGATCGGATCGCCGGTCGCCGTAGGCGCGTGCCCGCGCACCCTACGCACCGTACAGGACTCGAGCCATCGGCGCCCGCGCACCGAAATCCTAATCGGCCGCGGGCGAATGCCCTTTCAAGACTGGAGCCTGCCGGCGCCCTTCCGAACGAGCGAGGAGCATTCGATCGCCATGTCCCCACACAAAACGCATTCCCACGACGCGAGCGACGCCGGCGACCGCGCCCGTGCCGCCCGCCGCTCTGCCGATCATGCCCGTGAAGCTCACCATCAACGGCCATCCTTACGAACTGCAGGTCGAGGCACGCACGACGCTCCTCGACGCCCTGCGCGAATACCGCCGGACTCACCGGCACGAAGAAAGGCTGCGTCCGCGGCCAGTGCGGCGCGTGCGCGGTAATGGTGGCGGGCCTGCGCGAGTCGGGCCTGCGCGTGCCGTGATGCACGACGGCGAATCCGTCACGACCGTCGAAGGCCTCGCGCCCGACGGCGACACGCTTGCGCCGATCCAGCGCGCGTTCATCGAGAAGGACGCGTTTCAGTGCGGCTACTGCACGCCCGGGCAACTGTACTCGGCGCCGGCGATGCGAGCGCAGTCACGGCCGACGTGCGCTTTCGCCCGGCGCAACTCTCCGACGACGAAATCCGCGAGCGCATGAGCGGCAACATCTGCCGCTGCGGCGCGTATCCGAACATCGTCGCGGCGGTGAAATCCGTCGCATCGGGCAACGCCTGAGGGAGACGTACATGGACGCGATCTCCTATCAGCGCGCGCCGGACATCGGCGCGGCGCTCTCGATGGCCAGCCAGCCCGGCACGATGTTCATCGGCGGCGGCACCAACCTGCTCGATCTCATGAAAGGCGGCGTGATGCGGCCAGTGAAGCTCGTCGACATCACGCACATCGATGCCCTGAACGGCATCACCGCGCTGCCCGATGGCGGACTGCGACTCGGCGCGCTGGTGCGCAACAGCGATGTCGCGAATCACGCGTGGGTGCGCGAGCGTTATCCGCTGCTGTCGCAGGCGCTGCTCGCGGGGGCATCGGCGCAATTGCGCAACATAGCGACCGTCGGCGGCAATCTGATGCAGCGCACGCGCTGCCCATACTTCTACGACACGGCCTTTCCCCAGTACAACAAGCGCGCGCCGGGAAGCGGCTGCGCGGCCATCGAGGGCAACAATCGCATGCACGCGATTCTCGGGCGAGCCGCCAGTGCATCGCAACGAATCCCTCCGACATGAGCGTCGCGCTCGCGGCGCTCGATGCCGTCGTACGCGTGACCGGCCCGAACGGCGAGCGGACGATTCCGTTCGCGGAGTTCCATCGGCTGCCGGGCGACAGACCGGATCTCGATACGACACTGCAGCCGGGCGAGCTCATCACGTCCGTGGATCTGCCGCCGCCGCTCTTCGCGAAACATTCGAAGTATCTCAAGGTGCGCGCCCGCGCGAGCTTTGCGTTCGCGCTCGTATCGGTGGCAACCGCGTTGCAGATGAACGGCAATACCGTGAAGAGCGCGCGTATCGCGCTGGGCGGCGTCGCGCACAAGCCTTGGTGCGCCAACGCGACAGAGCAGGCGCTGCTCGGCAAGCCGCTCAACCGGTCGACATTGCAAAGCGCCGCCGCGCTCGCCGTGCAGGGCGCACAGCTGCAGCGCGACAACGCGTTCAAGGTGGCGCTCGCGCAGCGCGCGATCGTGCGCGCGGTTCAACAGGCCGGAGGTGTCGCATGACTGTCATCGGAAAACCGCTCGATCGCACCGACGGCGTGCTGAAGGTTACGGGCCAGGCGCCCTATTCGGGCGACGCGAGCGACGCCAAGCTCGCCCACGCCGTGATCGTGACGAGCACGGTCGCGAAAGGCCGCATCGCGTCGATCGACACGAGCCGCGCGCAATCGATGCCCGGCGTCCTGCTCGTGATGACGCACCGGAACGCGATGCGCCTGCCCAACGGCGGCGTCCCCGATGCGCAGCCGCCCGCCGTGCGCAAGCTCACGCTTCTGCAAAGCAACGAGATGCGCTACAGCAACGAGCCGGTGGCGGTGGTCGTCGCGGATTCGCTGGAGCATGCGCAGGGCGCGGCGCGCTACGTCGACGTGCGCTACGAAGCCGCGATGCCGAACGCCGATTTCGAGCGCGCGGAGGACTCGGCGTACCAGCCAGAAAGCATGATGGGCCGCGCGATCACGACGAAGCGCGGAGACGTCGACGCCGGTTTGCGCCAGGGCCCGACGCGCCTGAACGCGGTCTACACGACGCCCTACGAGCATCACAATCCGATGGAGCCGCACGCGACGCTCGCGCACTGGGACGGCCCCAACCTCACGCTCTACGACGCGACGCAAGGAGTTTCCGGAGCAAGGAGCGCGGTCGCGAAGTTCTTCGGCATTTCGGAGGACAACGTGCGCGTGATCTGTCCGTTCGTCGGCGGCGGCTTCGGCTGCAAGGGCTCGGTGTGGTCGCACGTCGTGCTGGCGTCGATGGCGGCGAAGCAGACCGGCCGGCCCGTCAAGCTCGTGCTCGAGCGCCCGCAGATGTTCGGCATGGTCGGCAACCGGCCGTACACCGAGCAGCGCATCCAGATCAGCGCGCGCGACGACGGCATCATGACCGGCATGCGTCACGACGTGATCTCGACGACCTCGACCTTCGAGGACTGGACCGAAAGCTCGGCGATCGTCTCGCGCATGCTGTACGCGGTGCCGAACCAATCGACGTCGCACAGGCTCGTGAAGCTCGACATCGGCACGCCGACCTTCATGCTCGCGCCCGGCGAGACGAGCGGCTCGTTCGCGCTCGAAACGGCGATCGACGAAATGGCGTATCGGCTAAAGATGGACCCGCTCGAATTCCGCATCAGGAACCACGCGAACATGGAGCCGCAGGAGAAAAAACCGTGGTCGAGCAAGGCGCTGCTGGAGTGCTATCGCCGCGGCGCGGATACGTTCGGCTGGTCGTGTCGCAGCCCCGCGCCGCGCTCCATGCGCGAGGGCAATACGCTCGTCGGCTGGGGCGTCGGCACGGCGACGTATCCGGCAAACCGCAGCGAGGCGTCCGCGATCGCGCGCATCCTGCCCGACGGCAGCGCGATGGTCGCTTCCGGCACGCAGGACCTCGGCACCGGCACCTATACGATCATGACGCAGGTCGCCGCCGACGCGCTCGGCTTTCCGCCCGATTACGTGCGCTTCGCGCTTGGCGATTCGTCGTTGCCGAAGGCGCCGGTGTCGGGCGGCTCGCAATCGGCGGCGAACGTGTCGCCGGCGGTGCGGGCGGCGTCGATGCAGGCGCGATCAGCTCATCGCGATGGCGCTGGCCGATCGCGGCTCGCCGGTCGCGGGTCTGGCGCGCGAGGACGTGACGGTCGCCAGCGGCTGGGTCGTGAGCTTGTCGAATCCGGACAGGCGCGATCCGGCGGCGGTCATCGCCCGCAACGGCGGCAAGCCGATCGAGGCGATCGCCACCACACGTGCGGGCGACGAGAAGAAGCAGTACGCGTTTCACTCGTTCGGCGCGGTGTTCGCCGAAGTGCGCGTCGATGCCGATCTCGGCATCGTTCGCGTGCCGCGCATCGTCGCGGTGTACGACGTTGGCACGCGGCTCAACGAGAAGACCGCGCACAACCAGATGATGGGCGGCATCGTGTGGGGCGTGGGCTCGGCGCTGTTCGAGAAGAGCGAGATGGATTCTCGCTACGGGCGCTACACCAACGCGAATCTCGCCGAGTATCACGTGCCGGTGAACGCGGATATCGGCGCGGTGGATATCGGATTCGTTGATCAGCCCGATCCGCTGATCAATCCGCTCGGCGCGCGCGGGATCGGCGAAATCGGCATCACGGGCGTGGCGGGCGCGCTCGGCAACGCGGTGTATCACGCGACGGGCGTGCGCGTGCGCGATCTGCCGATCACGCTCGACAAGTTGCTGTCGCCGACGACGGCGTGATCCGCAATTCGCGGAAGCCGCTGCGCCTTTTTTATGCTTGCGGCGGCTTTCGATGCGCCGCACAATTCCCATTCGATTCCCACACGAGCAGCCGCGATGGCCTATTCGTCGAATGCGACCGGTATCCTTCTGGCGGCGGGACTGGGCACCCGCTTCGACCCGTCGGGGCACCACAACAAGCTGCTTGCCGCGCTACCTGGCGGAACGCCCGTCGCGTTTCAGTCGGCGCGGCGGCTGCTCGCCGTTACGGCCGAAGTGATCGCGGTGGTGCGGCCCGACGCCGACAAGCTCGCCGATGTCCTGAACGAAGCCGGCTGCAGTGTGATCTTCAGCGTCGATGCCGAGCGCGGCATGGGTGCGACGCTCGCCGCGGCGGTTCGCGCTACGTTCGAGGCCGATGGCTGGCTGGTCGCGCTCGGCGACACGCCGTGGATCGAGGCTGCGACGTATGAAGCGTGTATAGACCGGAGACATGGGTAACGGGTGTGTCAGGACATGGGTAACACATTTAGCTCCGTTGGTTGCCGCGTTTCAAGCTGATTGTATCGATGCGATGATGGGCAAAATACACGTCATAACTAC
>LFJH01000137.1 GCA_001189335.2 Candidatus Paraburkholderia schumanniana
TCCAGTCCCGCAAAATCCCGATACAGCGGTACGTCGTAAAGCGCCTCTTCCATCGCCGGGTCCGACAGACCAAACCACTGTTGCATGAAATGGATCCGCAGCATCGTGGCGATT
Organism: Candidatus Paraburkholderia schumanniana; assembly: GCA_001189335.2. Taxonomy (GTDB): domain Bacteria; phylum Pseudomonadota; class Gammaproteobacteria; order Burkholderiales; family Burkholderiaceae; genus Caballeronia; species Caballeronia schumanniana. The sequence continues at coordinate 115 of LFJH01000137.1, forward strand.
GGGAACGGTGGCCGCCCGGTCTTTCCCTTCGGATAGTGCGGTTCGATTAACGCAATCAATCTCGACCAGGGCGCGACGCGCCTCATCTCATCAAGAAATTCCCGGTTGCGAGTACGTTTCGTTGAAAGATCCAGACCAAGACCAAGTTGTGTCATCGAAGATGTCCTTGAATTTCTCTTCTTTCCAGGATAGTCCAATCAGGTGCCAGGATCGGGAGTTTGGCAGAGGTTCCCTAGTAATTATTCGAAGCAAATGAGCAACGCAAGTGCGTGAAAAAAAATTCGAAAGGGTTTAGGATGATTTCAAGCGATGTCGTTTCGATTACGCGCCTTGCGCACGGCATAGCTTTCTGACTTCGGCGAGGAGGTAGCATGGATATCTACAGCAGTTTCGCGACCCGCTTCGAAAAAACCCGCGAGGAGGAATTCTCGCTTGAAGAGTATCTCGCGCTCTGCAAAGAGGATCCTGCCACATATACAACAGCGGGAGAACGCATGTTGACGGCCATCGGGGAACCGGAGATGGTCGACACTCGTCTCGACCCGCGTTTATCGCGTGTGTTTGCAAACAAGGTCATCAAGGTGTATCCGGCATTCCGCGAGTTCTACGGAATGGAGGAAGTGATCGAGAACGTCGTGTCGTACTTCCGGCACGCGGCACAGGGTCTCGAAGAGAAGAAGCAGATCCTGTATCTGCTGGGTCCGGTGGGGGGCGGCAAGTCGTCAATCGCCGAACGACTGAAGCAGCTCATGGAGCGCGTTCCGTTCTATTCGCTGAAGGGTTCGCCCGTCAACGAGTCGCCGCTCGGACTCTTCGAGTATGACGAGGACGGTCCGGTCCTCGAGGAGCAGTACGGCATTCCGCGCCGCTATCTGAAGAGCGTTCTTTCGCCGTGGGCCGTGAAGCGCCTGCACGAGTACAACGGTGACATCCGCAAGTTCCGCGTGGTGCGCCGCTATCCTTCCATCCTTCGCCAGATCGGCATCGCGAAGACGGAGCCGGGCGACGAGAACAACCAGGACATCTCCTCGCTCGTCGGCAAGGTGGATATCCGCAAGCTCGAAACCTACTCGCAGGACGACGCGGACGCATACAGCTATTCCGGCGGTCTGTGCCTCGCCAATCAGGGCTTGCTGGAATTCGTCGAAATGTTCAAGGCGCCGATCAAGGTGCTCCACCCGCTGCTGACCGCAACCCAGGAGGGCAATTTCAAGGGCACGGAAGGCTTCGGTGCGATCCCGTTCGACGGCATCATCCTCGCGCACTCGAACGAGTCGGAGTGGAAGGCGTTCCGCAACAACAAGAACAACGAGGCGTTGCTCGACCGGATCTTCGTCGTGAAGGTGCCGTACTGCCTGCGCTACGGCGAAGAGATCAAGATCTACGAGAAGCTCCTGCGCAATTCGTCCCTCGCCGAGGCGGTCTGCGTACCGGGCACGCTCAAAATGATGGCGCAGATGGCTGTGCTCACGCGTCTGCACGAGCCGGAGAATTCGAGCCTCTTCTCGAAGATGCAGGTGTACGACGGCGAGAACCTGAAGGACACGGACCCGAAGGCGAAGTCGTATCAGGAGTACCGCGACTACGCGGGCGTCGACGAAGGCATGACGGGCGTTTCCACGCGCTTCGCGTTCAAGATCCTGTCGCGCGTGTTCAATTTCGACTCCACCGAGGTTGCCGCGAACCCGGTGCACCTCATGTATGTACTCGAACAGCAGATCGAGCGCGAGCAGTTTCCGCCGGAGACGGAACAGAAGTACCTGTCGTTCATCAAGGACGTGCTGGCTTCGCGTTACGCCGAGTTCATCGGGAAGGAGATTCAGACCGCTTATCTGGAGTCGTATTCCGAGTATGGACAGAACATCTTCGACCGCTATGTGACCTATGCGGACTTCTGGATTCAGGACCAGGAGTTCCGAGATCACGACACCGGCGAGAGCTTCGACCGCGCGGCGCTGAATGCCGAGCTGGAGAAGATCGAGAAGCCAGCGGGCATCAGCAACCCGAAGGACTTCCGCAACGAGATCGTGAACTTCGTGCTGCGTGCGCGTGCGGCCAACGGCGGCAAGAACCCCGCGTGGATCAGCTACGAAAAGCTGCGCGTGGTGATCGAGAAGAAGATGTTCTCCAACACGGAAGAACTTCTGCCGGTGATTTCGTTCAACGCGAAAGGCTCGGCCGAAGAGCAACGCAAGCACGAGGACTTCGTCAACCGCATGGTCGCCAAGGGCTATACGCCGAAGCAGGTGCGCCTCCTGTGCGACTGGTATCTGCGCGTACGCAAGTCGTCGTGATGTAATGCAAAGGGGAAACGCTTGGCTTCATTGCAATCGTGAAACCCGAGTTAGGATGTCCTGCCGCTCAGGCGCGAGGATTGCGCCGGAGCGGCACAGTGGACACTTTCGAGTATGAGACGCCACGCATCGCCCAGGGCTCGCGCAGCGCCTCGCAAACTCGCCAATAACGCGGAAGACTGGATGTGCTGCACCAAATCATCGACCGCAGGTTAGCCGGCAAGAACAAGAGCATCGCCAACCGCGAGCGCTTCCTGCGACGCGTCAAGAGTTACATTCGCCGCGCGGTTTCCGACGCGGTGCGCGATCGCAGCATCAAAGACATTCAAAGCACGCAGAGCATCACCATTCCCAAGAAGGACATCTCCGAGCCCTCGTTCCGTCATGGACCGGGTGGCAAGCGCGAATACGTCCATCCGGGCAACGCCGATTACATCCGCGGTGACAAGATTCCCCGTCCGCCGGGCGGCGCGGGCGGCGGCAAGAGCGCCAGCAACGAGGGCGAAGGGCAGGACGATTTCGTCTTCGAACTGTCACGCGAAGAATTCATGCAGTACTTCTTCGACGACCTCGAACTGCCGCGGCTCGTCAAGACGCAACTGCTCGCCGTGCCGACGTGGAAAAACGTGCGCGCGGGCTGGGCGGCCGAAGGCACGCCGAACAACATCGACGTGGTGCGATCGCTGCGCTCGGCGCTCGGGCGCCGCATCGCGCTGGGCTGGCCGCTCGCCGTGCAGTTGCGCGAGATAGAGCGTCAGCTCGAACAGCTGAAGGAAGATAACGGCGACGCGGACGAGATCGCGCGGCTCGAAGCGGATATCGTCATCATGCAGGGACGGATCACGCGCATTCCGTTCATCGATCCGTTCGATCTGCGCTACATCAACCGCGTCAAGCAGCCCACTCCGTCGAGCAAGGCGGTGATGTTCTGCCTGATGGACGTCTCCGGCTCGATGGACGAGCAGCGCAAGGATCTGTCCAAACGCTTCTTCATCCTCCTGTACCTGTTCCTGCAGCGGAACTACGAGAAGATCGAGGTCGTGTTCATCCGCCACCACACGCGTGCCGAGGAAGTCGACGAGGACACGTTCTTTCACTCGACGGAAAGCGGTGGTACGGTGGTGTCGAGCGCGCTCGAACTCATGAAGAAAATCATGGAGGAGCGCTATTCGCCGACCGAATGGAACATTTACGGAGCGCAGGCCTCCGACGGCGACAACTGGACGGACGATTCCCCGAAGTGCCGCAAGCTTCTGGCGGAAGACATCCTGCCGAAGGTGCGGTATTTTGCGTATATTCAAGTTGCGCCGGAGGAGCAGAATCTCTGGTTGGAGTATGCTCAGCTTGCCATGGGCTCACCCGAGCTGGCCATGAAGAAAGTCGATTCGGCCGCGGACATCTATCCGGTATTCCGCGAGCTGTTCGAAAAGCAACAGGCCGCTGCATGACGACGAGGCATTTGTACAACGAGACGCGGGGGTATCGCCCGGAAGAACGCACGGACGATCGTGTTTCTTCCAGACTCGAGCCCGAGGCTGAGCAACGCAAGGCGTCCGCGGCGACGCACAAGGAAGGCAGGATGAATGTTTCGGAGAAACGGCGGCCGCTGCCGTGCCCGTCGGACTGGAGCGTCGAGCTGATCGAGGAATACGACGCGGAGATTTCGCGCGTCGCGAGCCGCTACGGGCTCGACGTGTATCCCATCCAACTCGAGATCATCAGCGCCGAGCAAATGATGGACGCCTATGCGTCCGTCGGCATGCCGGTGAACTACCGGCACTGGTCGTTCGGCAAGCATTTTCTCTCCACGGAAAAGAGCTATCGGCGCGGGCAGATGGGCCTCGCGTACGAAATCGTCATCAATTCCAATCCCTGCATCGCGTATCTCATGGAAGAGAACACCATGACGATACAGGCGCTCGTGATCGCGCACGCCGCGTACGGGCACAATTCGTTCTTCAAGGGCAACTATCTCTTCCGTCTGTGGACGGACGTGCACGCGATCATCGACTACCTCGTGTACGCGAAGAATTACATCGCGGAGTGCGAGGAGCGTTACGGCTTCGATCGCGTCGAGGAACTGCTCGATTCGTGTCATGCGCTGATGAACTACGGCGTCGACCGCTACAAGCGGCCGCAGAAACTGTCGCTCGCGAAGGAAGCGGCGATGCGGCGCGAACGCGAGGCGTATCTGCAGTCGCAGGTCAACGAACTCTGGCGCACGCTGCCGAAGGGCAAGGAGCAATCTCAGGAGGAAACCGAGAGCCGCTATCCGCCTGAGCCGCAGGAAAACCTGCTGTATTTCGCGGAAAAGAACGCTCCGCTGCTCGAACCGTGGGAGCGCGAAGTCATCCGCATCGTGCGCAAGATCGGCCAGTATTTCTATCCGCAGCGCCAGACGCAGGTCATGAACGAAGGCTGGGCGACGTTCTGGCACTACACGCTGCTCAACACGCTTTACAACGAAGGCCGCCTGGAAGACGGCTTCATGATGGAATTCCTGCACTCGCATTCGAACGTGGTATATCAGCCGTCGGTGACGAAGCCGTATTACAGCGGCATCAATCCATACGCGCTCGGATTTTCGATGATGAGCGACATCCGCCGCATCTGCGAAAATCCGACGGACGAAGACCGCGAGTGGTTCCCTGAACTCGCGGGCAGCGACTGGCTGGAATCCCTGCATTACGCAATGCGCAATTTCAAGGATGAGAGCTTCATCGCGCAGTATCTGTCGCCACATCTGATTCGCGAGATGCGTCTTTTCTCGATTCTCGACGACGACATGCGCGATGCGCTCGAAGTGTCGGCGATTCACGACGAGAGCGGCTATCGCTATGTGCGACAGGCGTTGTCGCGGCAATACGATATTCATCATCGCGAGCCCAACATCCAGGTATATGCGGTGAACACGCGCGGCGACCGCAGTTTGACGCTGCGTCACTTCATGACCGATAACCGCCATCTGTCGAACGACAGCGACGAAGTGCTCAAGCACATGGCGCGCCTGTGGCAGTTCGATGTATTTCTTGAGAGTGTTGATGAGAATGGCACGGTGAGGAAGCGGTTCGAATGCCGCTATACGGCGCCGAGCTCGCGCTGATGTGGCGGAGTTCATTGCTGAGATCCGCTTGCTTCCTCGAAGCGGCCAGATCGCTCAAGACCCTGCATTCGGAAGCCGCAGGCGAGCAGCTTGGCATCGAGCAAAAACAGTCGGAAGCGCACGTACCGGCTAATCGGCCAGTCTCGATCCGAGAGGAGAGGCGAATCAGCCACTGCGCTTGCGCCTGGTCGGTAATGCGCTTGCGAAAGCGTGAAAACAGTCGCGAAGGTCGCGGGCCTCGAAAGCCCGCTCGGCTGGGCTTATTAGGGAACCTCTGCACAACTCGATTTCAGAGCGCTGACGTTTTTTTACGCTTCGCATCGTATCGATCACGACGATGGCCTGCGGGTGATTAGTCAACTTTTGAACCGTGGCGGCCTCGTTTTCTGAGTCTCGCGTTTCGATCCTCAAGCGCTTCAAGCATTTCAAGCGCTTCGCAAGGCCTTGCGTGCCATCCACAAATTGCCCAGCGCAAACAGCGTTGTGATCTGCGCAGTATTTTTCATCACCCCCCTATACCGGGTCTTCGTGTAGCCAAATTGCCGCTTGAGCACGCGAAACGGGTGTTCGACCTTCGCGCGGATGCCCGCCTTCAGACGTTCGATCCGATCGTAGATCGCGTCCAGTTGATCACT
>LFJH01000138.1 GCA_001189335.2 Candidatus Paraburkholderia schumanniana
AAATGCTTGAAGCGCTTGAGGATCGAAACGCGAGACTCAGAAAACGAGGCCGCCACGGTTCAAAAGTTGACTAATCACCCGCAGGCCATCATCGTCGCGATCGATACGATGCGAAGCGTAAAACGTCAGCGCTCTGAAATCGAGTTGTGCAGATGTTCCTTAGAATGACGGCCTCCCGATCCTCATCGTTTCTCGTCGTTCCGGTCCTGGAAGCGTGGTATTCCGCGGGTCCGGTTCGAGTGAGAAGTACTGCGTGAGAAGCACTGCGGATCATTTCAGGACCTGCCCCAGACTCGACATGACGACCCCGACCTCCAGCCAGACCGCCCTCATGGCCAACGCAATCCGCGCGCTTGCCATGGATGCCGTTCAACAAGCCAACTCCGGCCACCCTGGCATGCCGATGGGCATGGCGGAAATTGGCGTCGCGCTGTGGTCGCGCCATCTGAAGCACAATCCGGCGAACCCGCACTGGGCCGATCGCGACCGCTTCGTTTTGTCCAACGGTCACGGCTCGATGCTGCTGTACTCGCTGCTGCACCTTATCGGCTACGATCTGTCGATGAGCGAGCTGAAGAATTTCCGCCAGTTGTATTCGAAGACGCCGGGCCATCCGGAATACGGCATGACGGCGGGAGTGGAGACCACCACCGGCCCGCTCGGCCAGGGTGTCGGCAATGCGGTCGGCATGGCGCTCGCTGAAGCACTGCTCGCCGCCGAATTCAACAAGGCGGATGCGAAGATCGTCGATCACTACACGTACGTGTTCCTCGGCGACGGCTGCCTGATGGAAGGTATCTCGCACGAGGCCTGCTCGCTCGCGGGCACGCTGAAGCTGAACAAGCTGATCGCGTTGTACGACGACAACGGCATTTCTATCGACGGCCACATCGAGCACTGGTTCCACGACGACACCCCGAAGCGCTTCGAAGCGTACGGCTGGAACGTGATCCGCGCGGTGGACGGCCACGACGTCGATGCAGTCGATGCGGCCATCGCTGCCGCGAAGAAGTCGGACAAGCCGACGCTGATCTGCTGCCGCACGGTCATCGGCAAGGGCGCGCCGACGAAGGCGGGCGATCACGACGCGCACGGCGCGCCGCTCGGCGACAAGGAAATCGCGGCGACGCGCGCGGCCATCGGCTGGAACTACGGTCCGTTCGAGATTCCGCAGGAAGTGTACGCGGCGTGGGACGCGAAGGAACAAGGCGCGCATGTCGAAGCCGAATGGAACGAGGCGTTCGACGCGTACCGCGCGAAGTACGGCGTCGAGGCTGCCGAATTCACGCGCCGCATGAACGGTGAACTGCCGGCAAACTGGGCGGAAGCAGCAGCCAAGATCGTCGAGGACGCGAACCAGCGCGCCGAAACCGTCGCGACGCGCAAGGCATCGCAGCAGACCATCGAAGGTCTCGCCGCCGCGCTGCCGGAACTGCTCGGCGGCTCTGCCGACCTGACGGGCTCGAATCTCACCAACTGGAAGGCCTCGAAAGCGGTGCGCGCGGCGGGCGACGCGGAGAACGCGAACCCGGATCACGCGGGCATCCAGTGGGGCAATCACATCAATTACGGCGTGCGCGAGTTCGGCATGAGCGCAGCCATCAACGGCATCGCGCTGCATGGCGGCTATCGTCCGTTCGGCGGCACGTTCCTGACGTTCTCGGACTACAGCCGCAACGCGCTGCGCGTGGCCGCGTTGATGAAGTCGCGCTCGATCTTCGTGTTCACGCACGATTCCATCGGCCTCGGCGAAGACGGCCCGACGCACCAGTCGATCGAACACGTCTCCAGTCTGCGCATGATTCCGAACCTGCAGACGTGGCGCCCGGCGGATACGGTGGAAACGGCCGTCGCGTGGACGCATTCGATCGCGCATCACGGCCCGTCGACGCTGATCTTCAGCCGCCAGAACCTGCAGTTCTCGGCGCGCAACGACGTCCAGATCGCGAACATCGCGAAGGGCGGCTATGTGCTGCGCGACTGGAACGACGACATTCCCGCGCGCAAGATCATCCTCATCGCGACCGGCTCGGAAGTGCAGCTCGCGATGGAAGCGGTCGAGGCGCTGGCGAAGGAAGGCATCGGCGCGCGCGTCGTGTCGATGCCCTGCACGAACGTGTTCGACAAGCAGGACGCCGAATACCGCGAGCGCGTGCTGCCGAAGGGCGTGCTGCGCGTGGCGATCGAGGCGGGTGTAACGAATTTCTGGCGCAAGTACGTGGGCCTGGAAGGCGGCGTGGTCGGTATCGACACGTTCGGCGAGTCGGCCCCGGCGGGCGCGCTGTTCAAGCACTTCGGCTTTACGGTCGAGAACGTCGTCAAGACGGCGAAGGCTGTTCTTGCCGCCTGAGTTCCGACGTCAGCGAAGCCTAGTTTTTTTAGCCATCAGGAGATAGACCATGACGATTCGCGTTGCAATCAACGGCTACGGCCGCATCGGCCGCAACACGCTGCGCGCCTTCTATGAGAACGGCAAGAAGCACGACATCGAGATCGTCGCCATCAACGACTTGGGCGATGCCAAGACCAACGCGCACCTGACGCAGTACGATACGGCGCACGGCGAGTTCCCGGGCGAAGTGTCGGTGGACGGCGACTACCTCGTCGTCAACGGCGACAAGATCCGCGTGCTGGCCAACCGTAACCCGGCCGAGTTGCCGTGGGGCGAGCTGAAGGTCGACGTGGTGTTCGAGTGCACGGGCTTCTTCACGACGAAGGAAAAGGCCAGCGCGCACATCAAGGGCGGTGCGAAGAAGGTCATCATCTCGGCGCCGGGCGGCAAGGACGTGGACACGACCATCGTCTACGGCGTGAACCACAACGTGCTCAAGGCTTCCGACACGGTCATCTCGAATGCGTCGTGCACGACGAACTGCCTGGCCCCGCTGGTCAAGCCGCTGAACGACAAGATCGGTGTGGTGAACGGTCTCATGACCACGATCCACGCATACACGAACGACCAGGTTCTGACGGACGTGTACCACGAAGACCTGCGCCGCGCGCGCTCTGCCACGCACAGCCAGATCCCGACGAAGACGGGCGCGGCATCGGCGGTCGGTCTCGTGCTGCCGGAACTGAACGGCAAGCTCGACGGCTACGCGATCCGCGTCCCGACGATCAACGTGTCGGTGGTCGACCTGTCGTTCATCGCCGCGCGCGACACGACGGTCGAGGAAGTCAACAAGATCATGAAGGAAGCGGCGGAAGGCGAGCTGAAGGGCATCCTCGGCTACAACGACGCACCGCTGGTCTCCATCGACTACAACCACAACCCGGCTTCGTCGACGTTCGATGCGACGCTGACCAAGGTGTCGGGCCGCCTCGTGAAGGTGTCGAGCTGGTACGACAATGAGTGGGGCTTCTCGAACCGCATGCTGGATACGGCAGTCGCCCTGGCTCACGCCAAGTAAGGCGAAGCAAGCTTCAGCCCGCTGAAATGACAAGGCCGCTTTTCGGAGCGGCCTTGTTTTTTGTGCAATGGAGAAGCGGCTGGCGGCGAGGAGCAAAACCATCGATCATGCATGGAGTTGCCACCAGGAGAGCAAGAATGATCTCGACATGCCGACCACATGTTCGCCAAACCGTGGGTTTGATGGTGATGCTGCTCGTATCGTGCGCCGTCTATGCCGACACGGTCCCGCTGAAAGCCAATCTCCAGCCCTCGAGCGAAGTGCCCCGCGCGTGAGCAAAAGGCATGGCGAGCTCGATGCGACCTTCGACACCGACACCAGAGTCCTCACCTGGAAAGCGACATACTCAGAGTTATCTGGGCCTGTGACGATGGCGCATTTCCATGGCCCCGCGTCGGTCGGCGAGAACGCCAAGGTGCAGGTGCCGGTCGACAAGAAGGCGCTCGCGAGCCCCATGAAAGGGCAAGCGACGCTGACCGAGCAGCAGGTAACCGATCTCATGGCCGGGCAGTGGTACTTCAACATCCACACTGAGCAGAAGCCGACCGGCGAGATCCGCGGTCAGGTGAGGCCGATCAATTGATGCAAGCGAGCGAGACGGACTGGCGATGAGTTGGCAAAGCGCTCTGGCGTGCTGGGCGGTGCGCAAGCACGTGCGACCGCATACGGCGAAGCCCGAGGTCGACGTCGAATTGGCGCGCAGGTACGCGTCCCGTCGGATCTGGTCGCCGCGTGTGCCGAAAGGCGGGCGTCTCGACATCCGCGATGGGAACGCCGACGCTCCGTTGCGCGGCGAATGGCTTACGCCCACGGCCAGGCCGAACGCGACCATCCTCTACGTGCATGGCGGCGGCTATTACTTCTGCTCGCCACGCAGTCATCGGGCGATTACATTCGCACTCGCGTCAAGGGCGAACGCGGCCGTCTTCTCTCTCGACTATCGTCTCGCACCGGAGCACCGCTTTCCTGCGGCAGTCGACGACAGCATCGCGACATACCGTTGCCTGATCGCCGCCGGCGCCGATGCGAAAACCATCGCAATAGCGGGCGATTCGGCCGGCGGCGGCCTCGCCCTTGCAACACTGCTCGCGCTGCGCGACGCCGGCGATCCGCTTCCCGCCGCAGCCGTGCTGTTCTCCCCGTGGACGGATCTCACCGGCAGCGGCGAATCGATGCAAAGGAACGAGGGCCGCGATCCGATGTATCACGCAGCGATCTTCCCGCGCGTCGCGGCGCATTACCTCGGCGACGCCGACGCCACACATCCCTACGCATCGCCGTCGTTCGGCCGCTTCGACGGATTGCCGCCGCTCCTGATCCAGGTCGGTGAGACGGAACTGCTGCTCGACGATTCCGTCCGCGTGACCGCGAAAGCACGTGCGGCGGGCGTGCGCGTCGAGCTGGAAATCTGGCGACACGTGCCGCACATTTTTCAGATCTGGGCGCCGTTCATGCCCGAAGCGAACCGGGCGCTTGCGCGCGCGGCCGCGTTCATCGTCGAGACGACATCTTCGGCCGAGCCTCATCGCCCGCCCATTACCTCGATGGTCTGATACGCGCGCTCCACGGCCGACGAGCCGTATCGGCGCTCGAGCCTGCGCACGGTGAAGTGGCCGTGCGCCATCTGCTGAAAGTGGTCGATGAACACGGTGTTGACCATCGCGCCGAGCACCGCGCCGATCGCGGGAATCGACTTCGCGGCCACCTGCTCGCTGACCTGCACGGAAAAGCGCGACGCGACGTTCTGGAGAAACTTGAGCAGCGCCGTGGATCCATGACCGCTCAGACCTTTCGCGGCGATTTCGTTTGTCGCCTTCGAAACCGACTGCGCGAACGCGCCGCGCACGATGAAATAGCCGAGGTCGGCGTTGTCGTCGCTGGCCCTGGTGCCGCCCATGCCGAGCACCATCATGCATTGCAGCTGCGTTTCGACGCGATGCACGTCCTCGCCCTCGCTGCGCGCGATGTCGCAGATCGAACGGAACATCAGCGTGGTCGTGACCGGCAGCTCGACCGGCAGCGCGAACAGCCCGAATGCGCCGCCCGCCGCGCCGGTCGTCGCGACGGCGAGCTTGTGCATGAGGTTGTGCGGCTTGTCGGGCGGCGGCGCGAGCAGCGACTCGGACGGCGCGCTCTTGCCGAGCGTGCGCAGCGCGAGTTGCAGACATTTCTTCAGCGCGAGTTGCGTCGCGTCGTCGACTTTTTCCTGCGCGGCGGCGGGCATACGCCCGATCAGCTTTTCGATGGGCGCGCCCACGACGCTCGCGAGTTTTATCGTCAGCGACGGACTTTCGAGCGCTTCCTTCGCGCGTGACAGAGCCGCGAAATCTTCGGGCGTGAGCGGCGAGGTAATGATCGGCGTCGGTTCCATGCGATGTTTTCGGTCCGGTAAAGGGTGACTTGCCACGCAGTTTAGAGCGCGTCCCCGTCATAGCACGGGGACGCGCTCTAAACTGCGTGGAGCTATCGTTGAAACTGGTGTACGCGGCGTAGGGAAGAGGCGGGAGAAGGCGGTGGCGATTGAAGGAGAATGTTGCTTCTCACGGTAACACTTCCACAATCGAACTCCACCACCATGGCGAAACA
>LFJH01000139.1 GCA_001189335.2 Candidatus Paraburkholderia schumanniana
CCAATGCTGAGTCCACATCAGTCCCTGGACCACGTTTTTTAACGGGATGGCTCACCCAAAAGCCAACGGCCGCTCCCTTCGACGGCACTCAGTGTAGCCCCGACGAGAGTTTCTGCCTTTCGGGCAGGAGCGCGCCCCTTGGGGATGTTTTTTTAGCAATCATAGCCGGAAATCATTGTGTTTTTTTGACGGGACCGGGCGTCCGGGGCGGTGCGAGGAGGTCGGAGGGAGGAAATTGGCCAGGCGGGATGCGGAAGGAGTCGAACGGCGAGCGCATGCATCGCTCTCGCCGTTTCGAAGGACAGCCACTACGAATCCCCCGCGCGACGACGAGGGCGGGTCTTGCGATGGTCGCTCAGGATTTCGGTTTGGCCTTGGTGGTGCGCTTCGTCACCTGTATTTCCTTCGGGCTTGCAGCCTTCGAGGACGATGCCTTCGAGCCGGCGGTTTTCTCGCGGCTCGACATTTCTGTTTCAGTGGGTTGGCTCGCTGCAGCCTTGCGTGGGGATGGCATGCTGACCTCCTTCAGTACGTGTCCATATCGATACATTGATAACGATAGGATGCGGTCAGCCGGTATTCAAGACCCGTGCGGCCGGCGCGCAACGCATGAGCCGAAAAGCTTCTTAGGACAAACATTTCGCTCGATGCGCCGGCGCCCCGATGGCGATGTCGCCCGCTCAGCGGATGAGCTTCAGCCCCGCCGGCAGCGTTTCGCCGAAGACGCGGCCCTCGTCGGCGCGATCGAGCTCGACGGTCTCCCGAACCATCGCGATCCACGCCTGCGCCGTCCCATCGTTTCGAGGCGCTGGATGACGGCGGCGCGGGCATCGTCGGGCAAGTCGCGCGAGCGGTCGCCCGTCATGCGGGCGATCTGCACCGCGGCGAACGCGGCGGGGTCGATCTTCTTCCAGTCGAGCCCGAGGATCGCATCGAGCCACGTGGCAGCGATGTCGGGCGGCACCACGCCGTGCGCGCTGCCGTAGAACGGCTGGCGCGCCCCGATGCGGCCCACGGCCCACCAGCTCTGCACGTTCTCCGATGGCTTCTTGAGGCGCGTGAGCAGCCACTCCGCAACCTCGATCTTGCGTTCGACCGGCAAGCGCTCGAGCGACGCCGCGAGCCGCACCATGTCCTCGTAGCCCGCGCGCGCCGCGCCCGCCGCCTTGCGATAGCGGCTCGTGCCGGGCGGCTGGAGCACGAAGGTCATGTCGTCGAGCAGGCGCAGCTGCGCCGCTTCGGAGAGGCCGCCGGCCGCGCGCCGCCAGAGCGTCCACCATTCGGACCAGATCTGGCTTTCGTTGCTGTACTGGATGCCTTGGTCGAAGAGCGTCCATAACTGCTCGACGCGCCATTCGTCGAGCGGATGGCCGAAACCCGGCCGCATGCAGAAGCCCGCGAGATTGAGCCACAGGCGCTCGTGATCGGCGGAGCGCCGGCGCTTTTTCGCGCGGTCCCACAGCGCGCCGAGCGTCTGCTCGAGCTGCGCGCGCCGGCGCTTGACTTCCTTCGGTCCAACATCCTGCGCGCGCGCCGAAGGTGCGGTCGATCAGTTCGATCGCACGGGGCAGCGCCGGATGCGTTTCGCTCGCGGCGTCGTCGCCTTCGGGGGCTTCGCGGCGCAGCTGGAATTCGAGCAGCCAGCGTCGCGCAGGATCGTCGACGGCGATGCAGTGCATCTCCAGCGTGCCGACTTCGGTGAGCGAGGTGGTCAGCTGGACGGGCGTTTCGCGCGCCCGGCCCTTGTCTTCGGCGCGCGGATCGACGACCGTCGCGATCGGCGGCAGGCGCACGAAATCGCTCGATGCGGCCGCGAGGTCCGCGAGATCGCCTGCCCGATAAGCCGTTTCCGCCACCGATGACGCCAGATGGAATCGCACCGGCGCACCGAGCGTGAGCGCGAACGTGCGGTCGGCGAGATGGATCGCCCGGCCTTCCTCGGTGCTGCGCGGCAAGACGCACACGGCGCGCGTGGCGTCGGCGCCGTAGGAAGAAGCTGCGCGCCGAACCGCCGCCGATCTTCGGCGCATGGCCCGCGCGCGCGAGCGCCACGTCGGGATCGTGGTTTTCGAGCACGTTGACGCCGCTGCCGCGCCAGCCCGACAGCGTATCGGCGATGCGCCGCGCGAGCGGGTCCGCGCGGAACACGCCGCCGTTCAGCAGCAGGGTGTCCGGAATGGCGACGGTTTCGGCGGGAAGGTCGAGCGCCTTGCGCGCCTCGCCCGCGTGCTGGCCGAGAAAGGCCGCGATATGCCGCGTGATGGCCGGATCGCTCGCGTACGGCAGTCCGAACTCGACGATGCCGCCGCGCGTGCGGCCCGGACGTTCGCTCGCGGACACCATCGGAAAGAAGCCCTCGATGATAATCTGCTCGATCTCGTCACGCGTGACATCGGTGGAGCGCGCGCCGCCGATAAGCTTCGAGCCGGCGCCGAGCAGAGTGATCGACGTCGAATCGGGCGCGTTCTCACCGAGCAGCTGCTCCTTCGCGGCCCGGCAGCGCTCCACGAGTTGCGACAGGCGTGCGGCGGACAGGCGCGCATCGTTGCCCGCGAGACGCTTCTCGACGAGATGCGCGAGCGCGAGGTCCATGTTGTCGCCGCCGAGCATCAGGTGGTTGCCACGCCGATGCGCGTGAGGACCGGCTCGCCGTTCTCCATCGCCACCTGGATGAGCGTGAGGTCGGTCGTGCCGCCGCCCACGTCGACGATCAGCACGAGACGCGTATTCGCGAGTTCACGTCCAAGCGTCGCGCGGTGATGAAACAGCCAGTCGTAGAACGCGGCCTGCGGTTCCTCCAGCAGCCGCAGCGTGTCCAGACCCGCCATGCGCGCCGCTTCCAGCGTGAGGGCGCGCGCGCCTTCATCGAACGAGGCGGGCACGGTCAGCACCACGTCCTGCGTGCCGAGCGGCGCATCCGGAAACCGCTCGTTCCACGCCGCGTGCACGTGCGCGAGATAGCTCGCGCTGGCGATCACGGGCGAGATCTTTTCGACATCGTCGCCCGCGCCCCACGGGAGAATCGGCGCGAGGCGATCGACTGCCACATGCGACAACCAGCTCTTCGCGCTCGACACGAGCCGTCCGGGCACCTGCGCGCCGAGCATCCTCGCGAATTTGCCGATGACGGCGGGCGCTTCCATCTCGCCCCACGGCAGTTGAAGATCGGCCGATTTGAGCTCGCCCGGCGCGAAGTGGTAGCGCAGCGACGGTAACAGCGGAAGCGCCGCGACTTCGCCCGCGCCGACCAGCTGATCGATCTCGAACACGCGGATATCGTTCGAGCCGGCCTCGGCATAAGCGACGACGGTGTTGCTCGTCCCCAGGTCGATGCCGACGCTGTAGCGCGCGGCCGAAGGCTTCTTCTTGCGCGCGGACACTTACAGGCCCATGCCCTGGTCCGCGCCCACGCCGCCGCCTCGCACGTCGAACTCCACCTTCCAGCGTTCGGACGAGCCGCGCGAGATCGCTTCGAGTTCGAGCGTGCCCGCCTCGGTCACGCGCGCGTGCAGCTTGACCGGCACGACTTCGCCCGGCGTGCGCCCTTCGGGCGGCAGCGACGCCTCGATTTCCTCGAGCTCCTGCAGTTCTTCCGGCTGCCAGTATTCGAGCAGCGTGCCGACCTGATCCTGACGCCGCACCGATGACCCGAAGAAGCGGAAATGCACCGGCTCGCCGACGACGAGCCCGAACTCCTGCGCGGGCAACTCGGCCTCGGTGCCTTCTTCCATGCCGAACGGCGCGACACACAGCGCCTGCACGGGCGGCTCGAGTCCGGGCACGGTGGGCATCGCCGATTCGACCGCGACTAGTACGCGCGCGCCGTGCCGCCACGGATGCGAACGCCCTTGCCGCGTCGCACATAGCCGTAATAGGCCGCGCCGCGCGCGACGGCCAGATCGAGGTCCGCGCCTTCGAGCAGGCGCGCGGCCTGCGCGTTCTCGGCGGCAAGCCATGAATTCAGCGTCGTCATCACGCGCTCGACGAGCAGCGGAGACTTGAACACGCCGCCGTTGAACAGCACGACGGTCGGATGCACCAGCGTTGCGCCCGGCGGCGTTTGCTGCTGCAGGCCTTCGACTTCGGCGAGCGCGTTCACCTGACGGCCGAGCAACGCGGCCAGATGGCGCGTCACGGCGGCATCCTGCGCGTAGGGCAGGCCGAGTTGCGTCAGGCCGACGCGTGCGCGCGAAACCGGCCGTGCCGATGCATCGACTTGCGGGAAAAAGCCTTCGAGCAGGACCTGCGCGAGCTCGGCGCGCGTCAGTTCGGTGCGCAGCGATCCGCCGATCAGCTTCGAGCCGCGGCTCGGCACGACGAGCGGCACGGTGTCGGCGGTGGGGTCGGAGAGCAGCGTTTCCTTCGCCGAGCGGCACGCGTAGGTGAGCGCGCAGTTGCCACGGATCGGGCTGCGTACCTTGCGCCGCGAGCTTGCGGGCGACGGTGTGCGCAAGCGCGAGGTCCATGTTGTCGCCGCCCAGCAGGATGTGCTCGCCGACCGCGACGCGATGCAGCTCGAGATTCCCCTCGCGCTCGACGACGGCGATCAGCGACAGGTCGGTGGTGCCGCCGCCGACATCGACGACGAGAATCACGTCACCCACCTTGACCTGCTTGCGCCAGCCGTCGGTCGACTTCTGGATCCGCTGTACAGCGCGGCCTGCGGCTCCTCGAGCAGCGTCATGCGCGAATAGCCTGCGGCGGTGAGTTCGCGCGCGGCGGGATCGAAGGAGGCGGGAATTGTCACCGTGACGTCCTGCTGGTCGAAAGGCGCATCGGGATGCGCGTAATTCCATGCCTCGCGCAGGTGAGTCAGATAGCGCACCGAGCTTTCCAGCGGCGACACGCGCTCGACTTCCGCGGGCGCATCGGACGGCAGAATCGCCGCGCGGCGGTCCACGCCCGGATGGCACAGCCAGCTTTTCGCGCTGGAGACGAGGCGGATCGGCGTGCCCGCGCCCGGCTGCGTGCCAGATCCCCGACGACGAACTTGCGTTCCTGCGTCCACGGCAGCGTGAGATCGCCGGGCGCGAGCTCGTTCTCGTGCGGCAGATAGAGGAACGAGGGCAGCAGATCGCGCTCTTCTGCGGCGCTGGGCGCGGTCAGCTGCGAGATCGGCAGCACGCCTTGCGCGGTTTTTTCGCCGTCGCTCACGTTCATGTCGACATAGGAGAGCGCGCAGTGCGTCGTGCCGAGATCGACGCCGATCGAGTAGCGCGCCGGCTCTGGCTTTCGTTGATGTCGCTCACAGTTCCACCTCCGCCGGCGCGACGATGCTCGGATCATGGGACGGCGCGAGCTTCGACAGGCGCGTGTCCTCGACCTTCCAGCCGCGATGGCTGATGCTGCCGTTGAACGACGCCCGTCCGACGACATTGCTCGTCAGGCGCACGGCAGCCGCGTCGAAGCCTTCCTGCAGCGTGATGCGGCTGCCTTCGGCTTCCGTCCGCACGGGCTTGATCGTGAAGTGCTCGCGCAGCACCGCGCGGCCGCCGTCGTGCACGAGACGGGCGGCCGCGCCGATGTCCGAGTCGCTGTAATTGGCGATGTCTTCCTCGACGAAATCGATGAAGCGCGCGTCGCGCTGCAAAAGGCCGAGCAACTGGAGTGCGGCGACCGGGCTCGCTTCCTTGAGTGCGGAAGGCGCGGGTTGCACGGGCGCGGGCTCGACGGGCGCGGCGGCGGGCTTCGGCGCTTCGGACGCGAAGTCGGGCGCTTCCGGCGCTTGACGCGGGCGCTGTACGCGTCCCGAGCTATCGTTGAAACTGGTGTACGCGGCGTAGGGAAGAGGCGGGAGAAGGCGGTGGCGATTGAAGGAGAATGTTGCTTCTCACGGTAACACTTCCACAATCACTTCCACAATCGAACTCCACCAC
>LFJH01000140.1 GCA_001189335.2 Candidatus Paraburkholderia schumanniana
GGCCGCAGGCCCGTGCGCAACGCCCAGGTGGGCAAGAAATGCAGGCGCAAAGCTTCACTCACGATGACCCCGCCTCTGTTTGCGACCGAATCGATGAATACAACGGCTTGTTCAGCGTTGCCTTAACTTAGCAGTCGTCTGGTCCGGCGCATGGAATTTCATCGGCATGCTTATTTCCAGCGGCGCGGTCGCGTTCGGCATCCGGCAGCTGTTGCCGGTCGAGTTGATCATCGGCGTCGGCAGCTCGCAAGGTTTCGCGATGGTCTTCGCGCTGCTGATCGCGGCGATCATCTGGAATGTCGGCACATGGGCGCTCGGCCTTCCGTCTTCGGGTCCGCACACGCTGATCGGTTCGGTGATCGGCGTCGGCCTGATGAATCGGATACTGCACGGCACCAACGGCACGTCAGGCGTGGACTGGAGCCAGCCGGCGTCGGTCGGCAAGTCGCTGCTCTTTTCGCCGATCGTCGACTTCACCGTCGCCGGTCTCCTGCTCCATGTGCTCAAGCTCGTCGTGCGCTGGCCGGCTTCCTGTTCTTGGTGTTCCGCGAGATTTTTTAAGGACTCAAATGGTCTGATCGAACGGCGCGGAAAGCTTCCAAAGTGCTTTCCCGCGTTGAAAGTTTTGCCTGTCCACGGCATTTCACCACCCCTTTTCGACTAGCCGCCGCCCCCGGCATATGAACGTGCTGGCAGTTGGGAGGCCAGGCCGGGCGCCAATCGGTCAAGCGATCATTTGAATAAGGAGAAGTCAAATGACGATTGGAACCATCCTGCTGATCATCCTGATCCTGCTGCTGATCGGCGCCATTCCATCCTGGCCGTACAGCCGCAGTTGGGGCTATGGGCCGAGCGGAATCCTCGGCGTCGTGTTGATCGTGGTGATCGTTCTGTTGTTGATGGGACAGCTATAGCGTCCCGCGCGGCTGCCCTCCTTCGAACGGCCGCAGTCAGTCGAAAGCAAAAGGGGCGGCTCCGCTGGAGTGCCCCTTTTGTCGTTCATGCTTTGCGCGAATCTCAGACCCGCATGACCACCCGCCCGTTCGGCTCGATCTTGCGCGGGATGACCGGCACGGTCTGCTTCCGCGACGATGCCTTCGCGCACGCCGACGCCGACGGCGGCTCCATCGCAGCCTTGTCGGCGACCTGTTTCACCGACGTCGCGCTCTTGCGCTTCTTCTTCGCTGCGGCCTGAGTGGCGGCGTGCGGCTTGCTCCTGCCCTTCACGGTTTGTGCTTCGGGAGGATTCCAGACTTCCGTGTAGCACTCGGCCGCCAGCTGCGACGACGAGCCGGTCAGAAGCAGAAAGATAAGGAATACGCGCTTCAAGAAGTTCGCTCCAACGGTTAGTGGCCCGCTCTGCGCGAGAGGATGGCGTCGAGCGAGCGCTCGGATGTCTCCAGTTCGCGCAACGCGACGTCGAGGCGCTCGAGCGAGCGTGCGACGGACTGACCGCCTTCCTCGAAGTCGGGCTCGCCTCGCGTGGCGTCGAACGCCGCGTTGACGGCGCGCGTCGCGCGCATGAAACGTTCGAGCGCAGCGGCTTCGAGCGAATCGGTGCGTCGATTTATCGGCAAGCTCTTTGTTGCAGATAAGCTGTACGAATATACAGTAAGCGGCGGTCGCGGCAAACAAGCCGCGCACGCCGTGGTGAAAATGCCGAAGCGCCTCTTGACCTGAGCGCGGATGCGGGGCTCGCTGCGCGCGGCGGCATTTCGTCGCGTATCCTTGCGGCCTTTCTCGAAATTAAGGCGGGCTTAATTCTCGCCCGACACACTACATGGGCGATCCGGCTCCGCTGGCGCCGTCCCGCCGGACAGCCCGAGCCGCCACCGATAAGGAATGTGCCATGTCCGCCAACCCTGCCGCGCGCCGCTCTTTCGCCAATCTCGCTCCCACGCTGCGCAAGCAGCACGCGCTGGCGCTGCGCAAGTGCCGTCTCTCCGCGCCGGTCGAACCGCCCTTCGGGCCGGCGTATCGCATGGTCGAATGGGAAGCGCGCAACGACTCGCGCGTGCAGTGCCGCGTATTCCCAGCCGATTGTACGCCCACGCAGATCGCCGACGCCCTGCGGTCGCACGTGCCGGGACGCCGCTACGGTCCGTGCGATGACGAAGACTGATGCGGCGCTTGCAGCAGAAGCGGTCATGTCCGGCTTGTATTAATCCATATATGGATGGACTAATATACGCATCAAGTTCCTTTGGAGACTTGACGACATGCCCCACGCCGCACGCGCCACTCCTGCGGCGGCCGGCCACCCGGTGCTGCGCCCGGCACTCGATTCGGGCGACCTGTCCGCCGCCGGCCTGCGCGCCTTCTTCAATATTCAATATCGCCCGCGACTGGTCGCTTTCCGCCGAAGAGCAGATCGTGCTGCTCGGCTCGCCGGGGCGCTCCACCTACTTCAAATGGAAGCACGCGCCGCAATCGGCGCGGCTCGCGCGCGATACGCTGGAGCGTCTTTTGCTGATTCTCGGCATCTACAAGGCGCTGCAAATCCTTCTGCCCGACCCGAAAGCCGCCGACACCTGGGTCCGGCGTCCCAACGCCGCGCCGCCCTTCGGTGGACGTCCGGCACTGGACCGCATGCTGGCGGGCAATATCAGCGATCTCATCGCCGTGCGCCAATATCTCGACGCGATGCGAGGCGGCTGGGCGTGATGGGAATCGCATTCGGCAAGGGACGCATCGGACTGGCGCGAACAGTGGCCGCACAGCGTGCTGGACTGGTCGCCCGCGTATCGCGTGATTCCCACGCGCTTTCCCGCCGTCAATCTCTTCGACCGGGTCGCTTCGCCGCAGGATTTCGAGGCGCTGTATGCGCTCGAGGCGATGACCAACGACCGCCTGCGCATGGAAGTCGGGGAACTGGATCTCGTGCTGCCCGACGAGCGTTGCTTCGGACCGGGCTGCGGGCCGATCATGGCGGCGTTCACCCATCTAAACCCGAACGGCAGCCGCTTCTCCGACGGCAGCTACGGCGTGTTCTATTGCGCCCGCGAGCGGCAGACGGCCATCGCGGAGACGCGCTATCACTCGAGCCTGTTTCTCGCCGCGACGAAGGAAGCGCCGCTGCGCCAGCAGATGCGGCTCTACACGGTGATGGCGCACGGCGAAGTCGTCGATTTGCGGGGCGACGCGATTCCGCGAACCGGCCTCGATACGCGCATTCTCGACCCCGACGACTACAGCGCCGGCCGCGTGCTCGGCCGCGCGGTACGCACGGCGGGCGTGCCGGGCATCGCGTATCCGTCGGTGCGCGACCCGCAAGGCGAATGTCTCGCCGCGCTGCGCACCACCATGCTGCGCGACTGCCGTCACGCGGCCTATCTCGAATACAACTGGAACGGCGAAGCGATCGACTATGTGTTCGAGTTGAACCAGGTCGGTTGAGCGCGCAAACGTTGGCCGGGCGGTTAGTCGAGCGCGTGCGCGCGAGCCGCTTCGACGCCGGCCGCGCGGCCTTCGGCGCTGGCTTCTCGGCGACCGGCTCCGGCGCCTGCGGCGCCGCGCGCTTGCCGCTCGTCCTGAGCGCACCGGCGCGCGCCTTGCGGCTCGACGCCTCAAGCAGGTTCGTGAGTCGCGCGTCGGTCGGATCGGCGCCCTTGCGGTTCCTGCGCGCCGCCTCGCGGGCGCGACGCTTCGCATCCTTTTCGAGGAAGATCGCGAGCGCGGCCTCGTCGGTTTTGAGGTCCCGGCGGCGCGACGCGGGCACGGTCTCCGCGAGCTCGCCCGCTTCGAACGCTTCGATTACCGCCGGATGCACATAGCACTTGCGGCACACGGCGGGCGTGTTGCGCAGAAGCCGCGCGACCTCCCTGACCGTGTCGACGACATGCCTGCGGGTCTCCGTCACCGTCTCCCACTTAAGCCGTCTGAGCGCCGCGAGCGCGAACACGCTGCCGGCCCAGGTGCGATAGTCCTTCGCGGTGAAGTCCGCGCCGGTGACCTCGCGCAGATATTCGTTGATGTCCGACGAGCTGACCGAATGGCGCGCGCCGTCCGCATCGAGATACTGAAACAGGTCCTGCCCCGGCAGATCCATGCAGCGTTTGACGATGCGCGCGACACGCGTGTCGCTCACGGCGACATCGTGCTCGATGCCGCTCTTGCCGCGAAACCTGAAGCACAACGTCCCCGCCGACACCTTCAGATGACGCTTTCGAAGCGTCGTCAGTCCGTAAGAACGATTCTCGCGCGCGTACTCCTCGCTGCCGATGCGGATCAACGTCGTGTCGAGCAGACGCACGACAGTCGCGAGCACCTTGTTGCGCGGCATGCCCTCGAGCGCCAGATCGCGCGCAACGCGGGCGCGAAGTTTCGGCAGCACCGCGCCGAAGGCGAGCATGCGCTCGTACTTGTTGGCGTCGCGTGTTTCGCGCCATTGCAGGTGATAGCGATACTGCTTGCGCCCGCGTGCATCGCGGCCGGTCGCCTGCAGATGGCCGCGCGGGTCCGGGCAGATCCAGACGTCGGTGTAGGCGGGCGGAATGGCGAGCGCGTTGATGCGGCGCACTTCGGCTTCGTCGTCGATACGCTTGCGCTGCGTATTGAAGAAGTACGCGAACGGAAGTACGCGAACGCGCCGTCGATCCATTCGCGGGTATAGCCGCGGCGCGAATCGTCCATCCACATAGCGCAGGCCCTGTGGCACGTCCTCGGGGCAGTCCTGCGCGCGGCCCGTCGGGCCGTCGCCGGTACCGCGCGCGTCACTGTTGCGTCCGCCTTGTCCGATCCTCGCCACCGTGCGCCTCGCCAGAATTGACCTCGATCATGGCGAAGCGTCGAGCAACGTGCGTGCCGGACAGCCCGGCCGTCTTCGAAGCGAGCGGCGTTCAGGGCAGCGCGAGTGCTCGCGCCTTCGGAGGCGGCCCAGCGCACCTTGACCGACCAGCGTTCGTCGGTGCTCGCCTCGACGATCGTGAGCCGCCCTTCAGAGGCGAACGCGCCCGTATCGATGAAAATCTGCGAGCCGATCTTCCTGACCGCGCGCATCGGTGTATGGCCGCAATAGGTCGGCGAGAGGCCGCGCTGCCGCTCGGGGTCCGCCTGACCAAGGGCGAGGGCACGGCCCCAGAGGCAGTTGCGTGCACGTCGCGTCGGAGAATTCGGCGGCGTCGAGGTCGGCGTCGCTGCCGAAGAATTCCGCATGCAGCACGTTGAAGCGCCGCGCGCCCTCACCGACGACGCGCACGAGCGGCAGCTTCGCGAGCCGTACCGCGAGCGTGGCGAGCTGATCGTCGCCGAGCGTTTCGGCCCATGCGCCGCCTATCGCCTACCAGGCGTGACGCCGCATCGCACCGGTCGCGACCGCGATCAGCGAATCCTCGTGATTGCCAAGCACGGGATAGAACCACGGCTTGTCGATCAGATCGATGGCCGCGAGCGAATCCGTGCCGCGAGCGACCAGATCGCCGACGGAGAACAGCCGGTCCCGCGCACCGTCGAAGCCGATCTCGTGCAGCAAGTAGCGCAGCGCATCGACGCAGCCATGCAGATCGCCGACTACGAAATCGCGGCCGACGTCATTGACAGGATGCCTGCAGACGACAGGATAAGTAGGACCATTCATGCTAAGGAACCTCTGCCAAACTCCCGATCCTGGCACCTGATTGGATTATCCTGGAAAGAAGAGAAATTCAAGGACATCTTCGATGACACAACTTGGTCTTGGTCTGGATCTTTCAACGAAACGTACTCGCAACCGGGAATTTCTTGATGAGATGAGGCGCGTCGCGCCCTGGTCGAGATTGATTGCGTTAATCGAACCGCACTATCCGAAGGGAAAGACCGGGCGGCCACCGTTCCCAATCG
>LFJH01000141.1 GCA_001189335.2 Candidatus Paraburkholderia schumanniana
TCACGAATTCAAGCCGCAGTTCCATGATGTTTTTGCTATCCCAGCTCATGATTGACTCCGGACGAACCATTCGTCCGAAGTGTTACCCATGTCATGGAACAGGTGTTACCCATGTCTCCGGTCTATATACTTCGCGACATGCCCGTCACGCGTTCCGTCGGACGAATGTTGTTGTCCGTGTTTGTGAGTATCGCTCAAAAAATTTGGTTGACCATTGATGCATTTCTCATGGAGACTCGCCTATAAAGACAGCCAGCCATAGTAAATTGAGTTAGGCTCAATTTTAACTGACCCGGGAGACGACATCATGACCGACGCATCGAATCTGCAACGCCTGAAGCTCGGCATCGAAGGGCACGTCGGGCGCGTGACGCTCGATCGCCCCGACGTGCGCAACGCCTTCGACGACGCGACCATCGTCGAGCTGACCGTGGCCTTCCGCGCGCTCGACGCCGACGCCGACGTGCGCGTCATCATCCTCGCTGCCAATAGTCCGGCGTTCTGCGCCGGCGCCGACCTCAACTGGATGAAGCGCATGGCGGGTTATTCGGAAGCGGAAAACCGCGCCGATGCGCTCGGCCTCGCGACCATGCTCAACACGATTTACGCGTCCACGAAACCCGTGATCGCGCGCGTGCAGGGCGACGCCTACGCGGGCGGGATGGGCCTCGTCGCGGTGTGCGATATCGCGGTCGCGGCGGACACGGCGCACTTCTGCCTTTCCGAAGCAAAGCTCGGCCTGATGCCTGCGACGATCGCGCCGTACGTCATCCGCGCGATGGGCACGCGTGCGGCGCATCGCTACTTCGTGACGGCGGAACGTTTCGATGCCGCCGAAGCGCTGCGGCTCGGCTTCGTGCACGAAGCCGTCGCCGCCGACCAGCTCGACGCGCGCGTCGAAGTTATTGCCGCGAGCATTGCCGCGAACAGCCCGAACGGCGTGCGCGAGTGCAAGAAGCTCGTCGCGGATTTCGCGGGCAAGGACATTGACCAGGCGTTGATCGCGGAGACCGCCAAGCGCATCGCGTGCATCCGCGCATCCGACGAAGGGCGCGAAGGCGTGCGCAGCTTCCTCGAGAAGCACAAGCCGTCCTGGCTCGGCTGAGCGGCGGAGGCCCCGACGTGATTACGCTGCATCACTGCGTGAGCGCACGTTCCTTCCGGCCGCTGTGGGCGCTGGAAGAGATCGGTGTGCCGTATGAACTGAAGATGCTGCCGTTTCCGCCGCGTGCGCGTTCAAGGAAGTGAACCCGCGCGGCACGGTTCCGGCGTTGACCGACGATGAAGGCGGCGCGCTCTTCATGACCGAATCTGCGGCCATCTGTCAGTATCTGGCGGCGCGCTACTCGCCCGGCATGCTCGACGTCGCGCCGCACGAAGGCGATTTCGGCCGCTATCTCGACTTCCTACATTTCGGCGAGGCGACGCTCACGTTCCCGCAGACGCTCGTTCTGCGCTACACGCATCTGGAGCCGCCGGAGCGCAGGTAGCCTCAGGTCGTCGAAGATTACGCGCGGTGGTTTCATGCGCGGCTGCGCACGCTGGGGCCGCTGCTGGAAGCGCAGCCGTGGCTGTGCGCGGGGCGCTTCACGGCGGCGGACATTTCCGTCGGCTATGCGCTGATGCTTGCCGAGCTGATCCGGCCTGAGCGAAGGCATCGCGCCGTCGATCGCCGAGTACTGGAGCCGCCTGCGCGGGCACGAAGGCTTTCCGCGATGCACGCCCAGGAGGCCGCGGCGCTCGCCCAGAACGTCTCGACGTTTCCTGCGCCGAAGCTTTGTCCGTAGTCTCCCCCATCACGTCTCCCCGTCAGTAGGGCTGTGCGAAACGCCGCACGGCTCTACTCTTCACATCACGCGCTGACGTCCACGCGCGCCGATTCAGAGAGATTTCCTTGACGAGATTGGCGATGTACGTCTTTTCCTGGTTACTGTCGATGATTGTCGCGCTGGTCGCGACGGCCACGATCGCGATGGCGCTACCGCGCTCGGCCGCCGATGAACTGAGCGCCTCCACGCCGCAGTCGATTTTCAGCGTGGATATGAATCGCATGAACGCGATGCTCGCGTCATGCTGGCCCGACGCCGACTGAGTCCGGTGGCGCGAACGGGGCGCATTGCCGGGCGTCGAATGTAAGCAGTTTCGAATCAAGGTGTTGCGGTAGTACCCAAAACGATATCCACAGGCTTATAGACAGAAACTGTGGACAATCCGGGGCCAGCGAGCTTCGGTGCGAAAACCCCAAACCCTCGCGCGATTCGCGATGGGGAGACCACCAGACAGTCAATAACGAATCGAGGCCGAAGAGCCTGGGAACGAAAACCCCAAACCTTGCGCGAGGGGCGCTGCGAGAGACCGCCACAATCGATGAAATCGAGCATCCGTGCGGATGCCACGCCTCGACGGGGAGGCGAATTCCGCTATATTCGAGCGCGGGAAGCACGGCCGGCCGCACCGTACGGAGACGATCGACGAATGACGAAGCGCGCGATAGCCGCACACGACTACGACGAATTCCGCTCGGGCATCGTGGAAGTGCTCGAGAGCGCGCGGCGCGCCGCCGCACGGAGCGTCAACGCAATCATGACGGCGTCGTACTGGGAAATCGGGCGGTGGATCGTCGAGACGGAGCAAGGTGGAGCGCATCGGACGGCTTACGGGGAGACGCTCATCGCACGGCTGGCTACCGATCTCACGAGCCGTTTCGTCCTGGGATTCGGCAAGGCGAATCTCGCCAACATGCGCGCGTTTTATCAGCAATGGCCACCGGAGCGGATTTTCCAGACGGCGTCTGGAAAATCCGCGCTGACGGCATCGTCCGAGGTCCACCTTGCCGCGCTGGCCGCACGTTTCGCGCTGCCGTAGTCGGCGTACGTGCGCCTGCTTTCCGTGAAAAACGACGCGGCGCGCGCGTTCTATGAAAGCGAAGCGTTGCGCGAAGGCTGGTCAGTGTGCCAGCTCGACCGGCAGGTGAACAGCCAGCTGTATGAGCGGCTCACGCTGTCGCGCAACAAGGCCGCGCTGCTGGCGAAGGCCGCCGAGCGCGCTCCGGGCGATACGATCACGCCCGAGGAAGCCATCAAGGACCCGTTCGTGCTCGAATTTCTCGACATCAAGGACGAGTACTCGGAGTCCGATCTCGAAGAAGCGCTGATTCAACGCCTTGCCGATTTCCTGCTCGAACTCGGCGACGATTTCGCGTTCGTCGGTCGGCAGCGACGGCTGCGCATCGACAACACGTGGTTTCGCGTCGATCTGCTGTTTTTCCATCGACGGCTGAAGTGCCTCGTCGTTGTGGACCTGAAGGTCGGGCGCTTCAGCTACGCGGACGCCGGTCAAATGCATCTGTACCTGAACTACGCGCGCGAACACTGGATGAAGCCGGGCGAAAACCCGCCGGTCGGGCTGATTCTGTGCGCGGGGAAAGGCAGTGCCGAGGCGCGCTACGCGCTCGACAACCTGCCCAACAAGATACTCGCGGCCGAATATCAGACGGTGCTGCCCGACGAGCGGCTGATCGCGGAAGAGCTGGAACGCTCGCGCAAGATGCTCTGGATGCGCGGCGAGTGGGCAAAAAAGCCCGCTTCATTGAGCGGGCTTGAATCCACATCGGTTGAGACATGGAGGAGACAGTTCTTAGTATAAACCCTTAGATACTCCCGTCAACCCCCAAAACAAAAAAATCGCAATCGGGTTTGTACCACAGCAAATTTGCAACACATCAAAAAAGCGCCGCGCCTCCTTCGCTGCTTGCCGAGACTGTGGTAGGCGCCTCGCCAGATCGGCGACCTTCGCGTCGGACACGGTTTTCGCCATCGACATCGTCCCGTTCTTGTGCCCGCTGAGTGGAAGTCGTTGAGCGGCTTCACAAGATATTCCAGCGTCTGTCCGGCGAGATTGGGCAGCTTCGACATGCCGTCGAGCTGTGACACGCCGCGCACTGCGCCGCCCTGGCGCGTCCGGTCGTGACGTCGCTGGCGCCAAACGACGCCTGCGAAGTTGCCGCCAGCGCGCCCGTCATGACCGCCGCCTTCGGCGTGCCGCATCATTTCGCTCCCGTGTACGAGATGCGATAGATCGCGCCCGCGTAGTCGTCGGAGACGAGAAGCGAGCCGTCTTGCAGCATCTGCACGTCGACCGGGCGGCCCATGTACTCGCCGCTCGACGTCAGCCAGCCTTCAGCGAACACCTTCGCTTCGCCCGCGGTGCCGTCCTCCTTGATCGGGACGAACATGATGCGCGCGCCGATCGGTTTCGTGCGGTTCCACGAGCCGTGCTCCGCATCGAAGATGCCGCCGCGATACTTCTGCGGAAACATCTTGCCGTTATGAAGGACATGCCGAGGTCGGCGGCGTGCGCGGCGAACTCGACCTGCGGAAACACGACGCCCGCCGGCGGATTCTGGTCCTTGTACTCGACCGTGCGCATCTTGCCGCCGCCGTACCACGGGAAGCCGAAGTTCTCGCCGGGCTTCGTCGCGTGGTTCAGCTCGCCAGGCGGGGTGTCGTCACCCATGCCGTCGACCTGGTCATCCGTGAACCACAGCGTCCTGTCCTTCGGATTGAAGTCGAGGCCGACCGAATTGCGCACGCCGTGCGCATAGACTTCGCGATTCTTGCCGTCCTGATCCATGCGGATGATGCCGGCGAGCCCATGACCATGACGGTCGAGTTCGGCGAGCTTGTCCTTCGGCGGCACGTTCCACGGCTGGCCAAGTGTGATGTAAAGCTTCTTGTCCGGCCCGATGCGGCACGCGCGCGCCGTGATTGAAGCTTTCGAACTGCGCCGGGACCAGCTTGCCCTGCGGGACTACGACCATCGCGGCCACATCGGGCCCGCCTTCGCCGAAGAACTGCGCCGCCGGGAAGCCAAGGACGCGGTTCTGCTCGGCGACGTAGAGCACGCCGTCCTGCGAGAAGCACGCCGTTCGGCACCTTGAAGGTCACCGACGACGCGAACTGCACGACATCGCTCGCGACGCGCTGATGCGTGCGGTCGGTCACCTGCCACACGCGGTTCTTGCGCGTGCCGACGAACACGACACCCGTCGACGGCTCGATCGCCATGTGTCGAGCTTCCGGCACGACGGCGTACAAATCGATCTTGAAGCCCGGCGGCAGCTTGATCTGCTCGAGATTCTTGCTCAACGCGTCCGCGGTCCGCCCGGTTTGCGGGATGGTTTCCAGCGGCGTGCCGTTGCCAGTCTGACGGAAATTCGAGAGCGTGCTGACGTTGTCCTGCGCGGCATTTGCGTAGGCCAGGCAGGCGAACATTGCGCCGAGGGCCCACGGCAAACGCTTGACCGTTGCCTTCATCTTGGTTGTCGTTCCTCTTGTGCGGCATGGAATGATGCACGGAACAACATCACTACGCTGGCCGGAGCGCGCAGACGGGAAGCAGTCGGACGCAAACGCCCGGCGCTGCCTGCGGCGAAAAGAATCTTAGGATAGAAATCGGGGATTTAAGCGAAGGGCGAAGAGAAAAACCAGTCCGACCGGCGAGAGTCAGCCGATCGTGAGCACGGCGTTGCTTCGATCTCACTGCGGCGGGCAGCTTTACACGTGGCGTGTATAGACCGGAGACATGGGTAACACCTGTTCCATGACATGGGTAACACTTCGGACGAATGGTTCGTCCGGAGTCAATCATGAGCTGGGATAGCAAAAACATCATGGAACTGCGGCTTGAATTCG
>LFJH01000142.1 GCA_001189335.2 Candidatus Paraburkholderia schumanniana
CCGCCCACTGTGACGGATACTCCTCGCGATACTCCCGCACCATACGGACTGCACGTTCCCAGACTTCAGCAGAAAATTTGTTCGACTTGTTCATGGCTCCATTCTCTCAAGAGTTGGAGCCTCCACCCAATCCGGGGCGGTTCACCTCAAGGCACTCTTGACCATCTCGGTAAGCTTCGACCAGTTCGACGTCGCCGACCTCATGCGCCGCGGCATCATGCTCACGCATACGCCCGATGTGCTGACGGAATCCACCGCCGACACCGTCTTCGCATTAATCCTCGCAAGCGCGCGCCGCGTCGTCGAACTCGCCGAATGGGGTGAAGAAGGCAACTGGAAGGCGAGCATCGGAGAAGCGTGCTTCGGCGTGGACGTGCAAGGCAAGACGCTCGGCATCGTCGGCCTCGGACGCATCGGCGGGGCAGTCGCGCGCCGCGCGGCGCTCGGCTTTCGCATGAATGTGCTCTACACGAACCGCAGCGCCAACGAGCAGGCGGAAAAGGAATACGGCGCGAAGCGCGTCGAGCTCGACGAACTGCTCGCGCAATCCGACTTCGTCTGCCTGCAAGTACCGCTCACGCCCGAAACGCGCGGCATAATCGGCGCAAACGAACTGAAGAAGATGAAGAAAAGCGCGATCCTGATCAACGCGTCGCGCGGTCCGACCGTCGATCAAACCGCGCTCATCGAAGCACTGAAAGACGGCACGATTCGCGGCGCAGGCCTCGATGTCTTCGAGAAAGAACCGCTTCCCGCCGATTCTCCGCTGCTCGCGATGAAGAACGTCGTCGCGCTGCCGCACATCAGCTCGGCCACGCACGAGACGCGTCATGCGATGGCGCGCAACGCCGCCGAGAACCTCATCGGCGCGCTGGACCGGCACGCTCACGCAGAACATCGTCAACCTCGACGTGCTCGCGCGCTGAAACGCCGGGATCGCGCGGGCAGGAACCCGCCCGCGCATGCGCTAACATGCGCGATGCGAGGAGAACGATAATGACGGCATCGCGCCCTGTCACACGGCCCGGCGCGGCCCCCACGACCACTATGTCCGACGATCCCACCCCGACGAACCGCACGGCCGCGCTTGGTGCACGCCGCGCGACGATCACCGATGTCGCCCGCGAAGCGGGCACCGGCAAAACCAGCATCTCGCGCTATCTGAACGGCGAGATGGGCGTGCTGTCGCCCGATCTGCGCGAGCGCATCGAGGCGGCCATCGCCAAGCTCGACTATCGCCCGAACCAGATGGCGCGCGGCCTGAAGCGCGGCCGCAACCGGCTGATCGGCATGCTGCTCGCCGACCTGACCAATCCGTATTCGGTCGAAGTCCTGCAGGGCGTGGAAGCGGCGTGCCATGCGCTCGGCTATATGCCGCTCATCTGCCACGCGGCCAACGAAATCGACATGGAGCGACGCTATCTGCAACTGCTCACGACCTATCGCGTCGAAGGCGTGATCGTCAACGCACTCGGTGTGAAGGAAGAACTGCTGCAAGGCTTCGCACAGGGCGGCATCCCGGTCGTGCTGGTGGATCGCTCGGTGGAAGGCTTCGTCACGGACATGGTCGGGCTCGACAATCCCGCCGCCGTGCAGCTTGCGACGTGCCATCTCGTCGACGAAGGTTTCGAGGAACTGCTCTTCATCGTGCAGCCCGTCACGCACGTCAGTTCGCGGCGCCTGCGCGAGGCCGCGTTCCGCGAGACCGTCGCGACGCTCAATGCGAGCGGCTCGACGCTCGTGATCGATCTCGCGGATGCATCGGCCGCGCTCGCCGAGCTCGATGCGCGCGTCGTGGCCGCGAAGAGGGCGGGCAAGCGTGTGGCGCTCTTTGCAGCAAACGGGCCGGTGGCGCTGCGCGTTGCCGTGCATCTGAAGGAGCGTCACGGCGTGGACTGGCAGGCGAGCGTCGTGCTGATGTCGATCGACGATTCCGAGTGGGCGCAGCTCGCCGGCATGACGACCGTCCGGCAGCCGACGTACGATATCGGCCGGCGCGCGGTCGAGTTTCTCCACGAGCGCCTGGGCGGCGCCGCGATGCCCGCGCGCGAGTGCCTCCTGCCGGGCGAACTCGTCGTGCGCGCATCGACGACGCGGACCGATCAGCTCGACATGCAACGCGCATCACAGGGAACTTGAATGGTCAGTGTTTCGACCTTGCCGTGCCTCGCACTCGCGACGCTCATCATCGCCGCGATGCCCATCGTGCTGTACAGGAAGCTGCGGCCGCGCTTCGGCATCGCGCCGCGCGAGGCGATACTCGGTATCGCCTCGCGCTTTTCGCGATGGTGATCGAACGCGCGCTCCACGGCTTCATGCTCAGCAACCCCACGACGTCGGTCTGGCTCGCGAATCCCGCGGTGTTCGTCATCTATGGCGCGATCACGGCGGGACTGTGCAAGGAAGTCGGGCGTTTTCTCGCAATGAAATGGCTCATCTCCCGCGATCCGGGCGCGCTCGATCGTCTGGTCCGGTGCTCGGCTACGGCATCGGGCACAGCGGGGCGGAAACGTGGATCGTCGGCGTGCTGGTGCAGGTGCAATGGATCGTCTATGCGGTGCTCGCGAATAACGGCACGCTGGACTCGCATTTCGCAAGCGCTCCGCTCGAGGCGATCGCGCGGATCCATCTCGTGCTGAATGAGC
Source organism: Candidatus Paraburkholderia schumanniana (assembly GCA_001189335.2). Classification (GTDB taxonomy): domain Bacteria; phylum Pseudomonadota; class Gammaproteobacteria; order Burkholderiales; family Burkholderiaceae; genus Caballeronia; species Caballeronia schumanniana. The sequence continues at coordinate 2,646 of LFJH01000142.1, forward strand.
CTGTCGCCGGTATCGGCGGGCATCTTTGTCGTCGAGCGCGCGAGCACCTTCGTGCTGCAGCTCGGTTTTTCCGCGCTGATGTGGCAGATGCTGCGCGAGCGCTCGCGTCACGCGCTTGTCGTCTTGATCGCGGCGCACGCGCTCGTCGGGCTGCCCGCCGCGCTCTTTCAGGCGCGGCTCGTGCCGCTCATCGCCGCCGACGCCGTCTATCTCGTGCTCGGCGTGATCGTCGCGGTGGCGCTCGTGCGCTATTATCGGCGCGCCGCTGCCGCCGGCGCCTGAGTGCGCGTTTGCCGGAGCTGCGGCTTCAACCGGATTTCGACATCGAATGGATGACTATCAATACGACTGTCCGAGCGCGGACATCGACATGCTCGCGCATGTGATCAGCGATCTCTTCCCCGAGCAGACGCAGTTTGCCGAACGCAAGGACGAAGAGGGCCGCACGTCGCTCGTGATTTACTATGTGGCAATGCGCTTCGGCTCGACCGCGCGTCGCATCACGATCGGCGTGCGCTTCGATCCGGCCGCGCTCGCGCGTTATCGCGCGATGCCGCCGCGCATGCACGCGCGCAGTTACGCCGTGCTGCGCGCCTATGTGGAGGCGACGCTCGGATCGCTCGAGGAGATGTACGCAAACGGCGAGACGGTGCCGCGCGAGGTGGAAATCGACATGGCCGAGGACTTTGCTTAAGCGTCGCCCGATGCTTTGCGATATACCTTTGCGAAGCGCACCGCCTTCACGACGCCGTAGTCGCCCGGCGCGTATTGCATGACCCAGTTGCCCGCTTCGCCGGTGAGGACGTCGCCCGCTGCGGCTCGCGCGATGCAGAACGGCTCGCGCATCTCCTTCGCGAGCACGACGCTCGGCCTGTTGCGGTACGTGCCCGCGTCGCCATGAGCAATGCCGCCCTCGGGCAGGTACTTCGCATCGAAGCGCTCGCGCGACACGACCCAGCGCTCGCCGCCGCTGCCGGTGACGATCGCATCGCCGCGCGCGTAGCGGTTCGGGCCTTCGAGGCTCATGAGTTCGCCCGCCGCCGCCGCGAATTCAACGGTCACGGCTTCGTTTTTCACGACACGGCGCGCATCGGGGTCGGTTGCAAGGTCGAGTTGGGAGAGAGGGAGCATGGTGCGATCACGAATGGCGTTGGCGGTGCGGAATCGTAACGGCATTCGCGCCATTTTGCACCCGGTGGACGAAAAAAAGCCCGCATCGCGGATGCGGGCTGCCTGCCATGCTCACAGGCTGTGAAGTCTATGCGCGGGACGCTCAGGGCTTCGTGGCCGAAGCCGCGTCGGCGCCCGCCGCATGCGGATGGCGATGCGCGCGACCGTGCCGTGCCTTGCCGTGTTCCTCGCGGAAGCTGACGTCGGCCAGCTTCTTCTGCTCGGGCGAAAGGCTCGCGTAAAGCGGTTCGAAAGCTTCGACGAGGCGCTTCGTGCCATCCGCGTTCGCCTGGGTAATCTGCTCGTATTGCTTCATGTCGTCAAGCGCGGACATGGTGTCGCGCTGCGCGATGCGCTGGCGGTACAGATCGGCCATCGTGCGGCCGTTGTCGCGCATGACGTTGGCGAACTTCGACCACAGATCTTCCTGCTGCGCCGTGATTTTGAGGCTCGAATGCAGTTCCGCGATACGCTCTTCCACGCGCGCCTCGCGCTTCGTGGCGGCTGGTGCGGACGCGGCGGGCGCGGACGTTTGTGCGAAAACCGGGCTCAACGCGCTGAAAGCGGCCAATGCGACGAGTGTTCTTTTCATTCGGTATACCTTCGATCGATGGTGAAAGCGGCGTGCGATGCGGACTGCGTCGACGGGCAGCACGCCAACACGCCAACGGCGGATATTAGTATCACGATTGCATGCGGATTCGCCTGCATTGCCACAACTGCTTACATTCGATACGACTCTGGAAAAAAACAGCGGATGCCTCGAGCACGCAGGTCGTCGTGGCGATCGCCGTGGCCGGCAGTCCCGTGTCTTCGCCATAGCGCGCGGCGAGCGTCTGACTTACGGTCGACCGACAACTGCGTCGGCGATAATGCAAAACACAAAATGCCGAATGCAGGATGGCATTCAAAACACATAACGCAAAACGCCAGGAACAACGACTCCATGAGACCGCCGCGCCTCAGCGCCTCAACCAGCTCGATGACATCGATCGCAATCTCGTCGCGCTCCTGCAGATGAACGCGCGGGAGAGCGTCGCCAATCTCGCACGGCAACTGGGCGTCGCGCGCACGACGGTGATTGCGCGCATCGCCCGGCTCGAGAAAAACAATGTGATTGCGGGCTACGGCGTGCGCCTCGGACAGGACGTGCTCGATGCGAGCATCCAGGCGTATGTCGGCGTCAAGCTGATGCCCAAGTACGGCCGCGACCTGCAGAAGCGCTTCGCGCGCATGCCGGAGGAGATCCAACTGCTCTGCGCCGTAAGCGGTGAGTTCGACTACGTCGCCTGGCTGCGCGCCGATTCTCCCGACCGCCTCAACGACCTGCTCGATGAGATCGGCGCACTGGAAGGCGTGGAGCTGACCACCACGTCCATCATCCTGGCGCGCAAGATCGATCGCGCGGGTTTGACTTAGGGAACCTCTGCACAACTCGATTTCAGAGCGCTGACGTTTTACGCTTCGCATCGTATCGATCGCGACGATGGCCTGCGGGTGATTAGTCAACTTTTGAACCGTGGCGGCCTCGTTTTCTGAGTCTCGCGTTTCGATCCTCAAGCGCTTCAAGCATTTCAAGCGCTTCGCAAGGCCTTGCGTGCCATCCACAAATTGCCCAGCGCAAACAGCGTTGTGATCTGCGCAGTATTTTTCATCACCCCCCTATACCGGGTCTTCGTGTAGCCAAATTGCCGCTTGAGCACGCGAAACGGGTGTTCGACCTTCGCGCGGATGCCCGCCTTCAGACGTTCGATCCGATCGTAGATCGCGTCCAGTTGATCACT
>LFJH01000143.1 GCA_001189335.2 Candidatus Paraburkholderia schumanniana
GGGCCGCAGGCCCGTGCGCAACGCCCAGGTGGGCAAGAAATGCAGGCGCAAAGCTTTACTCACGATGACCCCGCCTCTGTTTGTGACCGAATCGATGAATACAACGGCTTGTTCAGCGTTGCCCTAACTTTTTCGACAAATTGCATGGATCTCGACTTCTGGTGGCTGCTTGTCATTCCTGTCGCCTTTGCTCTGGGCTGGATGACCTCCCGCTATGACCTGAAAACGCTGCTCTCCGAGAATGCGAATCTGCCGCGCTCGTATTTCCGCGGCCTCAATTTTCTGCTGAACGAACAACACGACAAGGCGATCGATGCCTTCATCGAAGTCGCCAAGCTCGATCCTGAAACCATCGAACTGCACTTCGCGCTCGGCAATCTGTTTCGTCGCCGCGGCGAGACCGACCGCGCGATCCGTGTACACCAGAATCTGTTGAGCCGCGTCGATCTGCCCGCCGCCGAACGCGACCACGCGCTCTATGAGCTCGGGCAGGACTTCCTCAAAGCGGGTCTGCTGGACCGCGCCGAGGAAACGTTCCTCGCGCTCCCCTCCGGCGAGTATTCGCTCGGTGCGCAGCGGGCGCTCCTGACCATCTACGAAATCGAAAAAGACTGGCCGAAATCGATCTCGACCGCCGAGCGCATCGAAAAGATGGGCGCGCCGTCGCTGCACATGGAAATCGCGCATTTCCATTGCGAGCTGGCGCAGGAGGCCTTGCAACGTAAGCATCCGGATGGCGCGCGCAGTGAGCTGAAGCTTGCGCTGAGCTCGAATCCCGACAACGTGCGGGCGACCATTCTCGCAGGCGATGTGGAAGCGGCCGACGGCAATCTCGAGGGCGCGATCGCGAACTGGAAGCGCGTGGAGTCGCAGAACGAGGCATACCTGCCGCTCGTCGCGGAAAAACTGATGAAGGCGTATGGCGCGCTCGGCCGCAAGGAGGAGGGCGTCGAATTGCTGACCGACTACGCGACGCGCTATCCGTCGAACGATCTGCTCGACGTCGCGTACAAGCATGTACAGGAATTGCGGGGCCTGGACGCGGCGCACGCACTGGCGCGCAAGCAGATGCAAAGCGCGCCGAATCTCGCCGGCATGACCCGCCTCCTCGAAGCGCAAGAAGCGACCGCGGAGGAGCCGCGCCGCGGCGAGCTGGAACTGATGCGCAATCTGGTGAAGCAGCGCACCAAGAATCTGCCTCGCTATACGTGTCAGGCCTGCGGGTTCCGGGCGCGTCTGTTCTATTGGCAATGTCCCGGCTGCAGCGGCTGGGAAACCTATGCGCCGCGCCGCGTCGAGCCGATCACGAGTCCGGCCTGAACGCGCCGGCCGCCCCAACGCTTTTGAAGAGTCACCGCACAACGTATGAAGATCACCATCGTCGGCACTGGTTACGTCGGTCTCGTGACCGGAGCATGTCTCGCCGAAATCGGCAATGACGTGTTCTGCGTGGACGTCGATCCGCGCAAGATCGAAATCCTCAACAACGGCGGCGTGCCGATTCACGAGCCGGGCCTGCAGGAGATGCTCAACCGCACGCGCGCGGCAGGCCGCATCCAGTTCTCCACCGATGTGAAAGCGAGCGTCGAGCACGGCGATATCCAGTTCATCGCCGTCGGCACGCCACCCGACGAGGACGGCTCTGCCGATCTGCAATATGTGCTCGCGGCGGCGCGCAACATCGGGCGCTATTCGAACGGCTTCAAGGTGATCGTCGACAAATCGACGGTTCCCGTCGGCACGGCGCGGCACGTGTGCCGCGTCGTCGAGGAGGAGCTGAAGGCGTGCGGGCTCGCGGAGTCGGACGAGCATCGCTTTTCGGTGGTCTCGAATCCGGAGTTCCTCAAGGAAGGCGCGGCCGTCGACGACTTCATGCGTCCGGACCGCATTGTGATCGGCATCGACGACGATGAGGACGGCAACCGCGCCCGCGAGAAGATGAAGCGCCTCTACACGCCGTTCAATCGCAATCACGAACGCACGCTGTACATGGATGTGCGCTCCGCCGAATTCACGAAATACGCGGCCAACGCGATGCTCGCCACGCGCATCTCGTTCATGAACGACCTGTCCAATCTCGCGGATTCCGTCGGCGCGGACATCGAAGCGGTGCGGCGCGGCATCGGTTCGGACCCGCGCATCGGTTATCACTTTCTGTACGCGGGCTGCGGCTACGGCGGCTCGTGCTTCCCCAAGGACGTGCAGGTGCTCGTGCAGACGGCGCGCGAGAACGGCAAGCGGCTGCGCATTCTCGAAGCGGTCGAGGAAGTGAACCACGACCAGAAGAACGTGCTCGTCAACAAGATCGTCGAGCGCATGGGCGAAGACCTGCGCGGCCGCACCTTCGCGATCTGGGGCCTTGCGTTCAAGCCGCAGACCGACGACATGCGCGAGGCATCGAGCCGGCGCATCGTGGCGGAGCTGCTTGCGCGCGGCGCCGACGTGCGCGCGTACGATCCGGTCGCGATGCAGGAAGCGGAGCGCGTGTTCGCGCTCGACCTCGCCGAACGGCCCGAGGACATGAAGCGGCTGCATCTCGTCGGCACGCAGCACGAGGCGCTGAGGGGCGCGGACGCGCTGGTCATCGTAACGGAATGGAAGGAGTTCAAGAGCCCGGACTTCGGGCACTTGAAGAGCGCGTTGAAGTTGCCGGTGATCTTCGATGGCCGCAATCTGTATGAACCGGAATCGATGGCCGAGATGGGCATCGATTACTACGCCATAGGACGTCCCCATGTCGAACTCGACAGTCACGCTGACCGCATCGTCTAAGCCCGCCGACATTCCGGTCGTGCCGCTCGCGCGCATTTGCGCGGCGCGCGTGCTCGTCGTCGGCGACGTCATGCTCGATCGCTACTGGTTCGGCGACGTCAACCGCATCTCGCCCGAAGCGCCGGTGCCGGTGGTGCGCGTGCAGAAGAAGGAAGACCGTCTCGGCGGCGCGGCCAACGTCGCGCGCAACGCCGCGGCGCTCGGCGCGCAGGCGGGTCTGCTGTGCGTGGTCGGTCACGATGAACCGGGCGAGCGCATCGTCGAATTGCTCGGCGAGAGCAAGGTCCAGGGGCACATGGAGCGCGATCCCGCGTTGCCGACGACCATCAAGCTGCGCGTGCTCTCGCGTCAGCAGCAACTGTTGCGCGTGGATTTCGAGAACACGCCGAATCACGAGGTGCTGCGTGCCTGCCTCGCGCGTTTCGCGGAACTGCTGCCGCAGCACGACGTGATTCTCCTGTCCGACTACGCGAAGGGCGGCCTCACACACGTCACGCAGATGATCAGCGAGGCGAAACGCGCGGGCAAGCCGGTGCTCGTCGATCCGAAGGGCGACGACTGGGAGCGTTATCGCGGCGCCACGCTCATTACGCCGAACCGCGCCGAACTCCGCGAAGTGGTCGGCCAGTGGAAGAGCGAGGACGACCTGCACGAGCGCGTGAAGAAGCTGCGCGAGGAACTCGACTTCGGCGCGCTGCTGCTGACGCGCTCGGAGGAGGGCATGACGCTCTTCACCGACAGCCAGGTGCTGCACACTTCGGCCGAAGCGCGCGAAGTGTATGATGTCTCGGGCGCGGGCGACACCGTCATCGCAACCGTCGTAACCATGCTGGGCGCGGGTGTGCCGCTCGTCGACTCGATCGTCTATGCGAATCGCGCGGCGGGCATCGTCGTGGGCAAGCTCGGCACGGCGACCGTCGAATACAACGAACTTTTCGCCTGAACACTTCCGATTTCATCATGACCATCATCATCACCGGCGCGGCCGGGTTCATCGGCAGCAATATCGTCAAGGCGCTCAATGAGCGCGGCGAAAACCGCGTGATCGCAGTCGACAACCTTACGCGTGCCGACAAGTTCAAGAATCTCGTCGATTGCGAGATCGACGATTACCTCGATAAAACCGAGTTCGTCGAGCGCTTCAGGCGCGGCGATTTCGGCAAGGTGCGCGCGGTGTTCCACGAGGGCGCCTGTTCGGACACGATGGAAACCGACGGCCGCTACATGATGGACAACAACTACCGCTTCAGCCGCGACGTGATGGACATCTGTCTGGCGCAGGGGGCGCAGTTTCTGTATGCCTCGTCGGCGGCGACGTACGGCGGATCGAGCCGCTTCGTCGAGGAGCGCGAAGTGGAGAAGCCGCTCAACGTCTACGGCTATTCGAAGTTCCTGTTCGATCAGGTCGTGCGCCAGGTGCTGCCTCGTGCGCAGAGCCAGATCGTGGGCTTTCGCTACTTCAACGTCTACGGTCCGCGCGAGACGCACAAGGGGCGCATGGTGTCGGTCGCGTTTCATAACTTCAACCAGTTCCGCTCGGAAGGCAAGGTCAAGCTCTTCGGCGAATACAACGGCTACGCGGCGGGCGAGCAGACGCGCGATTTCATCTCCGTCGAGGACGTCGTGAAGGTCAATCTGTTCTTCTTCGACCATCCGGACAAGTCGGGCATTTTCAATCTCGGCACGGGGCGCGCGCAGCCGTTCAACGACATCGCGTCGACGGTCGTCAACTCGCTGTGGGCCATCAATGGCGAGGCCGCGCTATCGCTGGCGGAACTCGTGCAGCGCGGGCTCATCGAGTACATTCCGTTCCCGGATACGCTGCGCGGCAAGTACCAGTGCTTCACGCAGGCGGACCAGTCGAAGCTGCGCGCGGCGGGCTACGACGCGCCGTTTCTGACCGTTCAGGAAGGTGTCGATCGATACGTGCGTTGGCTGTTCGGCCAGCTATAAACGCGCTTCAAGTCTCCCTACACTGGGTCTCGCGGTCGGCACTGTTCGCCGGCCGCCTCTTCATGGAGACTTAGTCATGTTCAAGCAAGCACTCTCGTCAATCGCCGCGCTGGCGCTGATCTTTTCCATCGGTTCCGCGTTCGCGGCAGTCGATGTCAACACCGCGAATGCCGACGCGCTGCGCGGCATCAAGGGCATCGGCCCGGCCAAGGCGAAGGCCATTCTCGATGAACGCCAGGCACATGGCCCCTTCAAGGATGCCAGCGATTTCAGCACACGCGTGAAGGGCCTGGGCGGCAAGACCGTTCAGCGTCTCGAAGCGGAGGGAGTGTCCATCGGTGCCGCGCCGAAGACGGCCGCGGCTGCCCCCGGCAATGCGGCACCGCCCGGCGCGGCGAACTCTGCCGTCGCGACTCCGGTTTCGGCGTCCACGCCGGCCAAGGCGGTCGTCGTCAAGAAATAAGGGATGATCCAAGGACGCGCCCCAGTGCACGGCGCGCCACCCATCTCCTTCAGTCTTCCGATGTGTTGGGCTCCCCCGCGGCCTGCTCCCCCGCGGCCTGCTTCCCCGCGGGGCTTTTTGTGTGGGTGCGCGGAACATGCGCGCAGCCCCGGATCTGTCATCCGGCTTTCGGCTGCGCGGGGCGATCCGGCAATCCATTCGCGTATCAGGAGTGCACTGGCATCGACCGGACCGCTGGGCTACAATCGAAGCACCCCTTGTATAGACCGGAGACATGGGTAACACCTGTTCCATGACATGGGTAACACTCCGGACGAATGGTTCGTCCGGAGTCAATCATGAGCTGGGATAGCAAAAACATCATGGAACTGCGGCTTGAATTCGT
>LFJH01000144.1 GCA_001189335.2 Candidatus Paraburkholderia schumanniana
TTGCGAGTACGTTTCGTTGAAAGATCCAGACCAAGACCAAGTTGTGTCATCGAAGATGTCCTTGAATTTCTCTTCTTTCCAGGATAGTCCAATCAGGTGCCAGGATCGGGAGTTTGGCAGAGGTTCCTTAGGTGTCCCCATCCGTCCAAGCCTCGGCGGTGTTTGACTCGCCCAACAAGATCTGGAAGGACTTGCCGCCCCTCGCGATGGGACTGCCGTGATAGCGACGTTCGCCGCCGGTGAGAACGGCGGCATAGTGGTGAAGGATCGTGCGAAGCGCGGTCCACGCGCGGCGAGTCTCTTTGTCCAACGCATCGCGTTCAGTAACAAGCGCTGTGCGCTCGACGAAAGCGTCGCGCAATGTCGTGAAGTTCACGAGCTCGGGCAGTTCGAGCGTGTCCAGCCCCCAAAACCGGGTGCCGTTCTTCTCAACGTCTTCGCAGATGTTGGCGTGGATTCGGTCCACGCAGTCGAGCAGGTCGTGTGCGTTGTAGCAGCCGAAGCGCTCGAGCGTCTTCGGGTGAACCACCACGGCGATCCCCTCGCGAGCGATCGCTTCTCCCTTCGGCACGTCGAAGCCGTTCTCGACAACCGTGAAGCGGTTGCCTTGGCGCTTGTTATGGCTGTAGCGGCATTTCCGTAGGAATGCCTGCATCGTGAGGTTGCGTTTGCCTGGCAGCAGCGTGATTACTTCCTCCTTCTCGTAGATCTGCACGATGTTCGGGTCGCCGGCGAGTAGCGCGCGAGCCGACTTCTCGCGGCTCGCTTCGGTCTTGCGGTGTTCGCCGAGTCGCGATCTAACGTCGTCGGCCAACGTTCCAAACTGCTTCGCGATGGCCTTCCAGACCGGGCACGTCTTGCGCAGGATTTCAGTGCGCGAGACGTTAAGTGCGATTGCCTTCTTCGAGACGATGAGCCTGCCTGCGCCCCACATATGTCCGGGATCATGCCGCACCAGCACGCCCTGGTTGTAGATCGACACGGCACCATCTTCCTTCGCGCGATACCACGCGAATTCATCCTCGGCATCCCATCGCTTGGTGCGAGGATCGTGGGTGATGACGCGGCCGTTGAGCTCGACACTGACCGGCGTGTAGCGCACCAGATCGCGGATTTCCTGCACGGCAGACATGAGTTCAGAATCCGTGAGCGGCTCGTACCATCGGCCCGAGATGGAGCAGCCCGGCCGGGCTTGCTCCAGTTGCTCCAGGTCGTAGTTGTAGCCCATCACGCGCGTGTCGACTGTCATCTGCCATTCGTTCGAACGCCAGATCGTGCTCGCGTGCGCCATGATCTGGCCGCGGCCGAGCCGGAAGCGGCCGTAGGTCGCATCGCCCTCCTCGTGCGGCGTGCCGAAGCGGCCGAAATAGCGAATGACGTCTTCGCGACCGGCGAACCCGTTTCCGTCGTCGGAACACTCGAAGCCTTCCTTCGTCATCGAGAGCTGCACGGCCGTGGCGCGGGCGTCGACGGAATTCATCAACAGCTCGATGATCGCCTTGCCGATCGAGCCGGCCTGGCTGTAGATGATGTGATGGATGATCTGCGGATCAAGTTCAAATGGGAGCTGCATGGTTCGTCCTCACTTGCGATCTTCGAATTCGAACGTGACGTTGCCGGTGGTGGCATCGAGCTTGAGTGCGGCCGAAAATTTGCGCTTCGACTTGCTAACGAAGCCGGCAAGTACGCCGGTCTTTCTCTTGCCGATGAGGGTTTCGGCCTCGGAGGCAGACAGCTTGCGGCTCGCGATTTCGGTGCACACCTTGAAGTCGCAGCCTGTACACGCGTAGTTCCACGCCTGAATCTCGATGGCCGACGAGCATTTCGGGCACTTGGTCTTGAGCTGCTTCGCCTCGCCATTGGATGCCGGCGCCGCACGATCCTCGAACTCGAAGTCGACCTTGCCGGTTTCGACGTCAAGTTTCAGGGCGGCCGAAAATTTCTTGCCGGACGAGGGCTTGTGAAACCGGACAGCATGCCTGTCTTGCGATTGGCGATCAGGGTGCTCGCCTCGCCCTCGGTCAGCCGGCGGCCAAGGATTTCGCCCCACACCTTGAAGTCGCAACCGCTGCACTGGTACGCGCGGTCGTCGACATGTACGGCGGCGCCGCAGTGCGGGCAAGGTGCGTCAAGGGCCTTGGCGACAGGCTCGGGCAGCTCGTTATATTTCGCGCGGATGGTTTCGACCATGCCAGTCGACAGGTCCGCGATCTCGCTCATGAACATGCTGCGGCGGTAGTCCCCCCTTCTCCATGCGCAACAGCTTCTGCTCCCACTCGCCAGTCATCTGAGGCGACACGAGGAAGTCGATGCCGGCTTCCTCGAGGAACGCGATCAGCTCCATCGCCTTGGGCGTCGGAACGAGCTCGTTGTCGTCGCGTCGCAGATACAGCTCCTTCGGGTTGTCGTTTTTGTCCTTGTCCTCCAGCAGCCCTTCGATGATCGCCGCGCGTGTCGCGGGCCGACCGATGCCGTTGGCCTTCATCGCAGCGCGGATGTCCTTGTCCTCGACCTGGCGGCCGGCGTTTTCCATAGCTGCCAGGCGCGCCGCTTCGGTGTATCGCTTCGGCGGCTTGGTCTGCAACGCCTTCAACTCGATCGCGTCTGACGTGACGGCTTTGCCGTCGGCGACCTTGCAGAGCGCAGCCGCGGTGTCATCGTCCACCTTTTCGCCATAGACTGCGAGCCAACCGGGCTCGACGAGCACCTTGCCGGACGTGTGGAACGTTTCACCCGCGACGATAGTCGTGCGCACCGTCTTTTCGTATTTCGCTGACGGGTGGAACACCGCGATGAAACGACGCGATACCAGGTCGTAGATTTTTTGCTCGTCGGACGACAGGCCGTCCGGCTGCTGGCCGGTCGGCACGATGGCGAAGTGGTCGCTGATGTCGGCATTGTTGAAGATGCGTTTGTCAGGCTTCACCCAGCCGTTCTCGATGACGCGCTGCGCGTGTCCCTCAAGAGATGTTGAGGCGAAGCTGGCAAGCGTGGTCGTGGCCGTTTCGAGATAGTCCTCGGGCAACGCTCGCGAGTCGGTGCGCGGATAGGTGGTGGCCTTGTGCTTCTCGTAGAGCGCCTGCGCGATGTCGAGCGTCTTCTTCGCAGAGAATTTGAAGCGCTTGTTGGCTTCGCGCTGGAGCGCGGTCAGGTCGAAGAGCGTGGGGGCCAGGCGCTCCTCGGGTTTCGACTCGTCTACAACGGACGATGGATCGACGCCTTTGCACTTGTCGACGATAGCCTGCGCCTTCGCTTTGTCGAAACAGCGTGCGCCGGTTTGCTCGGCTTCGGCTTCGTTTTCGCCCGCCGACGTGTCGCCGTCGGCATCGCCGATCCATTTCGCGACGTAGGTGCCTGCCTGTGCGCGGAACGTGCCGTGGATTTCCCAATAGTCAGTCCCGTGCGACGAAGGCCCCAATCTCCCGCTCGCGGATGACCGGCATCGCGAGCGTCGGCGTTTGCACGCGCCCGACAGGCGACACCTCGCGGCGCTGCGTCTGCCGCTCGCGCAGCGCGGTCGTCGCACGCGTGCCGTTGACGACGACAATCCAGTCGGCCTCCGAACGGCAAAACGCGGCGTCTGAAAGATCGTCGAATTCCGAGCCGGGGCGCAGATCTTCGTGCGCCTTGCGAATGGCCGACGCGACCATCGACTGAATCCACATGCGTTTGGTGGGCTTGCGGCACCCCGCCTTGTTGTAGATCAGGCGGAAGATCAGTTCCCCCTCCCGCCCTGCGTCGCACGCATTGACGACGTTCGTCACATCGTCACGCGCCATCAATTTCTTCAGCCGACCGAATTCGGCGGAACAGCCGTCGATTACCTCGAGGGCGAAGCTGTCGGGAATGATCGGCAAGACGCCGATCTTCCACATGCCTTTGGCGTCGGCTTCCGGCAGGGTTTGTTCCACCAAATGACCTCGTGCCGGAGCGACGATCGCGTCGTCGCGCTCGAAATACCCGTCGGCCTTGGTGAAACCGCCGAGCGCTTTCGCAATGTCGGCGGCGACGGACGGTTTTTCGGCGACTATCAATGCTTTACCCATGAACCGTCCCGGATTTGGTGGAGGCTCCATTCTCTCAAGAGTTGGAGCCTCCACCAAATCCGGGGCGGTTCAGTCAGTGCTCACGCTTTCCTTCACAGATGCCGAGCGTAAAGACGGCAAGCATGGCACTCGCGATCGCGAGCGGCCACATCAATACGTCGTTTCCGAACACCTTCATCGCCGCGCTAGCGACGATCGGCCCGACGATCGCGCTTGCTGTGAATGCCAGCGACACTCGCCGCATGTTCCTCATGAGCGCAGTCTTCTCGCTGCACGCAGCAGCGTACATGCCAAGTGTGAGGAACGCGCTATTCATGCCGCCGATTACGAAGCCGCTCGTCGGAAACAACCACATCATGGGCGTGGCAAGCGCGAAAGTGACGAGTGCCAGCGTGTTCGTCGTCGTGCACACAATCACCGTGAATCCTAAACCAGCGCGGTCGGCCATCCAGCCGACTGGAAATTGCAGCGCCATGCCGCCCAGGCCAAGGCATGACAGCAGCACGGTTGCCTGTGTGCCGCTCATTCCACGCGCACCGGCATACAGTGGGAAGAGACCATATAGTGCGCCATCGATGATTCCACCAACTGCCGCCACGATCATACCGAGGCATACAAGTGCGCTGACTGTCGTGGTTGGGATGCTTCCGCGAGCGGCCGCCTCACGTGTGACTGGACTTATCGAGTGTCCCGACGCGGTCAACCAGAGTGGGACAGCTGCGGCGGATGTAAAAGACAGGCCGGCGACAACCGTCACGGACCCGTATGGGCCGCACCATGCGGCCAGTGCTGGTGCGATCACACCAGCTGTCGCAATCAGCGTCTCATGTACGCCGATCACCCGGCCGATCAATTCCTCGGGTACGAGGCTATACAGCCACGACTCGTTGGCGATCCAGCGCATACCAATGCCCAGTCCGGTCAGGATGCCCGGAATGATCCAGAGCGGCCACGACAGCCAGTTTGCGGCTGAAAAAGCGACGATACTGGCCGCGAGGCCGAGCGACACCGTTCTTTTGGCACCGATTCGCGCAACAATCGCCGGGGCTGTGACCAGGCCCGCAAGCATACCTGACCATTGCGATGCGGCGAAGAAGCCGGCGCGCTGTGTGTCGAGGCCTTGATGAGCGAGCCAGACCGGCAGCACGACGAAGCCAATGCCGAACTGCCCGATTTGCGCGAGCGCCGACACGGCGGTCAATGCGGCGATGGCTGACCAAGGCATCACTGCTAAAGGTTTCATGGTGCGCCCTGGGTTGGCATGGGTAGATTCTCTTCGCGACATTCGATCGGGCAGCTTACCTTGAGGCATGGGCCGTTCTTGCAAAAGTGACAAAGCTGCTTCGCATGGGCAGAGTCACGCGTTTCGTGACAGAGCATCTTGAGCTTCCCTCGGTTTTTCGCCTTCCACGGGTCCCGAGTTATGCAGCGGCATCCTTGGTCGACTGAGCCTTGATCCAGTCTTGCAGAAACTGAACTGGCGATACGAAGCCGAGCGACGAATGACGA
>LFJH01000145.1 GCA_001189335.2 Candidatus Paraburkholderia schumanniana
GAATTCAAGCCGCAGTTCCATGATGTTTTTGCTATCCCAGCTCATGATTGACTCCGGACGAACCATTCGTCCGAAGTGTTACCCATGTCATGGAACAGGTGTTACCCATGTCTCCGGTCTATACACAGCAGCAAAGAAAGTGCCCCCCGCCCCGGGGAGGGGCAACGCTAATAGACCGACACGAATTCAGGATTTCATAGAAGCGCAAGCGGAAGCCGAAGCCCAAGCCGAAGCCGAAGCGAACAAAAAAACCAAACCTCAAAGCGCCCGCGCAATAAACGAAAGCAACATCGACAAGAGAAGTGTCGACATAAACGGAAACGAATACTCGCGCCCGAAGATCCGCAAAGTGAAATCCCCCGGCAACCGCCCGATCCCAAACTTCCTGAGCCACGGCATCGATCCGGAAAGAATCGCGAGCGCGATAAACGTAGTCAACAACCAGCGAATCATGATCGCGCACTCATAGTGTGTGTGAACGATCGCCGCCCGCGAAGGCATCGAGCGTACCGGCAATCCCCCGCGAAAACGCGATCACCTTGAACAACTCGCCCATCTCAGCCTCCGACAGCAGCTTCTGCACCGCATTCGCCGCCGGCAGAAAACGCTTCACGTCGGAAGGATCGAGCTCGTTGAGCACATCGGTGATACCGGCGTTCATCAGAAACCTCGCCTGCGACGTAAAGCCAAGCAAATCCGCGCCCGTCCCGACGCCCGCTTCCGCGATGCCCGTGAATTCCACATGCGCGGTAATGTCCTGCAGGCCCGGATAGAGAAATGGATCCGTGTGCGCGCGATGCCGGTAATGACACATCATCGTGTCCGTCGCGCGCTGTGCGTGATAGAACTCCCGGCGCGGAAAACCATAGTCGATGAAGAACGCCGCGCCGCGCGCAAGCATCGTGCAGACGGTCTTCGTGAAGCCGAGCGCGGCTTCGTGCGTCTCCGTCACGTATTCGGCGAAGGGCTCACCATTCGCTTCGTCGATGGCGGCATCGATCAGCTCGATCTGCGCGTCGGGCATGACAAGCCGGTCGTCGAAGGCGAAGCGATCGCCCAGCACGACGACGCCACGCTCGTGCCACGCGCCTGGCTTGCGCACCACGAGCCGTACGGGCATCGCGTCGAGCACCTCGTTGCCGATCACCACGCCTTCGAACGTTTCAGGCAGCGCGTCGAGCCATCTCACCTTCGCGGCGAGCGCCGGCGCTTCCCGTTCGATGGTTTCGCGCTGGCGCGCGCGCAATTCGCCCGAAACGTCGACGATCGCGTAGCTGTCGAACGGCACGTCGAGATCGGCGAGCGCCGTCAGCAGGCCTGCGGCGAGCTTGCCGGTCCCGGCGCCGAATTCCATCAGCTGGCGCGTGTCGCTTTGCTGCAAAGCCTGAGCGACCGGACGCGCGAGCGTCGTCGCGAAAAGCGGAGACAGTTCGGGTGCGGTGACGAAATCGCTGCCGTCCTCGGCGCGGCGGCCGAATTTCATCGCCCCGCCGCCGTAATAGCCCAGACGGGGGGCGTAGAGCGCGAGATCCATATAGCGGTCGAACGGCAGCCAGCCGCTCGCCGCAGCGATGCGGCCCCGGATCAGATCTGTAAGTGCTTCGGACTGCGCAAGCGCTTCGGCGCCCGGAGCAGGTAAACTATCGGTTGGTCGATTCGGATTCATCCCAGTATTGTAAATGAGTGCTTCCACGCGGTTTTCTTCGGTCAACTCGCCGTCTTCCGGCCCCGTTCCGCGTTCTCGCGCCGTGTTGGTCACGGGCGCGGCCAAGCGTGTCGGGCGCGGCATCGCGCTGGAATTCGCACGGCAGGGCTGGAACGTGGGCGTCCATTACGGGGAATCGGAGCGCGATGCGCGCGAGACCGTCGCCGACGTCGAGGCGCTCGGACGCCGCGCGGTCGCGCTGAAGGCGGATCTCGGCGTCGAAGCCCAGGTCGCGCGGCTGATTCCGGGTTGCGTCGAGGCGTTCGGCGGGCTGAACTGCGTCGTGAACTGCGCATCGCGCTTCGACGAAGACACGGCCACCGACTTCGGCTACGCCAAGCTGCTGGAGATGACCGCGATCAACGTCGCCGCTCCGCTGACGCTCGCGCGCATGCTGCACGAGATCACGCCAGACGCGGCCGCGAATGACGACGCGAAACGCGGTGTCGTCATCAACGTGCTCGACCAGAAGCTGTACAACATGAATCCGGATTACCTGTCGTACACGCTGACAAAGGCTGCGCTCGAAAACGCCACCGTCGCGCTGGCGCAGGCGCTCGGACCGAAACTTCGGGTCGTGGGCCTCGCGCCGGGACTGACGCTGATTTCCACCGGACAGACGCCCGAATCGTTCGCCCAAGCGCATCGCGTGACGCCGCTCAACCGCGCATCGACGGTGGAAGACATCGCGCAGGCCGCGTGCTATCTGGCGAACGCGCACGGCGTGACCGGCACGACGCTCGTCGTCGATGGCGGGCAGCATCTCGTGCCGAGCCCGCGCGATGTGATGTACATGTTCGGCACGCGCCAGCCGTAAGCAATGGCGCGCCACGTATAACTTTTGGATGAAACCATGCTTGCCGCACTTTCGCATCCCCGGCTGACCGATTGCCGGCGGCTCTTTCTGCGCAACTACGAAGTGCGCATCAACATCGGCGTGCATGACTTCGAGAAGCGCGGCGAGCAACGCGTCGTGATCAATGTCGAGCTGTTCGTGCCGCTCGCCCTGTCCACGCCCGTCGCCGACAAGCTGGCCGAGGTAGTCGACTATGACTTCATGCGCTCGACCATCGCTGCGCGCGTGAAGCGCGGCCACATTCATTTGCAGGAAACGTTGTGCGACGACGTCGCCGCCGCCTTGCTCGCGCATCCGCACGTGCGCGCGGTGGCCGTGTCGACGGAGAAGCCCGACGTCTATCCCGACTGCGACGCGGTAGGCGTCGAAGTCTTTCGCATCAAAGAGGAACGAGCATGAACGCGCGTGACACGACCGAAACGCTTCGGGAGCCAAAGCTCGCGCGGGAAGCATTGACGAAGCGCCAGCAGAAGGAAGCGTACGAGAACAACAAGCTGTTCAAGCGCATCGTGCGCCAGGTCGGCCAGGCGATCGGCGACTTCAACATGATCGAGGAGGGCGACAATGTCATGGTGTGCCTGTCCGGCGGCAAGGACAGCTATGCCATGCTCGATATCCTCATGCGCCTGCGCGAGCGTGCGCCGATCCGCTTCGACATCGTCGCCGTGAATCTCGACCAGAAGCAGCCGGGCTTCCCGGAGCACGTGCTGCCGGAGTATCTGTCGAAGCTCGACATTCCGTTCCACATCGAGAATCAGGACACATACAGCATCGTCAAGCGGCTCGTGCCGGAAGGCAAGACGACCTGCTCGCTCTGCTCGCGCCTGCGCCGGGGCATCCTGTACCGCGTGGCCGGCGAGCTCGGCGCGACCAAGATCGCGCTCGGCCATCATCGCGACGACATTCTTCAGACGCTGCTGCTCAACCTGTTTTACGGCGGCAAGCTGAAGGGCATGCCGCCCAAGCTGCAGTCGGACGACGGCAAGAACGTCGTGATCCGTCCGCTCGCCTATGTGAAGGAAACGGATCTGGAAAAGTACACGGAACTGCGCGAATTCCCGATCATCCCCTGCAACCTGTGCGGCAGCCAGCCGAACCTGAAGCGCGCGGAGATGAAGGCGCTCATCCGCGAATGGGACAAGCGCTTTCCGGGCCGCGTGGACAACATGTTCAACGCGCTGTCGAACGTGGTGCCGTCGCATCTCATGGACAGCAGGCTGTTCCCGTTCGCCGGCCTGCGCGCGACGGGCGAGGCGGACCCGCAAGGCGACATCGCGTTCGACGAGGAACCGTGCGCGAGCGAACCGTCGGCATCGTCAAACGCCATTTCAATTGTGCAGTTCGGCGACCTGTAAGCTTTATCCAACAAGGCGCGGTGCCAGGTTTTGTGGCGCTGCGTCAAAGAGCCGGATGATATATTGGCGGCTCGTCATACCCAGCAAGGCTTCCTGCGATGAACAACATCGTGATTCTGGCTGCCGGCATGGGCAAGCGCATGCGCTCCCCCCTGCCGAAAGTACTTCATTCATTGGCGGGCAAGCCGCTGCTCGCGCACGTGATCGACACGGCGCGTACGCTCTCGCCAACGCGCCTGCTCGTGGTCGTCGGACACGGCGGGGACAAGGTTCGCGAAACCGTCGGCGCGCCGGACGTCCAGTTCGCGGTGCAGGACAGGCAGCTCGGCACGGGACACGCCGTGCAGCAAGCTCTGCCGCTCCTCGATCCCTCGGTTCCGACGCTCGTGCTGTACGGCGATGTACCGCTCACGCGCGCGAGCACGCTCAAACGTCTGATCGATGCCGCGGGCGCCGATCGCTACGGCGTGCTGACCGTGACCGTCGGCGATCCGACCGGCTACGGGCGCATCGTCCGCGACGCGAGCGGAAAGGTGAAGAAAATCGTCGAGCAGAAGGATGCGAACGAGCAAGAGCGGCGCATCGCGGAAATCAACACCGGCATCGTGCTCACGTCGACGCGCACGCTCGAAGCCTGGCTCGCGTCGCTGAAGAACGACAACGCGCAGGGCGAGTTCTATCTGACGGATGTCGTCGAGCGCGCGATCGAGGCAGGTGTGGAAATCGTCACCACGCAGCCGGACGCCGAATGGGAAACGCTCGGGGTAAACAGCAAGGTCCAGCTCGCGAAACTCGAACGCATTCATCAGCGCAATGTAGCGAACGCGCTGCTCGACGCCGGCGTGACGCTCATGGACCCGGCGCGCATCGACGTGCGCGGCACGCTCGAATGCGGCACGGATGTTTCGATCGACGTGAATTGCGTGTTCGAAGGGCACGTGACGCTCGGCGAAAACGTGACGATCGGCCCGAACTGCGTGATCCGCGATGCCGCGATCGGCGCGGGCTCGCGCGTGGAGGCGTATACGCACATCGAAGGCGGAAAGACTGGCGCCAACGTCGTGCTCGGGCCGTACGCGCGGCTGCGTCCGGGCGCCACGCTCGGGGATGAGGCGCACATCGGCAATTTCGTCGAGGTGAAGAACGCAGTGCTCGGGCACGGCTCGAAGGCAAACCATCTGACCTACATCGGCGATTCGGATATCGGCGCGCGCGTGAATGTCGGCGCGGGCACGATCACCTGCAATTACGATGGCGCGAACAAGCATCGCACGGTGATCGAGGACGACGTGTTCATCGGCTCGGATACGCAACTCGTCGCGCCGGTGCGCGTAGGCCGCGGCGTGACGATCGCGGCAGGCACCACCGTGTGGAAGGACGTAGGCGCAGGCGAGCTGGTGCTCAACGAGAAGGTGCAGGTGAGCAAGGCGGGCTACGCGCGCCCGGTCCAGAAGAAGTCGTAAGGGCAATGCTGATTAAGTCTACCGCTTGTGCGCGTCAAGCGTTATAGAGCGCACAAGCAACGAGAAAGGCAAAAGACAATGAAGCAGCAGACGCTCGCGATGGCCGCGGATCAAGGTGCGGGGT
>LFJH01000146.1 GCA_001189335.2 Candidatus Paraburkholderia schumanniana
GAGCCGCTCGGCTATATCCCACCCGTAGAAGCTGAGGCAAACTACTACCGGCGACTCAGCAGTAGTGCTGCTGTGCCGGTATCAACTTAAACCAACCAGCCTCCACGATTCTCGGGGCGGGTCACCTTTCGAAAAGGAAACATGCGCTTCGCCGAGCACGACCGGCGGCTTGCCCGTCGTGAACTGCACCGCGACGCCATCGACGCCGTCCATGCTGGTGCCGGACATCAAACCGAAGTACGCCCCGTCAGCCTTGCTGGTTTCGATTGCTTCGGTCTTCTTCCCCACGCTGCTCTCCTCTCGATGCTGTGTTGCCGGATTCGTTCATCCAGCGGGATTATCCGCGTATCGGGGCGAATCGTTAAGATGCGTCTATAAGCGTTCTGTATCGCACGGCACATTCCGAGAGCCCCAAAGTCCCGTGAATCGGCGCGGTACGCCATGAAACGGCACGAATAGGCCGGTCATCGCGTAAAATCCTTAGCCTGAACAAACCATTGCGCGCGTTTCGTCATTTGCCGCGCGCGCCGCGGAGCGCGGCGTCCCTTCCGGCCACGCCGGATCGCAGCGACAGCGGCGCTTTGGCCATCGAGGCGCCGCAGCCATCGAACCCTTTTGACTTCACAAGCCGCAAGCATGACCACTGACTCCAACGCTTCTTCCGCGCCCGTCGCACAAAGCTTCCCGATCACCGACGAAGTGAAGAGCGCGCTCGCCATCGCCAGGCGTGGCTGCGACGAGCTGCTGATCGAAGACGAGTTCGCGCAGAAGCTCGCGAGGAGCGCCGCCATCGGCAAACCGCTGCGCATCAAGCTCGGTCTCGATCCGACCGCGCCGGACATCCACATCGGCCATACGGTCGTGCTGAACAAGATGCGTCAGTTGCAGGACCTCGGCCATCACGTGATCTTCCTGATCGGCGATTTCACTTCGCTGATCGGCGACCCGTCCGGCCGCAACGCGACGCGCCCGCCGCTCACGCGCGAGCAGATCGAAGCGAACTCGAAGACCTATTTTGAACAGGCGTCGCTCGTGCTCGACCGCGCGAGAACCGAGATCCGCTACAACAGCGAATGGTCGATGCCGCTCGGCGCCGACGGCATGATCAAGCTCGCATCGCGCTACACGGTGGCGCGCATTCTCGAGCGCGAGGACTTCACTAAGCGTTTCCAGGGCGGCGTGCCGATCTCGATTCACGAATTCCTGTACCCGCTCATGCAGGGCTACGACTCCGTCGCGCTGAATTCGGATCTCGAGCTCGGCGGCACGGACCAGAAGTTCAACCTGCTCGTGGGCCGCGAACTGCAGAAGCAGTACGGCCAGGAACAGCAGTGCATTCTGACGATGCCGCTGCTCGAAGGCCTCGACGGCGTCGAGAAGATGTCGAAGTCGAAGAACAACTATGTCGGCATCAGCGAGAAGCCGACCGAGATGTTCGGCAAGCTGATGAGCATCTCCGACACGCTTATGTGGTGTTACTTCGAGTTGCTGTCGTTCCGTCCGATGAGCGAGATCGAAGGCTATCGGCGCGAAACCGAAGGTGGCCGCAATCCGCGCGACTTCAAGGTGATGCTCGCGCAGGAGATCGTCGCACGTTTTCATTCGCAGGCGGACGCGGAGCGCGCGCTCGACGACTTCAACCATCGCGCGAAGGGCGGCGTGCCGGACGATATTCCTTCGGTCACGCTCGCGGGCGCGCCGCTTGCGATCGGTCAGCTGCTCAAGCAGGCGGGATTGGTGCCGTCGACGAGCGAAGCGCTGCGCAACATCGAGCAGGGCGGCGTGAAGATCGATGGCGCGACCATCTCCGACAAGGGCCTGAAGGTCGAGGCGGGCGAGTTTGTCGTGCAGGTGGGCAAGCGCCGTTTCGCGCGCGTCACGCTGAACGCCTGAGCCGATGATCGCGCTCATTCAGCGTGTGAAGCGCGCGGACGTGCGCGTGGGCGAGCGCGTGACCGGCGCAATCGACGCGGGCCTGCTCGCGCTGGTCTGTGCCGAGCGCGGCGACAACGAGGCCGCCGCCGACAAGCTTCTCGCGAAAATGCTCGCGTACCGCGTGTTCAGCGATGCTGCGGGCAAGATGAATCTGTCCGTATCGAACATGGACGGCGCGGGCCGCGCGGGCGGCGTGCTGCTGGTTTCGCAGTTCACGCTCGCCGCCGATACTTCCAGCGGCTTGCGTCCGAGCTTCACGCCCGCGGCGCCGCCGGACGAAGACAAGCGGCTCTTCGATTACTTCGTCGTGCAGGCGCGCGCGAAGCATCCGATCGTCGAGACGGGCGAATTCGGCGCCGAGATGCAGGTGTCGCTCGTGAACGACGGCCCGGTCACGTTCTGGCTGCAGGTGCGGCCCTGACTTCCTTTTTCACACTATGACGACCCAGGTCCTGTTCATTCGGCACGGCGAAACGGAGTGGAACGCGATTAAGCGGATTCAAGGGCATATCGACATTCCGCTTTCCGCGCATGGCCGGCTGCAGGCGGAACAACTCGGCGCGCGTCTTGCACGGGAAGGGAGCATCGATGCGGTCTATTCGAGCGATCTGCAACGCGCGCAGCAGACGGCGCGGCCTTTCGCGGATGCCCTCGGCCTTGAAATCCGTTTGTCGGAAAGCCTGCGCGAGCGGTTCTACGGCGCATTCCAGGGCCACGACAGCGACAAGATCAACGACAAGTTTCCCGCCGAATATGTCGAATGGCAGACGCGCGACCCGGGATTCGCGCCGCCCGGCGACGGCGAATCGCAACGCGTGTTCTATCACCGCGTCGTGCATGCGATGGAGCCAATCGTCGCCGCGCATCCGGGCGGGCGCATCGCGGTCGTCGCGCATGGCGGCGTGCTTGACTGCATCTATCGGTTCGCGATGAAGCTGTCGCTGCATGAGCCGCGCAGCTGGCCGCTGCTCAATTGCAGTGTCAACGTGTCGGACTACGCGAACGGTGGCGCGACGGTCGTTTCGTGGGGCGATATCGCGCATCTGTCGACCGATACCGATGACGACAGCCTGCGCAAGCGCGCCTAAGTCTGCTTCGCCGCGACCCTCGCCGGGCGCGCTTCGATACGCCGTTCACCAGCGCCCAGCGCATCACGGGCGCGATCATCTTCACGCCCGGCCGCGCAATCGCGCGCCGCACGGGCGCCATTCCATTGCGGACAGTCCCAGCATCTCCTGCGCCCAGTCGGGCAACAGATCGACGCCCGCGCTGAACATCAGCTTGCTCGCCGGTTTCATCGCGATGTGCGGCGTGGGCGCGTTCTTCAGCACGCGAGTCAATTCCTGCGTGCGGACGCTTGCCTGGAGTTGCGGGCGCATCGAGTCGAGATAGCTTTCGATGGCCGCGCGCGTCGTCGGCACGTCGCGCGCGCCGAGTAGCCGCGCGATCATCGACGTCTCTTCGAAATAGCGATCCCGATCCGCTTCGGAGAGGGCAGGATTCACATAGCGCAGATACGTCTTCAGAAAGCTCGATACTTCCGCGACGTGCACCCACGTCAGCAGATCCGGATCGCTTGCGCGATACGGGCGTCCATCGGGCGCGGTGCCGCTGACCTCGAAGATGAATGCTTTTCACGCGTTCGATCAGCGCGAGGGCGTCCGCGCGATTGCCGAATGTCGTGCCCGCGACGAAGGTCGCCGTGCGCCGCAGACGGCCGACGATGATATCGGTGCGGAACGTCGAGTGATCCCATACGCCCGCGAGCGCGAGCGGATGCAGGGTTTGCAGCAGCAGGGCGCTGATGCCGCCCGTCATCATCGACGTGAAATCGGAGTGGACCTTCCAGCAGGCGGCTTGCGGGCCGAACAGTCCGGGATCGCCCGGCGGCGACGAATAGTCGATCCTGGGGCCGCTGCCGCTCGTGAGGCTCGTGACGCCCTGCGCGATCGACGCGCGCACGCGAGCAACGAACGTCCCCTGATCCGACGTGATTACTTGCCGTTGGTATCCCAGAGATCGCGGATCGGACCGGCATCCGGTGCTGCGAGACCGAAATGGCGATACGTGAGCATCGTCGCGACGCGGCCGCGTGGCGTGCGTTGCAGGAAGCCTTGCTGGATGAGATACGGCTCCAGCACGTCCTCGATGGTGTCGCGCTCCTCGCCGATGGCCGCCGCCAGATTGTCCACGCCGACCGGCCCGCCGTCGAACTTGTGCAGGATCGCTTCGAGCAGCTTGCGGTCCATCAGGTCGAAGCCGACGGGGTCTACGTCCAGCATCTTGAGCGCTTTATCGGCGACCTCGGCGGTGATCATGCCGTTCGCCTTCACCTCGGCGTAATCGCGCACGCGCCGCAGCAGGCGGTTCGCGATCCGCGGCGTGCCACGCGAGCGCCTCGCGATTTCCAGTGCGCCCTCGGGCACGATCTCCGCCTTTAGCAGCGACGCTGAGCGCGACACGATGCGCGCCAGCTCGCTCGCGTTATAGAACTCCAGCCGCGACACGATGCCGAAGCGGTCGCGCAGCGGATTGGTCAACATGCCCGCGCGCGTGGTCGCGCCGACGAGCGTGAACGGCTGCAGATCCAGCTTCACGCTGCGCGCGGCCGGACCTTCGCCGATCATGATGTCGATCTGATAATCCTCGAGCGCCGGGTACAGGATTTCCTCGACGACCGGTGAAAGCCGGTGAATCTCGTCGATGAAGAGCACGTCGTTCGCTTCGAGATTGGTGAGCAGCGCGGCGAGATCGCCTGCACGCTCCAGCACCGGCCCCGATGTCTGCCGCAGATTCACGCCCATTTCCCGCGCGATGATGTGTGCGAGCGTCGTCTTGCCGAGACCCGGCGGCCCGAAGAGCAGCACGTGATCGAGCGCTTCGGACCGGCGCTTGGCCGCTTCGATGAAGATTTCGAGCTGGCCGCGCGCCTTTTCCTGCCCGATGTATTCGTCGAGCTTGTGCGGACGCAGCGCGCGCTCGAACGCTTCCTCATTCGGCGAGACGGGCGTGGCCGAGATGACGCGTTCGGCAGCGAGTTTGTCGGTTTCGATCATGGGTCGATTGTACAGCGAGCTTTCTCGTGGCGAATCTGGCCGAACGGGCTAGGGAACCTCTGCCAAACTCCCGATCCTGGCACCTGATTGGACTATCCTGGAAAGAAGAGAAATTCAAGGACATCTTCGATGACACAACTTGGTCTTGGTCTGGATCTTTCAACGAAACGTACT
>LFJH01000147.1 GCA_001189335.2 Candidatus Paraburkholderia schumanniana
TCGGCTGTTAGTTTTTAAAGAGCACATCGCAAGACGCTTACTACCTTAACTTCCGACTTGCGTCGCTGCATCAGCAGCATAGAATTAAAATTATGAAGAGCGTTTCAGTTCGTGTCAACAAGAATTTGAAGCGTTTCTTATTGACCTTCCCGTCTACCTCAAGGCGAACGTCAAAACAAACGGGTCGTGCGAACTTCGCACGACCCGTCGACGCAAGTCCTGGTGCCGGCTGCAGGACTCGAACCCGCCACCTGATGATTACAAATCAACTGCTCTACCAGATGAGCTAAGCCGGCGAAGCACGAAATTCTACTTCATTTAACGACTTTGAGGTGAGACCTCACGGGCGATTTCGATGCCTCATCATCGGCTCCGGCTCGTGGCTCTTCGCGCGACGAAGCCGTGGTGGAATCCGCTCGCGCACGTCCCGTTTCTTCGATTGGTCGCGCATCGCGCTCGACCGGTCGCGATGCGACCGGCGCGCTCGTCGGCTCCGCGCCCGAATGCGCGGACGGCTCGACGGGAAACGCCATGCCTTGCCCGTTCTCGCGCGCGTATATCGCGAGCACGTCCGCGACCTGCACCTCGATCTTGTGCGATTTGCCGGAGAATCGCGCGCTGAACTCGATCCACTCGTTGCCCATCTGCAGCTGGCTCGTCGCCTCGAAACTGATGTTCAACACAATCTCGTCGTTGCGCACGAACTGGCGTGGCACGCGCGTGGCCGCATCGACCCGAACGGCGATGTGCGGCGTGAAACCGTTGTCCGTGCACCACTCGTACAGCGCGCGCAACAAATACGGCTTGGTGGAAATCTCCTGCATCACTTTCCTCCGCCGGACCGGGACGGCGCCAATCCCGCGCCGCCGCGTCCCAGCGCATTCAAACTATCGACGCATCACCTTTTCCGAAGGCGTCAGCGCTTCAATATACGCCGGGCGGCTAAAAATCCGCTCTGCATATTTCATCAGCGGTGCTGCATTCTTAGACAGCTCGATGCCGTAATGATCCAAACGCCACAAAAGGGGCGCGATCGCTACGTCGAGCATCGAAAATTTCTCGCCCAGCATGTACTTGTTCTTGAGGAAGATGGGCGCAAGTTGCGTCAGGCGGTCGCGGATCGCGCCGCGCGCCTTCTCGTGGTTCTTCTCGGCGGCTTTGCCCTTCTCGTTCTCGAGCGGGCCGACGTGCACGAACAGTTCCTTCTCGAAGTTCAGCAGGAACAGGCGTGCGCGGGCCCGCTGCACCGGGTCCGCGGGCATGAGTTGCGGGTGCGGGAAACGCTCGTCGATATATTCGTTGATGATATTCGACTCGTACAGGATCAGGTCGCGCTCGACGAGAATCGGCACCTGGCCGTACGGGTTCATCACCGCGATGTCTTCCGGCTTGTTGAACAGGTCAACGTCGCGAATCTCGAAATCCATGCCCTTTTCGAACAACACCAGCCGGCAGCGCTGGGAGAAGGGGCAAGTAGTGCCGGAATACAGAACCATCATGTTTTTAAAGTTCCTTCAGTAAACTCGAAGGGCCGGCCGCAGCGTCTTCCTGGGGAAAACGCCGTCGCGCCGACCCACGCCGTCGAAGGCGCGCTATTTGATATCTTTCCAGTATGCCGCGTTCAGGCGCCACGCGAGTAAACTCAAGAGCATCAGGAACAGCAGAACCCAGACGCCAAGCTGCTTGCGCGTCTGCTGGGCGGGTTCCGCCATCCACGACATGTACGAAACGAGATCGGCCACAGTTGAATCATAATCCACGGATGACATGGCACCAGGCGTAACCTGAGTGTAACCCACGAATCTTCTTACTTTTTCGCCGGTCTTTTCGTCCGTATCGGTCTCGAATTTGGCGTCGCGGATGCCCTGAAGTGTCCACAGCACGTGCGGCATGCCCACGTTTTCATAGACGCGGTTGTTCCAGCCGGTCGGCCGAGTCGGGTCGCGATAGAAGCTGCGCAGGTACGTATAGAGCCAGTCCCTGCCGCGCGCCCGCGCCTCTACCGATAAATCCGGAGGCGAGGCCCCAAACCACGCTTTCGCGTCGTCCGGACGCATGGCGATGGACATCGTGTTGCCGATCTTGTCCGTCGTGAAAAGCAGATTCTCCTGAATCTGTTTATCAGAGATGCCAAGATTCGTCAGTCGGTTATACCGCATCAGATTCGCACGATGGCAGTTCAGGCAATAGTTCACAAAGATTTGCGCGCCGTGCTGCAAGGACGCGAGATTGTCTGAACTATCGGGCGCGCGATCGAGTACCGCTTCTTCCTGCGCATGCGCCGGCGCCACGCCGAACGCCAGCAGCGTCGCACCGATCATCACCATGGTAGAGAGCCATTTTTTCATCGTATTCGTCTCCGGACGTGAGCTCAGTGAGGTTTGTAATGCACTCGCTCAGGCGGCGTCTTGAACTTGCCGCGCGGCGTCCAGAAAGGCATGCCGAGGAAGAACGCGAAGTAGCTGATCGCGCAGATCTGCGCGATCAGCGTCGCGGCGGGCGATGGCGGTCGCGTGCCCAGGAAGCCGAGCATCAGGAACGCGAACACGAAAATCGCGTAGAAGACCTTGTGGAAGAGCGGCCGGTAGCGGATCGACTTCACCGGACTGCGGTCCAGCCACGGCAGGAAGAAGAGCGACACCACCGCCGTGCCCATCACGACCACGCCCCAGAACTTCGATTCCGTCAGCGCCATGAAAATCAGCACGAGGACCGCGAGCACCGGCAGGCCGATGCGCCACTTGCCGCGCGCGCGCAGGAGCGCGAGCAGGCCGAGCACTGCGATCACGATCATCAGCACGATCTTGAACGGGTCGGTGGTGGCGCGCAGCATCGCGTAGAACGCGGTGAAATACCAGACCGGCGCGATTTCCGGCGGCGTCTGCAGCGGATTGGCCGGCACGAAGTTGTTGGCTTCGAGGAAATAACCGCCCATTTCCGGCGCGAAGAAGATGATCGCCGCGAAGATCAGCAGGAACACACACACGCCCATGAAGTCGTGCACCGAGTAGTACGGATGGAACGGAATGCCGTCGAGCGGGATGCCGTTCGCGTACTTCTTCGCCTTGATCTCGATGCCGTCCGGATTGTTCGATCCGACTTCGTGCAGCGCGACCAGGTGCGCAACCACTAGACCGATCAGCACCAGCGGGATCGCGATTACGTGGAACGCGAAGAAGCGGTTCAGCGTGACGTCCGACACGACATAGTCGCCGCGAATCCACAGCGACAGATCCGGCCCGATGAACGGAATCGCCGAAAACAGGTTCACGATCACCTGCGCGCCCCAGAACGACATCTGGCCCCACGGCAGCAGATAGCCGAAGAACGCCTCGGCCATGAGGCACAGGAAGATCGCGCATCCGAAGATCCAAACGAGCTCACGCGGCTTGCGATACGACCCGTACATCAGCCCGCGGAACATGTGCAGATACACGACGACGAAGAACATCGATGCGCCCGTGGAGTGCATGTAGCGGATCAGCCAGCCCCACGGCACTTCGCGCATGATGTACTCGACCGATGCGAATGCGAGCGTCGCGTCGGGCTTGTAGTTCATCGTGAGGAAAATGCCGGTGACGATCTGATTGACCAGCACCAGCAGCGCAAGCGAGCCGAAGAAGTACCAGAAGTTGAAGTTCTTCGGTGCGTAGTACTCGGAAACGTGCTTCTTCCAGGTCAAGGTCATCGGAAACCGGCGGTCGATCCAACCGGTCAAGCCCGTTGTCTCCACTTCCTTGTCTGCGGTCGCCATTTACGCCTCTCCCTTTTCGTCCTTGCCTATCACGAGTTGCGTCGCGGAAGTGAACATGAACGGTGGAATGTCCAGATTCTGCGGCGCAGGTTTGTTCTTGAAGACGCGGCCCGCCAGGTCGTAGGTCGAGCCGTGGCACGGGCAAAGAAAGCCGCCCGGCCAGTTATCGGGGAGACTGGGTTGGGCACCTTCCTGGAAACGCGGTGTCGGCGTGCAGCCGAGATGCGTGCACACGGCGACGGCCACGAAGATGTTCTTGTGATCGGAGCGCGATCGATACTCGTTGTTGCAGTACTCCGGCAACGGCATCGTGAATTCCATCTTGGACTTCGGGTCCGCCACTTCGTTGTCGGCCTTCTTGATGTCGGCCAGCATTTCGTCGGTGCGGTTCACGATCCACACGGGCTTGCCGCGCCAGGCGACGGTCATCATTTCGCCCGGCTTGAGTCCGCTGATATCGACCTCGACGGGCGCGCCCGCCGCCTTGGCTTTCTCCGATGGAGCAAACGAACTCACAAAGGGAACTACGGTTGCCACACCTCCGAAACCACCTGCTACGGTCGTCGCAATCAGCCAGGTACGGCGGCCGCCGTCGACGCGCTTTTCTTCCTTGTCTC
Organism: Candidatus Paraburkholderia schumanniana; assembly: GCA_001189335.2. Lineage (GTDB taxonomy): Bacteria > Pseudomonadota > Gammaproteobacteria > Burkholderiales > Burkholderiaceae > Caballeronia > Caballeronia schumanniana. The sequence goes on from LFJH01000147.1 coordinate 4,372, forward strand.
GCATCACACGCCCCACTTCTGAGTTGGATTTATACCGTCACATGTGTTCCGCCGCTAGTATGCGCGAATGGAGTTGGCATTTACAAGGCCTCGTTAGCAAAAATCACTCGAAGTAATTGATGCTTCAGGGTTTTCCCCACGTTTTTCGCGCAATCTCGTGAAGCATTCATTTAAGGCAACTGCAAGGGCCGATAATCGTCGACAACGCTTAATGGCGCATTAAACCGGATTATCGATGTCGATAAAAAGGTGCTCGATATCGAACTGCTCGGAGAGATGTGCGCCCACCGCCTGCACGCCGTAACGCTCGGTCGCGTGATGGCCGGCCCCGATGTAGGCCACGCCCGACTCCGCCGCGATGTGCATGGTCTGCTCGGAAACTTCCCCGCTGAGATACACGTCCGCGCCGGCCGCGATGGCCTCTTCGAATAGCCTTGCGCGCCGCCCGTGCACCACGCCACGCGCCGCAGTTCCTTGTCCACGTCGCCGAAAACGAGCGGCTTGCGGCCGAACGCATTCTCGACCATCGCGCTGAAATGCTCGAGCGGGAGCGGCATCCCGAGCGTCGCGACCCAGCCCAGGTCCTGATCGGCAAAACGGCCATCGGCGATCAGCCCGAGTCGCGCGCCGATCTGTGCGTTATTGCCTATGGCAACGCTGAACAAGCCGTTGTATTCATCGATTCGGTCGCAAACAGAGGCGGGGGCATCGTGAGTAAAGCTTTGCGCCTGCATTTCTTGCCCACTTGGGCGTTGCGCACGGGCCTGCGGCCCGCTT
>LFJH01000148.1 GCA_001189335.2 Candidatus Paraburkholderia schumanniana
TCCAGGCCGGCGGCCCCCTCGATTTGCACTTCTTCTGCTGTTTGACTGCTGCTCGTTTCCTGCGTATGTTTCGCCATGGTGGTGGAGTTCGATTGTGGAAGTGTTACCGTGAGAAGCAACATTCTCCTTCAATCGCCACCGCCTTCTCCCGCCTCTTCCCTACGCCGCGTACACCAGTTTCAACGATAGCTCCGATCAGGTTGCCACAGACATCGCGTATGAACACCGTAGGGTTGCCGTCCACGGTCAGCTTATCTCGACACCGATGTGACAACGCACATGCTGTCATTCGTGAACCGTCGGCACATGAGCTTGGACAAGCTCGAGGCTGCGCAGCGCGAACTGATCGAACTGTACCTGCGGCTCGATCTGCCGAAACACTGGGGCGACGGCAAGACGGTAGCGGCCGACGGCACACAGTATGACTTCTGCGACAACAATCTGCTGGCCGGCTATCACTTCCGCTACTGGAAAATGGGCGCGGTTGCAAGGTAGGTGGACACCTATGCTCCTCGCTCCAGCGGCTTACTGCCAGACGTCAAAGATGGATCGCTTACTTTCGACTGCTAGCACCTGACCAAATGGACAGTTGATCAGGATCCGGAAGTTCGTAGGATGAGTATTGACGAGCAGTTTGATTGTTAGCGGAGGGCAGCGTCAGTGTTGCTTTGTTTCTTAAGCCGTATTGTTTTCGTCCTCACTGACCACAAATCACGGCGTGAGCAGCGTCCGGCTCAGCCAGCCCTTTGCGGTTTTCACCTGCCACTTACGTCCTGTCGGGTTGTAATAATGCATGTCGGCATACAGGCCTTGACGAGCGCTGTCGTCGCTGACGTATTTCCAGCCGTTCAGAAAATACGTCTGATACGTTCGTATGGTTTATCCCTTGTTGTCATACTCCGTCCGTCCGGTCTCGGATTCGGACGTTCGAAGCTCTTCGTTGAACATCATTCGGGGTATCAGTATGAATCGTCAATCCTGTAAAGCGATTATCTCGGCCCGAGGGGCCGGTCGCGTCGTTCGTGAGTTCCTTCCGCATTGGAATGCCACGCAGGTTCTGATGTATTGCCTGGGCTGCCTGGTGTTTTCGTTCGGTGCCAAGTTCTTCATCGACGGGAGACTCGGGACCGATCCGCTTGATGTACTCGTGACCGGTCTGAACCATCACCTGCACGCGGGCATGGGAAGCTGCTTCTCGCTCGTGGCCGGGATATTCCTGGCTTGGTGGACACTCTGGAACCGGCGGATTCCGCCGCTTACACCGTTCGTGACGAGCGCCGCCGTCGGCTTTCTGATCGATCTCTGGACCTGGCTGGCGATCACATCGGGCATGACAGCCGCGCTTTCGCCCTATCTGATCCTGTTCATGGGTTTGTTTCTGTGCGCCTATGGCTCGTCGCTCATCATCATGAGCGGCATCGGTATTCGCATCATGGACCTCGTTGCGCTGACTATGATTCGAGAATTGGAACTGGTCGTTCTTCCGGGCGAAGATGAGTGTCGAAGTCTGCCTGTTGATTACGGAATGGCTGCTTGGCGGACCGCTCGGTTTTGCCACGCTGATGTTTCTCGTCTGCGTCGGCCCCTTGATCCAGCCCTGCATGGCACTGAATCAGTACTGGCTGCATCTGCCCAATTGCGGCCTCGATGGTGTCGATGCAGACCGTACCGCTCACGGCAGCGTGGCGCCTGCATCTCCGTAGTCTCATCCGGCTCTCAATTGCCGCTCATTTTCCCATCCATCTGTACGTGTACGCGTCAGGGCGGTCCTCATTTTAGCACCGCGATGACAGGTCTCACCTGGCGGCGCACCTTTGTACCGACGTGATTCACGCCGGCGTTGACGGCTGTTCTCCTCCCCACGACAGGAATGACAATGAGTACGATCATCAAGGAAACCACCAAGGAAAACTGGCAGCAGCAATCACACCCGGCCCGTCTCGAGGAACGATTGCCCGACGGATTGGTTCGCTGCCACCTGTCACCGCGAAACTGTGTCATCAAGGAGGGAGGGCGGGGCTTTTGCAAGGTCCGGGGTAATCGTGGCGGTCGCCTCGTCACGTTGAACTATGGCAAGGGCGTACATCTCACCGAGGAAACAATCGAGACGGAGGCCGTGTTCCACTTCTCGCCGGGCGAACGCATCCTGTCACTGGGGAATATCGGTTGCATGCTCAATTGCGGCTATTGCCATAACTGGAAAACCTCACAGGCGCGCTACGTCACCGACGCCGACGTTCACTACTACACACCGGAGCAGATCGTGGAAACCGCGTTGCGGCACGGCATCCGTATTCTGTCGTGGACCTATAACGATCCGGTCGTTTGGCACGAATTCATCCTCGACACGGCACGGCTTGCCAAGCGGGCAGGCCTGATCAATCTCTACAAGTCGGCGTTCTTCATCAGCGAGGAAGCGGTCGACGAACTGTTGCCAGTCATCGACATTTTCTCGATTTCAATCAAGTCGATCGATCCCGACTACTATCGGAAAGTCACAACAGGCTGGGTGGAACCCGTGCTCGCGGCAACCAGGAAAGTGTACAAGGCGGGCAAGCACGTGGAGGTCAGTACCTTGATGGTCACCGATATCAGCGACGACGAACAGACCGCGAGGCGCATCTCGGAATGGGTGAAGGCGGAGCTCGATGTGACTGTCCCGCTTCATTTCGTGCGTTTCCACCCCGACTACAAGATGAGCAACAGCACACGCACGCCGATACCGAAGCTGCTGAGCGCGCGCGAGGCCGCGCATGATCTCGGTATCCAGCACGTCTATCTCGGCAACGTCAACGGCGTCGACGGCACCGACAGCCGCTGCGTGAAATGTAGAAATCTGCTGGTGACCCGCTATGGACTCAATGCCAGAAAGATCGGCCTCGACGAGCATGGACATTGCACGCAATGCGGCCACGACGCGCATATCAAGTTGCCGTTGCCCCCGTTGCCGCTCGAGACCGTCGTGCCAGACGAAGTCTCGCTTGAAGGGGTCGACCTGCGCAGATTCGAGTGGCATGGCGACATCGTCTCCCTGCACGTCCAGGCCCTCAATACCAGCCCGAAAGAAGCCTGTATCGTTCATCGGCGACGCTTCGCGGACGGCAGCACCGGACCGTGGGTCAAGGTCCATCTGGCCAGCGGCGAAAGCTACCGGTTCATCATGGCCAAGTCGCGCGAGGACGAGGTTGGCCCCGAGGTCGGCATTCCTCAATCAGTCGAATCGAATCTGCATGAGGTGTTCGATCGAGCGCATTTCCCGACACAGTCGATCGAGGAAGTGGGTGTTTCGCACAGCGACATCACGCCGATCCTGCGTTATGCGGGCAAGCAGAACATGTATGACCAGTTGCGCAAGGAGGGGGAATCGGCATGAGCGCGACGACCGAGATTCTCCATCTGCGCGTCGATACGCTGGATGCTCATCCCGCCACGACGCCGATCTATCAGTGCAGCGCGTTTACCGCCGACTCACCTTACTTCTATTCGAGGAAGAGCAATCCGAACGTCTCCGAATTCGAACAGGTGGTCGCCACGCTCGAGTGTGCACGCCATGCTGTAGCCTATGCGAGCGGCATGTCCGCGATCCACATGACGCTCGAGCAACTGCAGCCGGGCGACACGCTGGTCATCAACCGGGATATCTACGGGTGCTCGTACAAGCTGTTTGAGCGCACGGCCCGACGTCTCGGCCTGACGCTGCAGATTCTCGACCTGTCGACGCCGGCCGGTATCCGGCAAATCCCATCCGACACGGACATGATCGTCTTCGAGACGCCGACCAATCCGTTCCTAAAGACCATAGATATCGCGGCAATCTCCCGGCACGTCAAATCAACCAATCCGCAGGCGATCGTGGTAGTGGACAACACCTGGGCAAGCTCCGCGTTCCAGCATCCGCTAGCCCATGGAGCGGACATCTCGTTGCACAGCGCCACGAAGTACTTCTCGGGGCATAGCGACGTGATGGGGGGCATCGCGTTGACCGACAGCGACGAACTGCACGCTCGCCTGGTTGACGGGCGTTTTTATGCCGGCACGATCCTTACGCCACAGCATGCCTGGTTGCTTCGCCGCAGCATGCAAACCTTCGACATCCGGATGAAACAACACAGCGCAACCACACGTTCCATGACGGACTTCGTCGGCGACCTGCCTTACGTCAAGCGCGTGTATTACCCGTCGATCGATGCCGCGCAGCTGACCGGTTATGGCGGCATCATCTTCCTCGAACTGCGGGACGATCTGGTGGATGCCTATCCTGACTTCGTCCGTGCGCTTCGATGGTTCGATACCGGAACAGGCATGGCCTGCGTCACCTCGATGGTCGCACAGCCTTATTCGGGGAGCCATGCGTCGATGACCGATGCCGAGAAATCGGAGATGGGTATCAGCCGGGGTCTGGTGCGTCTTTGCTTCGGACTGGAGGATCCCGAAGATCTGCGCCAGGACCTGCTCCAGGCCTTTCATCGAGTAGCTGGTCGGCGTGATGTCTCATCGGCGATCGCTGTGTCTTGAGCTACGCGGGCGTCAAGGGGGCGGCAGGCGGACCTGTCGACCCCGACACCTTCCATCTCCCTGGCCCGTCGGCCATCTTTCATTTCGCAACAAGCCATGTCTTCCCATGATCTCGCTCAACGATTCACCGTGACCGTCGGTGCACGCCTCGACCGGGCAGAACTGTCCGTGTTCGACTCGACCTGCTCAATCGCCTGACGCACGACTATCCCGATGCGATCTCGCTGGCCTCCGGCCGGCCGTCGGACAGCTTCTGCACGCCGGGGATCGCACAGGACGCGATTGCCTGCTTCACCGACTACGCACGCCAGCGTGGAGGAGGTTGAGCGGACCTTGGGCCAATATGGTCCGACCGCGGGTGTCATCCGCGAATTCGTCTGTCGTCACCTGCACGTCGACGCAAACATGACGCATATCGAGCCTGAAGACATCGTCGTGACTATTAGGGAACCTCTGCCAAACTTCCGATCCTGGCACCTGATTGGACTATCCTGGAAAGAAGAGAAATTCAAGGACATCTTCGATGACACAACTTGGTCTTGGTCTGGATCTTTCAACGAAACGTACT
>LFJH01000149.1 GCA_001189335.2 Candidatus Paraburkholderia schumanniana
GGTACGCTATCGCGGTCTGGCGAAGAACGCCAATCGCGCCTTCGTCGCGCTGGCGTTGACCAACGTCTATCTCTCGCGCAGGCGATTGATGGCACAGGTACGCCCGTAATGGGCGAAAAGCGGGCCGTAGGCCCGTGCGCAACGCCCAGGTGGGCAAGAAATGCAGGCGCAAAGCTTCACTCACGATGACCCCGCCTCTGTTTGTGACCGAATCGATGAATACAACGGCTTGTTCAGCGTTGCCTTAAAAACCCGCGTGCTTTTTTGCCGCGCTGAAGGGTTTCTGCAAGCATTGCCTCGACGGGCAGAGTCATCCGCGAACCAAGAGGCGCACATGAAAGCCGATCAAATCGCTAATAACAAACACATCATGAAGATACTTCAATCGCGTGCCTTTGCAGGCATCGGCGCATCCCTCATCGCACTCGGCTGCCAGTCCGCCTTCGCGCAAAGCTCGGTCACGCTGTATGGCGTCGCCGACGTGAGCGTTCGCTATCTGACGAACGCCAACGCCAACAACGACGGCAAGGTGTTCATGACCAACGGCGCGATCACCAACAATCGCATCGGCTTCAAGGGCAGCGAGGATCTCGGTGGCGGTCTCAAGGCGATCTTCCAGTTGGAAGGCGGCGTCGAACTGGAGAACGGCCAGCACTCGGACAGTGCACGCGCCTTCAACCGCGCGGCTTTCGTCGGCTTGTCGAGCCACTACGGCACCCTAACGCTCGGCCGTCAGAAGACGCCGCTCTTCGACATGCTCGGCGACACCTACGATCCCCTCACGGTGGGCAACTACTTCGAGAACGCGTGGCTGCCCGTCGCATTGGGTGCGGGCCTCTACGCGGACAACGCGGTGAAGTACAACGGCATGTTCGCGGGCCTGACCATCGGCGCGATGTACTCGTTCGGCACGAACTACACCGCGACGGGTCCCGGTGGCTTCTCGGGCCAGGTGTCCGGTCATATGGGCGCGGGCAAGTACGGCTTCACGGCGTCCTATGCGATGGGTCCGCTTTCCATCGGCGGCGGCTATCAGCAGAACAGCGACAACGCGAGCAACAAGCAGAAGATCTGGAATGCGAACGCGGTCTATGCGATCGGACCGGCGAAGCTCTATGTCGGCTATCTGCATTCGACCGACGATACCGGCTTCGTCGACAGCATCCTGAATCAGCGCGGCCTGGTCGCGGGCGCCGATATCCTGAAGGGCTCGGGCCGCCGCGACGATGGCCCGTTCGCGGGCGTCACGTATCAGCTCACGCCGGCGCTGCTGCTCACGGGCGCGTTCTACTACGATCATGTGAAGAACGCAGCCATCGGCGGCGGCGCGACGGGCAGCGGCAATCGCTATACGGGCGTCGCGCTTGCGGAATACGCGCTGTCGAAGCGCACGGAAGTGCATGGCACCGTCGACTTCAACAAGGTGACGGGCGCGGGCGATGTCGAATTGCCCGGCCGCTCCAATCAGACGGGCGTGTCGATCGGCCTGCGCAATATCTTCTGATCGTTGTAGTGCGTGTTCAGCGCACGCGCAGCGTATAGCGCGTGCGCTAACGATAGATCTCGCCGGGACGAAGAACGGCATGCCCGTTCTGCATGTTGATCTCGTTGGGAAATCCGCCGGCTTCCAGGCACAGGCCCGCTTGCTTGCGATAGCGCGATCCGTCGCGCGCCGGCACGCCTTCCAGATAATTCCCCGAGTAGAGCTGCAGGCCGCGCGCATCGGTAGCGACGCTCAGTTCGCGACCGCTCGATGGATCGAACAGAGTACCGCGACCTTGCGCAGCTCGTTCGTGCCGGCGAGCACGTAACAATGATCGAAGCCGCCTGCGAGCTTCAGCTGCTCGTGGGAAGCATCGAGACGCGCGCCGATCGTTCGAGGCACGCGTAAATCGAATGCGCTGTTCGTCACGTCTTCGCGCGCGACGGGAATCGAAGTCGCATCGATCGCAAGATACGTGTCCGCTGCGATCGCGATTTCGTGTTCGCGGATACTCGCTTCCTCGCCACCTTTCCCGCTCAGATTGAAGTACGCGTGATTCGTGAGGTTGACGGGCGAGGTTGACGGGCGTGGGCGCATCGGTGCGCGCTTCGTAATCGATGGACAATGTACCGTCGTCATCGAGCGCATAGCGCACGGTGACATCGAGATTGCCGGGAAAGCCCCCGGCACCGGCAGGCGAACGCAGCGTCATGACGAGCGCGCCATGCGCTTCCTGCGCTCGCCACTTCTGCCGATGAAACCCCGCCGACCCGCCATGCAGATGGTTGGCGCCTTCGTTGCGCTCGACTTCATGCACGATGCCATCGAGCGTGAAGCGTGCATCGCGGATGCGATTGGCCCAGCGTCCGATGATCGCGCCCATGAACGCGCTGCCGTTCACATACTCGCCGGGCGTGTCGTGGCCGAGCAGGATCTCGGCGAAGCGGCCCGTGCGATCGGGCGCATGCCATGAGACGAGCGTCGCGCCGAGATCGCTGATGTCGATGCGCATGCCTGATGCATTGCACAGGGTATAGAGACGCGCGTCGTCCCACGCGCGCATGTCGATGGACGGATGAGCAGTCATGCGCGCGATCATCTCACGATCAGGGACGCGCCGCGACTTCGTCGAGATGCAGCAGCAGGTCTGCCGGATCTTCATACACGCGCAATGCGCCGGAACGTTCCAGCTCATCGCTGCCATATCCGCCCGACAGCAGCCCGACGCCGAGCGAACGGCAACGCCGCGCGGCGAGCATGTCCCAGATGCTGTCGCCGACGACGACCGTATACTCGATCGGCACATTGAGCCGCGCCGCGGCGGCGAGGAAGAGATCGGGATCGGGCTTCGCGTACTTCACCATGTCGCGCGTGACGACCACTTGCTTCGAAGGATCGACGCCCAGTGCTTCGAGATTGACCTGCGCCGTCTCCATGCGTCCGCTCGTCGCGATCGCCCAGCGCGTGCCGGCCCGCGTGAGCGCTTCGAGCAGCTCGCGCGCGCCCGGCAGCGGGCAGACCTGCGCCCGCAGCCGCTTGTATGCTTCGGCATGCAATTGCCGCAGCCGCTCGACGCGATCGGGACTGATTTCGCCATTCGTCTCGCGCAGCAACTGATTGGTGAAGAGTCCGCCGCTCATGCCGATCTTGCGATGGATGCGCCACACGGACAATTGGATGCCTTCGGCGTCGAGCGCTTCCTTCCATGCCAGGACGTGTTGATAGACGCTGTCGACGAGCGTGCCGTCCAGGTCGAACAGGAATGACGTTTCGATTCGCATGGTCTGCTTCCTTTGAAAGGACCGTTTGGCCTTCATGATACGCACTGTTGCGCGAGTGAATCGGCGCCGTGACGCGACGCAAGTGCGATAATGCATCTTTGCGCCGTGGGGCGGTACACGCGCGGAAATGGCGCATCAAACACTGGAATTTGCATCGATAACGCATGACGGAGCCTATCTTGACCCGCATCGACAATCCCTCCCGCGATCAGGAGGCAGGCGTGGCCGATTCCACGCAAGACACGACGCGCATCGACGACACACGCATCGGCGCGGTGCGTCCGCTGATCTCGCCCGAGCTGTTGCTCGATGAGCTGCCTGTCACGCCCGGCGTGCAGACCCTCGTCGAGGAGAGCCGCGCGGCCATCGCGAAGATTCTGCATGGCCGAGACGATCGGCTCGTCGTCGTGGTCGGGCCCTGCTCGATCCACGATCACGATCAGGCGATGGAATACGCTCATCGCCTGAAGACCGTCGCGGACCGGCTGCGCGACGATCTCTTCATCGTGATGCGCGTGTACTTCGAGAAGCCGCGCACGACGGTCGGCTGGAAGGGCTATATCAATGATCCGCGTCTGGACGGCAGCTTCCGCATCAACGAAGGCCTGCGCTGCGCGCGCGAGCTTCTGCTCGACATCAGCGGGCTTGGCTTGCCGACGGCCACCGAGTTTCTCGATCTGCTGAGCCCGCAATACATTGCGGATCTGATCGCCTGGGGCGCGATCGGCGCACGCACCACGGAAAGCCAGAGCCATCGTCAACTGGCGTCGGGCCTGAGCTGTCCGATCGGCTTCAAGAACGGTACCGACGGCGGCGTGCAGGTCGCGGCCGATGCGATCGTCGCGGCGCGCGCGAGCCATGCCTTCATGGGCATGACGAAGATGGGCATGGCCGCGATCTTCGAGACGCGCGGCAACGACGACTGCCACGTCATTCTGCGCGGCGGCAAGACGAGCCCGAACTACGACGCGCAAAGCGTCGCGGCGGCATGCGCGTCGCTGGCGGCGCTCGGTCAGCGTGAGCAGGTGATGGTCGACTGCTCGCACGCCAACTCGAACAAATCGCATCTGCGTCAGGCGGATGTCGCGCAGGACATCGCGCGCCAGCTCGAAGCGGGCGAGCGGCGCATTACCGGCGTGATGATCGAGAGCCACCTGGAAGAGGGCCGTCAGGACCTGAAGCCGGGCGTACCGCTGAAGCACGGCGTGTCGATCACCGATGCGTGCCTCGGCTGGACACAGAGCGAGCCGGTACTCGAAATGCTTGCGCAAGGGGTGAGGAAGCGCCGCGCGGGATGAGGGCGTCAGCTTGCGCCTTCGTGAAGTGCTGTGATCGTGGCGGGTTGTTTTTGTTCGCTTGCTTGGGCTTCTTCTTTCTATGAAATCCTGAATTCGTGTCGGTCTATTGGCGTTGCCCCTGTGCGGGGCGGCAGTCACTTTCTTTGCTGCTGTGTATAGACCAGAGACATGGGTAACGGGTGTGTCAGGACATTGAGCTTCCCTCGGTTTTTCGCCTTCCACGGGTCCGAGTTATGCAGCGGCATCCTTGGTCGACTGAGCCTTGATCCAGTCTTGCAGAAACTGAACTGGCGATACGAAGCCGAGCGACGAATGATGACGACTGCGGTTATAAAACACTTCGAGGTATTCAAACAAGTCTGCCATCGCTTCTTGACGCGTCCGGTAACGTGTCGCATGAACGCGCTCGTTTTTCAGGCTGTTAAAAAAGCTTTCCGTCGGCGC
>LFJH01000150.1 GCA_001189335.2 Candidatus Paraburkholderia schumanniana
TTCGTGGCTTCACAACTTTCGCCGACTGCGTATTCGCTTCGAGCGCCTCGCTTTCATCCACGAGGCTTTCCTCGAAATCGCTTGCTGCATCATATGCTGGCGACACCTGCAAAAGTCATTCTGTTAGCGCCTCTAAGCTCCGCTCTTGCGGAGCGTGCCTCGAATGGCGCGTGCGAGCCTATCGCGCGCGCCAATCGGCCGTTCTATGCGTTGATGCTTACAGGTCGAGCAGCAGGCGGGCCGGATCTTCCAGCGCGTCCTTCATCGCGACCAGCGACAGCACGGCTTCGCGGCCGTCGATGATGCGGTGGTCGTACGATAGCGCGAGGTAGTTCATCGGACGGATCACGATCTGGCCGTTTTCGACGACCGCTCGCTCCTTCGTGGCATGCACGCCGAGAATCGCGGACTGCGGCGGGTTGATGATCGGCGTCGAAAGCATGGAGCTGAACACGCCGCCGTTCGAGATGGAGAACGTGCCGCCGGTCATTTCTTCGATCGACAGCTTGCCGTCCTTCGCCTTCTGGCCGAATTCGGCGATCTTCTTCTCGATGTCGGCGAGGCTCATCTGATCCGCGTTGCGCAGGATCGGCACGACGAGACCGCGCGGCGAACCCGCAGCAATACCGATGTCGAAGTAGCCGTGATAGACGATGTCGTTACCGTCGATCGACGCGTTCACGAGTGGGAACTTCTTGAGCGCGTGGACGGCTGCCTTCACGAAGAAGGACATGAAGCCGAGCTTCACGCCGTGTTCCTTCTCGAAGCGGTCCTTGTACTTGTTGCGCAGATCCATGACTGGCGCCATGTTGACTTCGTTGAACGTCGTCAGGATGGCGTTAGTTTGCTGCGACTCGAGCAGACGCTCGGCGATGCGCGCGCGCAGACGCGACATCGGCACGCGCTGCTCCGGGCGATCCTTCAGCCACTGGTCGGCCGATGCGGGCGCCGACACTTGCGGCAGCGAGGGCTTTGCCGCGCGTGCGGGAGCCGCGGCCGGAGCCGGTGCGGCGGCCTTGGCTGCCGGAGCCGATGCCGAAGCAGCCAGCGCGTCGCCCTTGGTAATGCGGCCGTCGCGGCCCGAGCCCGAAACCTGATCCGCCGACACGCCCTTCTCGGCCAGAATCTTCGTCGCGGCGGGCGATGCAGCGCCGCCCGTCGAAGCTTGCGCGGCAGCGGCCGGTGTGGCAGCAGCTACTTCCGCGACCGGTGCGGGCTTCACTTCGGCGTCGCCGGCAGCGGCGGTGGCAGGTGCCTCGCCTGCCTTCGCTTCGGTGTCGATCTTCGCGATGATTTCGTCGGCGGTGACGATATCGCCGTCATGCTTGATGACTTGGGTGAGCACGCCAGCGGAAGGCGCGGGCACTTCGAGCACGACCTTGTCGGTCTCGATTTCGATGAGGATTTCATCCTGGGCGACAGCCTCGCCCGGCTTTTTCTTCCACTGCAGCATGGTTGCTTCCGAGACCGACTCGGAAAGCTGGGGAACCTTGACTTCTACGATAGCCATTTCTGTATTTTCCTGATGCGTGTCTGTGTGTACGAGCAGCGAGACCGGGGAACATCCGTTCGCCCGGTCCCGATCAAGCAATGCTTACTTCGCGATGACCTGCGCGCCCTTCAGGCGGCCGAACGCGCCTTCCACGAGCGCCTTCTGCTGCTCGTAGTGCTTCGCGTAATACCCGACCGCAGGCGACGCCGAAGCCGGACGGCCGCTGTAGGCCAGCTTCATGCCTTCGCGCATGCCTTCGCGCAGATGGTGCTCGATGTAGAACCAGGCGCCCTGGTTCTGCGGCTCGTCCTGCGCCCAGACGACTTCCGTCGCGTTTTCGTACTTCTTGAGTTCCGCGTCGAACTGCTTGTGCGCGAACGGATACAGCTGCTCGATACGCACGATGGCGACATCGTTGCTCTTCGCTTCGCGGCGATGTGCGACCAGGTCGTAGTACACGCGGCCCGAGCAGCAGATCACGCGCTTGACCTTCTTCGGCTCGATTGCTTCGTCCACTTCACCGATGACCGGCTGGAACGAGCCCTTCGACAGTTCCGACAGATCCGACACGGCTTCCTTGTGACGCAGCAGCGACTTCGGCGTCGCGATAATGAGGGGCTTGCGGAACAGGCGGATCATCTGGCGGCGCAGCAGATGGAAGATCTGCGCGGGCGTCGTCGGCTGGACCTCTTGCATGTTGTGATCCGCGCACAGTTGCAGGAAGCGCTCGATACGCGCCGAGGAGTGCTCCGGACCCTGGCCTTCGTAGCCGTGCGGCAGCATCATCGTGAGACCCGAGACGCGGCCCCACTTCACTTCGCCCGACGAGATGAATTGGTCGATCACGACCTGCGCGCCGTTCACGAAGTCGCCGAACTGCGCCTCCCACGCGACGAACGTGTTCGGCTCAGCCGTCGAATAGCCGTACTCGAAGCCGAGCACCGCTTCTTCGGACAGCACGGAATCGATCACCGTGAACTTCGCCTGGCCTTCCGCGATGTTCTGCAGCGGAATGTAGGTGCCGTCGTTCCAGCGCTCGCGATTCTGGTCGTGCAGAACGGCATGGCGGTGCGTGAACGTGCCGCGGCCCGAATCCTGGCCCGTCAGACGAACCGCATAGCCCGATGCCACCAGCGACGCGAACGCGAGGTGCTCGCCCATGCCCCAGTCGAGCTTGGATTCGCCACGGCCCATCGCGCGGCGATCGTTGATCCCGCGCTCGACCAGCGGGTGCAGCTTGAAGTTTTCCGGAATGGTCGTGATGCGCTCGGCGAGGCGCTTGAGTTCGGCGAGGGGCACCGCGGTGTCAGCCGCGTCCGTCCACTTGCGGTTCAGGAACGGCACCCAGTCGACCGCGTACTTGCTCTTGTAGTTCGAGAGCACCGGATCGATCGTGTGATGGCCTTCGTCCATCGCCTGACGGTATTCCTTGACGAAGTTGTCCGCCTCTTCGGCCGTGATCACGCCCTGCTGCACGAGCTTTTCGGCGTAAACCGCGCGCGTGCCCGGATGCTTCGCGATGGTCTTGTACATCAGCGGCTGCGTGACCGCCGGCGTATCCTGCTCGTTGTGGCCGAGCTTGCGGAAGCAGATGATGTCGACGACCACGTCCTTGTGGAACTTCATGCGGAAGTCGATCGCGAGCTGCGTTGCGAGCACCACGGCTTCGGGATCGTCGCCGTTCACGTGCAGCACCGGCGCCTCGATCATCTTGACGACGTCCGAGCAGTACAGCGTCGAGCGCGTGTCACGCGGGTCCGACGTGGTGAAACCAATCTGATTGTTGATGACGATGTGCAGCGTGCCGTGCGTGCCGTAACCGCGCGTCTGCGCGAGGTTCAGCGTTTCCATCACGACGCCCTGGCCCGCGAAGGCCGCGTCGCCGTGCACCTGCACCGGCAGAACCTGGAGGCCTTCTTCGTCGCCGCGGCGGTCCATGCGTGCCTTGGCCGAGCCTTCGACCACCGGATTCACGATTTCCAGGTGTGACGGATTGAACGCGAGCGACAGGTGAACCGGGCCGCCTTCCGTTGCGATATCCGACGAGAAGCCCTTGTGGTACTTCACGTCGCCGGCCGGCAGGTCATCGACGTGCTTGCCTTCGAATTCGGCGAACAGGTCCGCCGGCATCTTGCCGAGCGTGTTGACCAGCACGTTCAGACGGCCACGGTGCGCCATGCCGATGACGATTTCCTGCACGCCGCTCTTGCCCGCGTGACGGACGACTTCGTCCATCGACGCAATGAAGCTCTCGCCGCCTTCCAGCGAGAAGCGCTTCTGGCCGACATACTTCGTGTGCAGGAAGCGCTCGAGGCCTTCGGCGGCGGTCAGGCGATTCAGGATGTGCTTCTTCTTGTCGTTCGAGAAGTTCGGCGTCGAGCGGATCGACTCGAGCTTCTCCTTCCACCAGCGCTTCTGCTCCGGATCGCTGATGTACATGAATTCCGCGCCGATCGTGCCGCAGTAGGTGTCGCGCAGCGCCTTGACGATGTCGCGCAGCGAAGCCTGCTCGAAGCCGAAGTACAGATTGGTCGCGTTGAAGACCTGATCCATGTCGGCTTCGGTGAAGTCGTAGAAGCCGGGTTCGAGTTCGGGGATGGCGGGACGCTCGCGGCGCTTGAGCGGATCGAGGTTGGCCCATTGCGTGCCAAGGAAGCGATACGCGCCGATGAGGGATTGAACGTAGACTTGCTTGCGTGCGGTGGTCAGGTCACCGGTGGCTTCGCGGGGAAGGAAGGCATTGGCCTTCGCGCGCTGAGCGAAGGACTCGACGATGGGGCCGTGGGCCACGTCGTTGTGCGCCGTGCCATCGGAGGCGGGCACGTTTTGCAACGCGTCAAAGTAGGCACGCCAGGTCTCGGGCACTGACGCGGGATTATCGAGATATTGCTCGTACAACTCTTCGACGTACGGAGCATTACCGCCGAACAGATAAGAGTTCGACTGGAATTGCTTCATCATGACTGGAATTGCTTCATCATTTTACGCTCACCTTTCTTCGAGTTTCTCGAGGAAGTGCGGGTTACGAAACCTTCCGCGCCACGGCCTGACCGTTTAGCGGATTGCGCGAATCAAGTCTGCTTGGAAGGACCTAAAAAGCGACAGCTAAGGAACCTCTGCACGACTCGATTTCAGAGCGCTGGACGTTTTACGCTTCGCATCGTATCGATCGCGACGATGGCCTGCGGGTGATTAGTCAACTTTTGAACCGTGGCGGCCTCGTTTTCTGAGTCTCGCGTTTCGATCCTCAAGCGCTTCAAGCATTTCAAGCGCTTCGCAAGGCCTTGCGTGCCATCCACAAATTGCCCAGCGCAAACAGCGTTGTGATCTGCGCAGTATTTTTCATCACCCCCCTATACCGGGTCTTCGTGTAGCCAAATTGCCGCTTGAGCACGCGAAACGGGTGTTCGACCTTCGCGCGGATGCCCGCCTTCAGACGTTCGATCCGATCGTAGATCGCGTCCAGTTGATCACT
>LFJH01000151.1 GCA_001189335.2 Candidatus Paraburkholderia schumanniana
TGCGGCGAGTCTCGAACCCCGCACCTTGATCCGCGGCCATCGCGAGCGTCTGCTGCTTCATTGTCTTTTGCCTTTCTCGTTGCTTGTGCGCTCTATAACGCTTGACGCGCACAAGCGGTGGACTTAAAGCGGTGGACTTAATCAGCATTGCCTTAGGCTTTTCGGACGCGTTCCGTCTTGCGCGTTCGCGACATGCTTCGATGGGGTTTTCCACAGAATCAGGCGGCGCCGGGCGGCTCGATCAGCGCGCCGCCGCGCTGCTTCTCGATCCAGTTGCGGCGCTCCTCGCGCGGCGTCACGCCGAAGCGGTCGCGGTACGCATTGGAGAAATGCGCCGCCGATGAAAACCCGCACGCGAGGCTGATCTGCACTACCGATTTGCTCGTGCGCTGCAACTGCGTGCGCGCTTTCGTCAGCCGCAGATTGAGGTAGTACTTGGAGGGCATCGCGCCGAGATACTGGCGGAACAGCCGCTCCAGCTGCCGGCGCGAAATGCCGACGAGATTCGCGATTTCATCGGTGGCGAGCGGATCTTCGATGTTCGCTTCCATCAGTTGCAGCGCGTCGTTCAAGCGCGGATGACGCTCGCCCGGTGCGGTCACGAACGGGATGCGCTGGCGCTCCGTGCCCGCGCGCAATACGCCGATGCCGAGCGAATCCGCGATGCGCTCGGCCAGATCCGGACCGTGATCGCGCGCTCGAACTGCTCGGTGAATTGCTGATACGTCTCCCAGTTCACCGCGACGCGATATTGCGCAAGCTGCCCGGCCATTGCGAGCCACCACACGCCGTGATGAATGCCGCTGACGAGCGGCGTGCGCGGCGCCACGCGCGCGAGGCTCGCGAGAAAGAGCCGATAGTCGGCGAACTACTGATAGCGCTCCGAGACGACGATGAGCCAGTCGCAGCGCACGGCGTCGTTGAACGCGCAATCGGTCGGGAGCGGCGCGCCGCCCGAGAGCGGCACGGGACGGCCGTCCAAGGAACAGATGCGCCATTCGTAGAGACGATGCCCATCGATCTCGTTGGCGAGCGAAAGACTGTCGACGATCGGACCGATGCCGCTCATCGACACCGGCGGCAATGCGACGATCGCGACCTGCTGCGGCCCGCGCGCCGCCCCCCGACGGACTCGCCACGTTATTTGAGGCTGCCGGACAGGAACTGGCGCAGGCGTTCGCTCTTCGGCGCGGTGAGCACCTCGGCGGGCGCGCCCTCTTCTTCCGTGCGTCCCTGATGCAGGAACATCACGTGATTCGACACGTTGCGCGCGAAGCCCATTTCGTGCGTGACGACGATCATCGTTCGGCCCTCTTCCGCGAGACGCTGCATCACCTTCAGCACTTCGCCGACGAGTTCCGGATCGAGCGCGGAAGTGGGTTCGTCGAAGAGCATGACATCGGGATGCATCGCCAGCGCGCGCGCAATCGCCACACGCTGCTGCTGCCCGCCCGACAGATGCGACGGATACTGCTTCTCGACGCGCGGCGGCAAGCCCACCTTCTCCAGATACTCGCGGGCGCGCTCCTCGGCTTCCTTCTTCGATATGCCGAGCACGTGGATAGGCGCTTCCATCACGTTCTCGATGGCCGTCATGTGCGACCACAGGTTGAAGTGCTGGAACACCATCGCGAGCTTGGTGCGCACGCGCTGCAACTGCTTGTGATCCGCGACTTCGAGATTGCCGCCCTTGTCGGTCTTCGTGCGCACGGCCTCGCCGTCGACGATGATCTGCCCCGCGTTGGGCCGCTCGAGAAAGTTGATGCAGCGCAGGAACGTGCTCTTGCCCGAGCCGCTCGCGCCGATGATGCTGATCACGTCGCCCGCCTTCGCGGCAAGCGAGACGCCCTTCAGCACTTCGTTGTCGCCGTAGCGTTTGTGAATGTCCTCTGCGACGAGCTTGGTCGCGACGTCCTTGGCGGTGGGCTCCAACGCTTTCTCCTTGAGTGATGACAAGGTCTGATCCATGGGTTCGAATTCTACCGCTCAGGCGTGCCGGGCCAAACGCGCCGCGCCCGCCGGCCGCAGGTACGCGAGCCAGTGCCGCTCCGCGCGCCGAAACGCCGCGACGAGCGCGAACGAGATCGCCACATACAGGAGCGCCGCGATGCCGAACGATTCGAACGACTGATAGGTCGCCGAATTGGCGTCGCGCGCGACCTTGAGAATGTCCGGCACGGTCGCGGTGAAGGCGACGGTCGTCGCGTGCAGCATCAGGATCACTTCGTTGCTGTATAAAGGCAAGGCGCGGCGCAGCGCGGACGGCAGGATCACCCGGCGGTACATGGTGAACGTGCTCATGCCGTAGGCGCGCGCGGCTTCTGCTTCTACTTCGCCGTGCGGAATCGCGCGGATCGCGCCGGCGAAGATTTCCGTCGTATAGGCGCAGGTGTTCAACGCGAAGGCGAGAATCGCACAATTGACGCCGCTGCGAAAGAACGCTTCGAGCAGCGACTGGGTGCGCATGAACTCCAGGCTGTACATGCCCGTGTAGAGCAAAAGCAGTTGCACATAGAGCGGCGTGCCGCGGAAGACATAGGTGTAGATGCGCACGGGCGTCGAGAGCCAGCGGTTTCTCGACACGCGCGCGCACGCGAGCGGGACCGCCGCGCAGAAGCTGAGCACGATCGAGGCTGTCAGCAGCCACAGTGTGACGACGAGACCCGACGCGCGCATGCCGTCGGAGTACAGGAACGGGCGCCAGTATTCGGCGAAGATCTGGATCATGGCTTGTCGCTCGGTATCTGTCTGAAGCGTTGGTCAAAGCTCGGCGTGCCGCACGCCGATCGAATAGCGGCGCTCGAGCGCCATGAGCACGAGGTTCGACGCGCTCGTGATCGCGAGATAGATCGCCGCCGCGATCAGGATAAAGAAGAACATGTTGAAGGTGCTTTTGCCTGCATCCTGGGCTGCCTTCACGACATCTGCGAGCCCGATGATAGACACGAGTGCCGTCGCCTTCACGAGCACCTGCCAGTTGTTGCCGATGACCGGCAGCGCGAAGCGCATCATCTGCGGAAACAGAATGCGCCCGAACACGCGCAGGCCGCTCATGCCGTACGCGCTCCCCGCTTCCAGCTGACCGCGCGGCACGGCGAGAAACGCGCCGCGAAAGGTTTCGGTGAAGTACGCGCCGTAAATGAAGCCGAGCGTGAGTACGCCCGCCGTGAACGGATCGATGTCGAACTGATCCCAGCCGAACGCGTCGGTAGATGATTCACCGCGATCTGGATGCTATAGAAGAGAAGAGCAGCAGCATCAAAACGAGATCGGGCACCGAGCGGATGAGCGTGGTGTAGGCGGTCGCGATCCCACGCAACAGTCCATGACGCGAGAGTTTCGCGGATGCGCCCAGAAGACCGAGCAGCACCGATACCGCGAGAGACAGCACCGCGAGCGCGAGCGTCTCTTTGGCGCCCGCCCAGAGGAGCGGGCCGAAGCCGTGCAGGAACAAGAGGCGCCTCCATCGTCTTTCGTTGATCGGAAAGAAGCGGAGCGCAAAAAGGAAAGCGCTCCGGCGAATGGAGGCGATCCTCGCAAGCGAAAATCAATCGCTCAATCGAGGCCGGTCTTTTTTGTTGCGATGCAACATCGGACGAGCACGTGCGGCAGCGAGCTCACGCGCCCGTCGCGCAATGCTGACCGCGCGCGACAGACAGGAAAACCCGCACGCGCGGCGCGGGCGAAACTTGCGGTTTTCAGGTCGCAATTTCGATAGACCGCGAATGCCGCCTCACGCGCCCGCGAGACCGCGCACGAGTTGCGCGACCTGCCCGTTGGCCATCGCGATCTCCGGGCTGTCCTGCAGCAAGGGGCAGGAATTGCTCGGCGAAGGCGGGATCGCGCGTGCCGGCGCTCAACATGTCGACGACCGCGCGCGCGTGCCCGATGCGCGCCTCGGGCGTGGCTTCGTCGTCGTCGAGGACATCGTCGATGGCGGCGATCAGCATCGAGAACGGCGACAGCCAGCGATATGCCGAACCGTTGATCACGATTTGCAGAAACTCCCCCGGCGACACCGGCCCGAACTCGGCCTCGTGACGCGCCCGCAGATGCGCGAGCACGCTGCGATGGAGCGCGAGCAGCGGATGGTGCACGTCGCGCAAAAAGGTGGTGGCGGCTTGATCGGTGATCGTCGTCATGGTCGTGCCTCGTCTGGAAACCAGTTAGATGAGGCCGATCCGCCCGCGATCAAGCGCCGCGCGTCCTGCCCGCATAGCGGATGAATTCCGCTGCGGAAAGCGGCACCGAGAACAGCCAGCCCTGCCCGAACTGCGCGCCGCGCGCATGCAGATACGCGGCCTGCTCCTCGCGCTCGATGCCCTCAGCGATGACCTGCACGTCGAGCGTCGTCGCCATGTCGATGATATGCGACGCCACGCTGCTCGACGCCGCGTCCTGCCCGATCGTATCGACGAAGGACTTGTCGATCTTAAGACCGTCGATGCGAAACGTCTGAAGATGCGACAGGCTCGAATACCCGGTGCCGAAATCGTCGAGATAGACGGCGTGGCCGGCGTGACGGAACGCGCTGATGACTTCCTTGGCGGCGTCGGCGTCGAGAAAGCTGCGCTCGGTCGCCTCGATGCGGATCTGCTGCGGCAGCACGCCCTGCCGCGCGATCGCGGGCCCGAGTACGTCGAGGAAGCGATGCGTCGTGAGATCGGGCGCGGAGAGATTCACCGAGATGTAGTACTCCCGGTAGCGCTTGAGAAACTCGCCGAGCTCGAGCAGCACGGTGTCGAGCACCTGATCCGTGATCGCCTAGGGAACCTCTGCCAAACTCCCAATCCTGGCACTTGATTGGACTATCCTGGAAAGAAGAGAAATTCAAGGACATCTTCGATGACACAACTTGGTCTTGGTCTGGATCTTTCAACGAAACGTACTCGCAA
>LFJH01000152.1 GCA_001189335.2 Candidatus Paraburkholderia schumanniana
CGAGTACGTTTCGTTGAAAGATCCAGACCAAGACCAAGTTGTGTCATCGAAGATGTCCTTGAATTTCTCTTCTTTCCAGGATAGTCCAATCAGGTGCCAGGATCGGAAGTTTGGCAGAGGTTCCTTAGATTGCAGCGTCGATTCGAACGCGAGCACGGCGGCCGCGCCACAGATCGCGCTACCGGCCGCGGTTGAGAAGGGCGGTGTCGCGATCGAGTTTCATCAGCTTCATGCCGGCTCAGGTGCCGATCACGAGCGTGCTGACGACGACCAGCACCGACACGGTGAATCCCGACATGCCCACTTGCGCGATTTCCTGAAGACTCACACGCAGCCCGAAGAACGCGACGGCGATGCGCAGCAGCTTGCGTGCGGAGAAGTTGACGCCAGCGGCCCAGCTCTCCGGCATGCCGTGACGCAGCGCGTTGCCGTAGATAGCGCCCGCGACGATGCCGACGATCAACGGGCTGATCCCGAGTCCCGCGATGGCGGGCAGGGCGGCAAGCCGCGTGACGGCCGCGGCGAACAGCGCGACGAAGAGAATGCCGTTGAGCTGTCCGCGTGGGAGGATAAGGCTGACGCTAGCCGTGGGAGGATAAGGCTGACGCTAGCGATGGAGTGGTCGGAACCGTAGACATGGATAAACCCGCAGGTAACTTGGATCAGGCGATGGGCTAATCCTATTCTCGATATATCAATATGAAAAATCGTGATTTAGGATGTAAAGTATCGGCTAATCCGATATTTTATCAGAATGACCCCAGAACAGCTGATAACTTTTGCAACAGTCGCCGAGCACGGCAATATCAGCCGCGCGGCGGTGGCGCTGCATCTGTCGCAGCCCGCGGTATCGGGGCAATTGCGGCTCTTGCAGGAGGAATTCGGCGAGCCGCTGTACCAGCGCGACGGGCGCGGCGTGCGGCTGACCGCGGCCGGCGAGCAGTTGCTCGGCCACGCGGAGCGCCTGCGCGAAACCTTTCGCGCGGCCCACGCGTTGCGCGACGCGCTGCGTGGCCTCCTGCGTGGCCTCGAGCGGGGCACGCTGCGAATCGGTGCGAGCACTACGCCCGCGAGCTA
The DNA here is from genome assembly GCA_001189335.2 of Candidatus Paraburkholderia schumanniana. Lineage (GTDB taxonomy): Bacteria > Pseudomonadota > Gammaproteobacteria > Burkholderiales > Burkholderiaceae > Caballeronia > Caballeronia schumanniana. The sequence goes on from LFJH01000152.1 coordinate 1,078, forward strand.
TCTGCTGCCGTATCTGATCGCGGCGTTTCACAAGCGCTATCCGGACGTCGTCGTGACCACCATCGACGGCAACACGGCGGAAATCGTCGCGGCGCTCGGCTCGCTCGACGTCGCGCTGGTGGAAGGGCCGGCCGGCCATGAGTTGCCGCTCGGCACGACCGTTACCTCATGGCGCGAGGATGAGATCGTCGCGATCGCGCCGAAAGGACATCCGCTTGCGGACGGGCGGGAGGCGGTCACGCTGGACGAACTGGGCGTGCATCCGCTGGTGCTCCGCGAGCCGGGCTCCGGCGTGCGGCTGATGGTCGAGCGGGCGTTCGCGGACTGCGATGCGCCCATGCGCGTCGCGCTGGAAATTGCGGGCGTGGAGGGCGTGAAGGAGGCGGTGCGCGCGAGCATGGGCATCGGCTTCGTCTCCGCGATGTCGATCCGCCACGAGGACAGCGCGCTGCAGCGACTACGCATCGCGCCGGAACCGCTCACGCGTCGCGACGCGCTTTCTCGAGCTGTGCGAGGAGCCCGGCCTGCTCGGCTAGGGAATTCCACTATGGCGCGCCAGCGGCCGTCTGACGCACCATTCGGTCTCAACGGGCGCTGCGGCGTCCTTTTTGAAAATCCTTTTTGGAACCGGTTCTAAGGCCGAAATTTTGGAGCGGAAACTGAACCGAGATGCCTGAGATGCAAGCGAGTCAACAGCAGATTTTCCCGCTCGATGTACCAAATGAGACCCGCCCGGAAGTCGTCATCGTCGCGAGCGCGTTCGGCGCGGATACGATCCGGCGCGACGGCTACGGCCCGCGCGGGCGCGGAAGGCTTCGAAGTGCGCCGCGAGCTGTTCGCGAGCGATGCCGACGCAAGATCCGATGCGCTGGCTCGACTTGGCGAACGAGTCCGCGCACAGGGCCTGTGGACCGTCTATTCGACGCCCGCGACGCTGTTCCGCGAGGACGGCTCGCTGGACGCTGACGCGCTGCGTCTCGCCATCCAGGAGGCAGCGATGCTCGGCGCTCGCATAGTTGGGCGGCACGGAAAGCCATGTCGCGAGCGACGCCGCCACGCTGGATCGTCTGATAACGACGATTGCCACGTCGAAAGCGCGCGTCGTCGTGGAGAACGGGCAACTGAAGGGGGCGGCACGATCGGCGCCTTCGAAGCGCTCTTCGCCGCGTTGCCGAAGCACAGCGGCCTCGCGATGACCTTCGACACCGGCAACTGGAACTGGGCGGAACAGGATCCGCTCGACGCCGCGAAGCGCCTCGCGCCCTATGTCGCCTACGTGCACTGCAAGGCCGTAATCGGCGGGGGCGCGCGCCGTTTCGCCGCCGCGCCCGCGAACGGCGATGCGTCTTTCGCGACGCTGCTCGCGCACCTGCCGGGCGCCGTGCCGCGCGCGCGGCATTGAGCACGGATATCCCTTCATCGCCGGCACCGATATTTTGCTCGACGCCAATGCGGCGCGGCAAGTCGTCCGCATCGCGGCATTTTGAATTACGCATTTTGCATTCAGCATTCATCTGCAAAGGACCCGATATGCAAGCCAAGCCCGAAATCCTCGACGTCGTCACCTACGGTGAAGCGATGACGATGTTCGTCGCAGCCGAGACTGGCGATCTCGCGAAGGTCGGCCAGTTCACGAAACGCGTCGCGGGCGCGGATCTGAACGTCGCGATCGGCTTGTCGCGGCTGGGCTTCAATGTGGGCTGGATGAGCCGCGTCGGCAACGATTCGTTCGGCCGCTATGTCCTCGACGTGCTTGCCGCCGAGGGCATCGATGCGCGCCGCGTGACGATCGACGAGCGCTATCCGACGGGCTTCCAGCTCAAGGGCAAGTGTGACGACGGCAGCGATCCGGCCATCGAATACTTCCGCAAGGGTTCGGCCGCGAGCCATCTGTCGCTGGACGACTACGCCGCCGACTATGTGCTTGGTGCGCGCCATCTGCATCTCACTGGTGTCGCGCCGGCCATTTCCGCGACCTTGCGCGAACTCGCGTTCCACATGGCCCGCGAAATGCGTGCGGCAGGCAAGACGATTTCCTTCGATCCGAACCTGCGCCCGACTCTGTGGCCGTCGCGCGAGGCGATGGCCGAGTCGCTCAACGCACTGGCCGCGCTCGCCGACTGGGTGCTGCCGGGTGTCGCCGAAGGTCTGACGCTCACCGGCCATGCGAAGCCCGAAGCCATTGCCGCGTTCTATCTCGACCGCGGTGCGAGGGGCGTCGTCGTGAAGCTGGGTGCGCACGGCGCGTACTTTTGCACGGCGGAGGGCGAGGAGGGCATCGTGCCAGCGGTGCCGGTGGCGAATGTTGTCGATACGGTCGGCGCCGGCGACGGCTTCGCGGTCGGCGTGGTGAGCGCGCTGCTCGAAGGTCGCGACGTGCGTCATGCGATCGGGCGCGGCAATCGCATCGGTGCGCTGGCGATTCAGGTGATCGGCGACAGCGAAGGCTTGCCGACGCGCGCCACGCTCGACCTGCTCGAAGCACAGGATTCCAACGACAAGACGGCTAAAGCCGCGTTCGATCTGGCCTGAGGCCATCAACCGAGAGACTCAACCGAATTGCGTTCGGAGACAACCATGCATTCCTCAATTCCCAAGCTCGCCGTGCGCCGCTGGTGGGTGATCATGCCGATCGTCTTCATCACGTACAGCCTCGCGTATCTCGACCGCGCCAACTACGGATTTGCGGCGGCCGCGGGCATCAATCAGGATCTCGGCATCAGCAAGGGACTGTCGTCGCTGATCGGCGCGCTGTTCTTTCTTTGGCTACTTCTTTTTCCAGATTCCGGGCGCGATCTATGCGGAGCGCCGCAGCGTGAAGAAGCTGGTGTTCTGGAGCCTCGTGCTGTGGGGCACTTGCGCGACGCTCACGGGCATGGTGAGCAATATTCCGTCGCTGATGGCGATCCGTTTTGCGCTCGGTGTGGTCGAGGCGGCGGTGATGCCCGCGATGCTCGTCTTCATCGCGAACTGGTTCACGAAGTCCGAGCGCTCGCGCGCGAACACTTTCCTCATTCTCGGCAATCCGGTGACGGTGCTGTGAATGTCGGTCGTGTCAGGCTATCTCGTGAACTCGTTTGGCTGGCGCCATATGTTCATCGCCGAAGGCGTGCCCGCGATCGTGTGGGCGGTGATCTGGTGGTTCATCGTGAAGAACAAGCCTGCGCAGGTGAGCTGGCTCTCCGAGCAGGAGAAGCGCGACTTGGATGGGACGCTGCGCGTGGAGCAGGCGGCCATCAAGCCGGTGAAGAACTATCGCGAGGCGTTCAAGTCGCCGGCGGTCATCAAGCTGTGCGGGCAGTATTTCTGCTGGAGCATCGGCGTGTATGGCTTCGTGCTGTGGCTGCCCTCGATCCTGAAGAACGGTTCGACGCTCGGCAGGGTCGAGACGGGCTGGCTTTCAGCGGTGCCGTATCTTGCCGCGACGATCGCGATGCTGCTCGCGTCGTGGGCCTCGGACAAGCTGCGGGCGCGCAAGGCGTTCGTGTGGCCGTTCTTGCTGATCGGCGCGATTGCGTTTGCTGGATCGTATCTGCTCGGCTCGACGAACTTCTGGGCCTCGTACACGCTGCTCGTGATTGCGGGCGCGGCCTTCGCGCTTTCTGTTCTGTATAGACCGGAGACATGGGTAACGGGTGTGTCAGGACATGAGTAACACATTTAGGGAACCTCTGCCAAACTCCCGATCCTGGCACCTGATTGGACTATCCTGGAAAGAAGAGAAATTCAAGGACATCTTCGATGACACAACTTGGTCTTGGTCTGGATCTTTCAACGAAACGTACTC
>LFJH01000153.1 GCA_001189335.2 Candidatus Paraburkholderia schumanniana
CCCGGTTGCGAGTACGTTTCGTTGAAAGATCCAGACCAAGACCAAGTTGTGTCATCGAAGATGTCCTTGAATTTCTCTTCTTTCCAGGATAGTCCAATCAGGTGCCAGGATCGGGAGTTTGGCAGAGATTCCTTAGCTCTGATCACTCCGCGCATGAACCAGAAAAGTCTCAACGTGGCGAGGCTGTTGTCCGGCAGGCTTATGAGGAAGGGCGCGCGGTGGATTTATGAACCCTGCGTTAAAATTGAACCTCCGCAGCCCGCTAACTCAACAGGCCACGAAAAGGTTCAATCGCGATGGAAGTTCACAAGGAAGTCGACGCGCGCGGGCTCAACTGCCCGTTGCCGATTCTGCGGGCGAAGAAGGCGCTCGCCGACATGACGAGCGGTCAGATTCTGAAAGTGCTTGCCACCGACCCGGGATCGCAGCGCGATTTCGCGGCATTCGCCAAGCAGACCGGCAATGAGATCGTCGAAGCGACGGCGCAGGACAAGACGTTCATTTTTCTGATGCGCCGTCGTTGAAACCGGCAAGCCGTCACGCAAAAAGCAAAAAGCCCGTCACATCGTGACGGGCTTTTTCGACTCGATGCAGGAAGAAAATCAGCCTTCGAGAATCGGCGCACGGTTGCGCAGATATTCCTCGAATTCCGCCTTCACTTCCGGATGGCGCATCGCGAATTCGACCGTTGCCTTCAGATAACCCAGCTTGCTGCCGCAATCGAAACGGGTGCCGTGGTACTTGTAGGCGAGCACCTGCTCGTCCGACAGCAGCGACTGGATCGCGTCCGTCAGTTGCAGTTCGCCGCCTGCGCTCGGCTTGAGCGCGCGGATGTGATCGAAGATGCGCGGCTTGAGTACATAGCGGCCGACCACGCCGAGGTTCGACGGCGCGACCGCCGGCTCCGGCTTCTCGACGATACCCGACAGCTTGAAGATATTGTCTTCCCACTCCTTGCCGTCGACGATGCCGTACGACTTCGAGTCTTCTGGCGGAATCTCTTCGACGCCGATCACCGAGCTGTGATAGTGATCGAATACCTCGATCATCTGCGACATGACGGGCGGCTTGCCGTACAGCAAGTCGTCCGCGAGGATCACGGCGAACGGGTTATCGCCGACAAGCTTCTCCGCGCACAGCACGGCGTGGCCGAGACCGAGCGCTTCGGCCTGACGCACGTAGAAGCAGTCCACGTGGCTCGGCTTGATGCTGCGCACGAGTTCGAGTAACTTGGCCTTGCCGCGTGCTTCGAGTTCCGCTTCGATCTCATAGGACTTGTCGAAGTGATCTTCGATGGCACGCTTGCTGCGACCGGTCACGAAGATCATTTCGGTAATGCCGGCGGCCATGGCTTCTTCGACCGCGTATTGAATCAGCGGCTTGTCCACGACTGGCAGCATTTCCTTCGGGCTGGCCTTGGTCGCGGGGAGAAACCGCGTACCCAGGCCTGCGACGGGGAAAACCGCTTTGGTAATTTTTAGCATGTGATAACCCTAATCCTCTTAAATCATTTAGAATGTCGAGACATCTGGGGGGGTCGAATTGCGTTTCGAACCCCCAAATCAAGCAGGCAGATGCAATAATTGGGCCTGAAGCTTCTCGATAGTGGTTCCATATTCTGCCAGCCTTTTTCGCTCCTTTTCAACGATAGCACCCGGCGCTTTTGAAACAAAGCTTTCATTTCCCAGCTTCGCATTACATTTCGCGATTTCGGCTGTCAGACGGACCACTTCCTTCGTCAGGCGCTCGCGTTCGGCGGCCACATCGATTTCCACCTTCAGCACGAGCTTGCTGCTGCCGACGATCGCTACGGGCGCGCCATGCGCTTCGCGGTCGAGCGCCGCTTCGTCATCGATGATCTTCACCTCGGAGAGACGCGCGAGCGCGGCAACGTAGGGCGCGAACGCGGAAAGGCGCGCCGCGTCGCCGTGCGCGAGCAACGGCACCTTCACCGCGGGCGACAGATTCATTTCGCCACGCAGATTACGACATGCATCGATGACAGTCTTCAGTTCGGAGGCCCATTGTTCTGCCGAATCGTCGATTTTTTTCTGCTCGGCGCGCGGGTAGGGCTGGGTCATGATCGACACTTCGCCCTCCTTGGTGCCTTGCGGGAACGCGTCGGTCAGCGGCGCCACCTTCTGCCACAGCGCTTCCGTGATGAACGGGATGATCGGGTGCGCGAGGCGCAACACCGTCTCCAGGACGCGCAAAAGCGTGCGGCGCGTCGCGGTCTGCTGCTCGAGCGTGCCGGTCTGGATCTGCACCTTCGCGAGCTCCAGATACCAGTCGCAGTACTCGTCCCAGACGAACTTGTAAAGCGCGCTTGCGACGTTGTCGAAACGATAGTCCGCGAAGCCCTTTTCGACTTCAGCTTCCACGCGCTGCAGGAGCGACACGATCCAGCGGTCGGCCTGCGAGAAATCGGTGTAGCCGCCCGGGCCGCAATCGCCCGGCTTGCACGCGCCGGGATTCGCAAAGCCGCAATCGTGGCCTTCGCAATTCACCAGCACGAAACGCGTGGCGTTCCACAGCTTGTTGCAGAAATTCCGATAGCCCTCGCAGCGGGCCAGGTCGAAGTTCACGTTGCGGCCGAGCGTGGCCATCGAAGCCATCGTGAAGCGCAGCGCGTCCGTGCCGAACGACGGAATGCCCTCGGGGAATTCCCGGCGGGTCTTCTTCTCGATCTGCGCGGCGGCCTTCGGATTCATGAGGCCCGTGGTGCGCTTGGCGACGAGCGATTCGAGATCGATGCCGTCCACGATGTCGATCGGGTCGAGCGTGTTGCCCTTGCTCTTCGACATCTTCTGGCCTTCGGCGTCGCGCACGAGGCCGTGCACATAGACGGTGTCGAAGGGCACGCGGCCGGTGAAATGCGTGGTCATCGTCACCATTCTCGCGACCCAGAAGAAGATGATGTCGAAGCCCGTCACGAGCACCGACGACGGCAGGAACGCGTCCAGCTCCTTCGTCTCGTTCGGCCAGTCGAGCGACGAGAACGGCACGAGCGCGGACGAGAACCACGTGTCGAGCACGTCTTCGTCGCGCTTGAGCGAACCCTTGTAGCCTTGTGCGCTGGCTTCGGCGCGGGCTTCCTCTTCCGTCCTGGCGACGAAGATCTCGCCGTTCTCGCCATACCACGCGGGAATCTGATGGCCCCACCACAATTGACGCGAGATGCACCAGTCTTGAATGTTCTCCAGCCACTGATAGTAAGTGGTGGTCCAGTTCTTCGGCACGAACTTGATCTTGCCGCTGCGCACGACATCGAGCGACGTTTCCGTGATCGACTTGCCCGGATTGAACGTGCCTTCCGGAGCAGGCTTGGTCACCGCGACGAACCACTGGTCGGTCAGCATCGGCTCGATCACGACGCCCGTGCGGTCGCCGCGCGGCACCATCAGCTTGTGCGGCTTGACGGATTCGAGCAGGCCGAGCGCTTCGAGGTCCTTCACGACTGCCTTGCGCGCATCGAAGCGATCCATGCCGTGATACTTCTCCGGCGCATTGCCGTTGATCTTCGCGTCGAGCGTGAGGATTTCGATCTGCGGCAGCTTGTGGCGCTGGCCGACGGCGTAATCGTTGAAGTCGTGCGCGGGCGTCACCTTCACGACGCCGGTGCCGAACTCGCGGTCGACGTATTCATCGGCGATGATGGGGATTTCGCGATCGCAAAGCGGCAGCACCACCGATTTGCCGATCAGGTGCCGATAGCGCTCGTCCTCGGGATGCACCATCACGGCGACGTCGCCAAGCATGGTTTCCGGATGCGTCGTGGCAACCGTCAGATGGCCCGAGCCGTCCGGGAGCGGATACTGGATGTGCCACAGACTGCCGTTCTCTTCCTCGCTGACCACTTCGAGATCCGACACGGCCGTGCCGAGCACCGGATCCCAGTTCACGAGCCGCTTGCCGCGATAGATGAGGCCCTGCTTGTAGAGCGTGACGAACACGTCGCGCACCGCGGCCGACATCTTGTCGTCCATCGTGAAGTATTCGCGCGACCAGTCGATCGAGGCGCCCAGGCGCCGCACCTGGCTGGTGATGGTCGAGCCGGATTGCTGCTTCCACGCCCAAACGCGCTTCAGGAATTCCTCGCGGCCGAGGTCGTGGCGCGAGATGCCTTGCGCGTCGAGCTGACGTTCGACGACGATCTGCGTCGCGATGCCCGCGTGGTCCGTGCCGGGCAGCCACATCGTGTTCTCGCCGAGCATGCGGTGATAGCGCGTAAGGCCGTCCATGATGGTCTGATTGAACGCGTGCCCCATGTGCAGCGTGCCGGTGACGTTCGGCGGCGGCAACTGGATGGAGAAATTCTTCGCGCCTTCCTTGAATGTGGGGGCGGAGTACCCGCGTTTTTCCCATTCCGGGCCCCATTGGGACTCGATGTTCTGAGGCTCGAAGCTCTTGGCAAGCGTGGAGTTGATGTCGCTCGGGGTCTCGTTCATGGGTTCATCGGTCGGAAAGTGCAAATAACCCCCAATTATAAGCGGCGCCGCAGGCATGGGATCCTTGGCGTTGGAACATTGGTTTCATGACCCGATTGAGTCACCCTTCGTTCGTGTGGGCGTGCTTTGGCGAACTGGCAGGACTTCTGCGAAGTCCCATTCAACGATCGAAACGCAGGATAGGTCAGGACCGGCCCCATCAAATGCGAGTTCTGCGGAGACCCGCATGTGCTTTCGGGGGCTGTATAGACCGGAGACATGGGTAACACCTGTTCCATGACATGGGTAACACTTTGGACGAATGGTTCGTCCGGAGTCAATCATGAGCTGGGATAGCAAAAACATCATGGAACTGCGGCTTGAATTCG
>LFJH01000154.1 GCA_001189335.2 Candidatus Paraburkholderia schumanniana
CCGCCCACTGTGACGGATACTCCTCGCGATACTCCCGCACCATACGGACTGCACGTTCCCGGACTTCAGCAGAAAATTTGTTCGACTTGTTCATGGCTCCATTCTCTCAAGAGTTGGAGCCTCCACCCAATCCGGGGCGGTTCACGATGTCCGCGCGATATCCCCTTATAAGCCCGCTGTCCTCGAGCTTCTTCACGCGCTCCCACGCGGGCGAGATCGAGAGATTGACCTCTTCCGCGAGGCGCGATTTCGTAATGCGGCCATCCCGCGCGAGGATGCGCAGAATGGCCAGATCGTAGCGGTCGAGCTTGATCAATTACACACTCACAGCAATGTTGCGTTCGACGATATCGGCCACCACGGCTACGGTATCGCCCGTCTGCACAAGGCCCGGAAAATGCCGCGCCGCAAGCAGGCCGTCACGCTTCGCACTATACTCCACAGGCGCCGTGCCCGTACGCGCAATGTCATGCACGCGCGCGAGCACTTCGCCTGCCCTCACCATGTCGCCCAGATCCCGGCACATCTCCAGCAACCCCGTGTGCTCGCTCGTCGTATAGCAGGTGCCATCGGGCATGTCGAGCAGCGTGGTCGTGCGCGCTTCGCCCTGCGCGTTCGACTTCTCGATGATGCCCGCATGCGCGAGAAAGCCGTGTACGCCACGCTCCGCAATCGCGACGTTCTTCGCCGTCGACGATCCACCGCCGCCCAGCTCCGTCGACACGAACACCTTGCCCGCTTCCTCGGCCGCGCTGTCGTAAAGACCCACGCTGTCGAGCTCCAGCATGCGCATCGAATACGGCGCGCCGAACGCACGCATCGCGGCTTCGCAACGCGACTGCTGCGTTGCGTCGTCGAGCACGTGAATCGCCGCGAACGGCAGGAAGTCGAGCGTGCGCCCACCCGCGTGAATGTCGAGCACATAGTCCGCAAGCGGCAAGAGATGACGCTGGAAGTAATCCGCGATCTTCTCCGTCACCGTGCCGTCCGGCTTGCCGGGAAAGCTGCGGTTGAGATTGCCCGCATCGATAGGCGACGTGCGGGCGCCCGCGCGGAACGCCGGATAGTTCATGAACGGCACGATGATCACCCGGCCTGATCACCCGGCCGTTCACGTCCTTCGCCTTGAGCGTCGATGCGAGCTTCGCCAGTGCGATCGGCCCTTCGTATTCGTCGCCGTGATTGTCGCCCGTGAGCAGCGCGGTCGCCCCATCGCCGCGCTTGATCACGGTGACGGGAATCATCACCGCGTCCCAGGCGGAATCGTTGCGCGAATACGGCAACTTGAGGAAGCCGTGCTGTTCGCCGTCGGCGTCGAAATCGCCGGTCGGGCTGATCGGTGACGCGCGCATCGTACTACTCCTTCACGAACAATTTGCGAGGCGTGTTGCAGAAGGTCTCGACGCCGGTGTCCGTAATCAGGATGCTCTCCGTGATTTCGAGGCCCCAGGCGTCGAGCCAGAGGCCCGGCATGAAGTGGAACGTCATGCCGGGCTCGAGGACCGTCTTGTCCCCGGGACGCAGGCTCATCGTGCGCTCGCCCCAGTCCGGCGGATAGCTCGCACCGATCGGATAGCCGCAACGGCTGTCCTTCTCGATGCCAAACTTGCGCAGCACCGCAAAGAACGCATTGGCGATATCCTCGGTCTTGTTGCCCGGCTTCGCCATGGCAAGACCCGCTTCGATGCCTTCCACGACCGCCTTCTCGCCTTCGATGAAATGCTGCGGCGGCGTGCCGAGATACACCGTGCGCGCCAGCGGGCAGTGGTATCGCTTGAAGCAGCCCGCGATCTCGAAGAACGTGCCCGCGTTCGCGGTGAACGTCGAATCGTCCCATGTGAGATGCGGCGCGGCGGCGTCCGAGCCGGTCGGCAACAGCGGCACGATGGCCGGATAGTCGCCGCCATAGCCTTCGGCGCCCGTGATACCCGCTTCATAGATCTGCGCGACGAGATCGCTCTTCTTCATGCCCGGCTCGACCTTGTCGAGAATGCGCGCATGCATCTTCTCGACGATGCGCTCCGCCACGCGCATGTATTCGATCTCGCGCGGAGACTTCACCGCGCGCTGCCAGTTGACGAGCGCGGTCGCATCGACGAACTTCGCGTTCGGCAGATGTTGCGTCAACGACGCATACGCCTTCGCGCTGAAGTAGTAGTTATCCATCTCGACGCCGATGCGCTTTTTATCCCAGCCGCGCGCGGCAATCACTTCGGTGGACAGGTAATCCATCGGATGGCGCACCGGCGACTGCACATAGTGATCCGGATAGCCGACGATGTTGTCGTGCTTCATGAATACCGTGCGCTTCGCGCCGTTCGCATCCTGGCCCCGGCCGTACCAGACCGGCTCGCCGTCCATCGCGAGCAGCACGCACTGATGCACGTAGAACGACCAGCCGTCGTAGTCGGTGAGCCACGCCATGTTGGTCGGGTCGGTCACGATCATCAGATCGATGCCCGCCTTCTCCATCGCGCGCCGCGTCTTCGCGATGCGCGCATCGTACTCGCTGTGCTCGAACGGCAGGCGTACCACGGGCGCCTCACCCTTCTTCTGTTGCGTGATTTCGGACATCGTCCCCTCTATCAAGCGGTCACATCGTTGTGGAAAATGGTTCCTGCCTGCGCCGCGCGCGCACGCTGGACTGCGAGCGTCGCGATCGCGGTGTCCTGCGCGCCCGTGCCGGTAAGATCGCACACGGTCACTTCATCGCCATTCGTGCGGCCCGGCGCTTTTTGCGCGATGACTTCTCCCAGCTCGGTAAAAGTTGCATCAGCAACGATCACGCCCGCGTCGATCGCGTGATGCAATTCACCCAGCACGCGCACCTGCTGCAGCCGGTCGCATACGTAACGCACCTTCGCAAATACGTCCGGCGCGATCTCGTTCTTGTGCTCGGCGTCCGAACCCATCGCCGTGATGTGCAGGCCCGAATGCAGATCGCGTGCGTGAATCAGCGGCTCGCGGCTCGGCGTCGTCGTGATGGCGATATCGGCGTGCCTGAGCGCTTGATTCACGCTGTCCGCGATATCGCACGGCAGGCTTTCGCAGTCGCGCGCGAATTGTTGCGTCTCCTTCGAATCCCGCGCCCATACGGTGACATGCTCGATGTCGCGCACGAGACGCAAGGCCTTCAGTTGCAGACACGCCTGCTCGCCCGCCCCGATGATCGCCACGCGCTTCGCGTCCTTGCGCGCGAGCCAGCGTGCCGCGCGCGCCGGCTGCCGCGGTGCGCACGGCGGTGAGATAGCCGTTGTCGAGCAACACGGCTTCGGTGAGGCCCGTGCGCGCCGACAGCACCAGCATCAGTCCGTTCAGGCTCGGAAGCCCAAGTGAAGGATTGCTGAAGAAGCCCGGGCTCACCTTGATCGCGAAGCTCGGAAAGCGCGGCAAATACGCGGTTTTCACGTCCACTTCGCCGTCATGCTCGGGGATGTCGAGACGCAGGATGGGCGGCATCGCGACGGCTTCGGTCGCGAGGGACTTGAACGCTGCCTCGATCTGTTCGATCGCGTCGAGGTCGAGCGGCACGAGTTGGCGCAATTGCTCCTGCCCGAGCAGAACGGTGGATTTATCGATGTTGGACATGGTTTCAGGCTGCTCCAATCAGGTGTCGATGCGTTTCGATATCGATGTTGCTGCCGCTCACGACGATGACGATCGGCCCGCGCGGCGCTGGAATCGCGCCATCGAGCAAGGCCGCCATGCTGACCGTGGCCGCGCCCTCGATGACGAGCTTTTCTTCGCGATACGCATGCACGATGCCGCGCGCGATCGACATTTCGTCGAGCAGCACCACATCGTCGATGAGATCGCGCGTCATGGCGAACGTATGCTGGTTGTCGAGGCCGATGCCGCCGCCCAGCGAATCGGCGAGCGTCTCGAGTTCGTCGACGAAGACCGGCTTGCCCGCCGCAAGACTCGCATGCATGGCGGCCCCGCGTTCCATCGAGACGCCGATCATCTTCACTTGAGGGTGGATGCTCTTCGCCGCGAACGCGACGCCGCTGAAGAGTCCGCCGCCCGACAAGGGCACGACGATGCTCGCCGCATCGGGTAGCGCTTCCAGAATTTCGAGGCCGATGGTGCCCTGTCCCGCGATCACGCGCTCATCGTCGAACGGCGGCACGAAGGCATAGCCTTCCTCGCGCACGAGTCGTTGTGCCTCGACCTGCGCATCGTCCTGGCTCCTGCCCGTGATGACGACACGCGCGCCGAGCGCGGCGACCGCATCGACCTTGTTCTTCGGCACGAGCGAAGACATGCACACCGCCGCTTCGATGCCGAGCGCACGCGCCGCATGCGCGACCGCGCGGCCGTGATTGCCCGTCGATGCTGTCACGACGCGCTTGCATCCTTCCTCGGCGATCTGCGCGAGCGCGTTAGTCGCGCCGCGCAACTTGAAGCTGCCAGTCGGTTGCAGCGTTTCGAGCTTGAGATGAACCGGCACGCCCGCGACGCGCGACAAAGACATCGATTGAACGAGCGGCGTGACGAGCGCGCGCCCTTCGATGCGCTGGCGGGCACGGTAAACATCGGCGAGCGTGAGTGCGGACATGTGAGACGGGCTGCGTGTGAAGTAACGATGCAACCCAGTCTAATGTCCTAAGGCAATGCTGATTAAGTCTACCGCTTGTGCGCGTCAAGCGTTATAGAGCGCACAAGCAACGAGAAAGGCAAAAGACAATGAAGCAGCAGACGCTCGCGATGGCCGCGGATCAAGGTGCGGGG
>LFJH01000155.1 GCA_001189335.2 Candidatus Paraburkholderia schumanniana
AGTGATCAACTGGACGCGATCTACGATCGGATCGAACGTCTGAAGGCGGGCATCCGCGCGAAGGTCGAACACCCGTTTCGCGTGCTCAAGCGGCAATTTGGCTACACGAAGACCCGGTATAGGGGGGTGATGAAAAATACTGCGCAGATCACAACGCTGTTTGCGCTGGGCAATTTGTGGATGGCACGCAAGGCCTTGCGAAGCGCTTGAAATGCTTGAAGCGCTTGAGGATCGAAACGCGAGACTCAGAAAACGAGGCCGCCACGGTTCAAAAGTTGACTAATCACCCGCAGGCCATCGTCGCGATCGATACGATGCGAAGCGTAAAACGTCCAGCGCTCTGAAATCGAGTTGTGCAGAGGTTCCCTAACTCTGATCGACACACACGGCCAAACACGTTAGTAGTAGCGCCCGCACGAGTAGCGCCCGCACGCGGGCATCTTTGAAACAACGGAAAAGATCGGGAGACAAAAAATGAAACGCAGACTGTTCCTCACGCTGATCGCCGCTACCACAGCCACGAGCGCGTCCATGATCGCGGCGCCCGTCGCGCAGGCCGCCGACGACGTCAAGATCGGCTTCCTCGTGAAGCAGCCGGAAGAACCGTGGTTCCAGGACGAGTGGAAGTTCGCGGAGATCGCCGCGAAGGAGAAGGGCTTCACGCTCGTCAAGATCGGCGCGCCATCCGGTGAAAAAGTGATGAGCGCGATCGACAACCTCGCCGCGCAGAAGGCCCAGGGCTTCATCATCTGCCTCCCCGACGTGAAGCTCGGACCGGGCATCGTCGCGAAGGCGAAGGCCGACAAGCTCAAGATGATGACCGTGGACGACCGCCTCGTCGACGGTTCCGGCAAGCCGATCGAGTCTGTCCCGCACATGGGCATCTCGGCGTACAACATCGGCAAGCAGGTGGGCGATGGCATTGCGGCCGAGATCAAGAAGCGCGGCTGGGACATGAAGGATGTCGGCGCGATCGACGTGACCTACGAGCAGTTGCCGACCGCGCATGACCGCACGACGGGCGCGACTGACGCGCTCCTCGCCGCGGGCTTCCCGAGGGCGAACATCATCGCGGCGCCGCAGGCGAAGACCGACACCGAAAACGCGTTCAACGCCGCGAACATCGCGCTCACGAAGAACCTGCAGTTCAAGCACTGGGTCGCCTATGGCCTGAACGACGAAGCCGTGCTCGGCGCGGTGCGGGCGGCGGAGGGGCGCGACATCAAGGCGGACAACATGATCGGCATCGGCATCGGCGGCTCGGACTCGGCGCTGAACGAGTTCAAGAAGCCGAACCCGACCGGCTTCTTCGGCACCGTGATCACCAGCCCGAAGCGCCACGGCGAAGAGACGTCCGAGCGGATGTACGCGTGGATCAAGGACGGCAAGGCGCCGCCGGCGCTCACGCTCACGACCGGCATGCTGGCTACGCGTGACAACGTGGGTCAGGTGCGCGAGCAGATGGGTCTGGCGTCGAAGTAAGTCTTTTCGCGAAGCAGGGCGGGCCGCGGTCTGGCGCGGCCCGCGCATCGGCATCAAAGGAGGCGATGTGTCAGCGACGCTGCGTTTTGACAGTATCGGCAAGGTGTTTCCAGGCGTGCGCGCGTTCGACGGCGTGTCGTTCGACGTCCACGCCGGCGAAGTTCACGGTTTGATGGGCGAGAACGGCGCAGGCAAATCGACCTTGCTCAAGATTCTCGGCGGCGAGTATCAGCCCGATTCGGGGCGTGTGCTCATCGACGATAACGAAGTGCATTTCGCGAGCGCGGCGGCTTCGATCGCGTCGGGCATCGCGGTGATTCACCAGGAACTGCAGTACGTGCCGGACCTGACCGTGTCCGAGAACCTACTGCTCGGCGCGCTGCCGAACTGGCTCGGCTGGGTCGACAAGCGCGCGGCGAAGAAGCACGTGCGCGAAAGGCTCGCGGCGATGGGCGTCGATCTCGATCCGAACGCGAAGCTGCGCAAGCTCTCCATCGCCCAGCGGCAGGTGGTCGAGATCTGCAAGGCGCTGCTGCGCAATGCGCGCGTGATCGCGCTCGACGAGCCGACGAGCTCGCTCTCGCACCGCGAAACGGAAGTGCTGTTCAAGCTCGTGCGCGACCTGAAGGCGGACAATCGCGCGCTGATCTACATCTCGCACCGCATGGACGAGATCTATGAACTGTGCGATGCGTGCACGATCTTCCGCGACGGCCGCAAGATCGCATCGCATCTGTCGCTGGCCGAAGTGCCGCGCGAGACGCTCGTGCAGGAGATGGTGGGCCGCGAGATCAGCGACATCTACATCTATGACTATCGTGCGCGTTCGCTGGGCGAGGTGCGCTTCTCCGTAAAGAACGTGCTGGGCGACGCGCTGAGCGCGCCCGCGAGCTTCGAGGTGAAGCGCGGCGAGATCGTGGGATTCTTCGGCCTCGTGGGCACGGGCCGCAGCGAACTCATGCATCTCGTCTACGGTGCGGACAAGAAGAAGGACGGCGAGATCGTGCTCGACGGCAAGCCGATCAAGGTGCGCAGCACCGGCGAGGCGATCCGTCATGGCATCGTGCTGTGTCCGGAGGATCGCAAGGAAGAGGGCATCGTCGCGATGGCGACGGTCGCCGAGAACATCAACATTTCGTGCCGGCGTCACTATCTGCGCGGCGGGTTCTTTCTCGATCGCAAGAAGGAAGCGCAGACGGCCGACCGTTTCATTGAACTTTTGAAGATCAAGACGCCGAGCCGCCGTCAGCGCATTCGTTTTCTGTCGGGCGGCAATCAGCAGAAGGCGATCCTGTCGCGCTGGCTCGCCGAGCCGGATCTGAAAGTCGTGATTCTGGACGAGCCGACGCGCGGAATCGACGTCGGCGCCAAGCACGAAATTTATAACGTGATCTATCAGCTGGCCGAGCGCGGCTGCGCGATCGTGATGATCTCGTCGGAGCTGCCGGAAGTGCTGGGCGTCTCGGACCGGATTGTCGTGATGCGGCAGGGGCGCATTGCGGGCGAGCTGCCGCGCGGGAAGGCGAGCGAACAGTCGGTGCTGAGTCTCGCGCTGCCGCAAGCGGAGAGCGTCGCGCAGGCGGCATAGGGATAAGAGGAGCGAATCATGGAAGCAAGAGAAAATATCGTGGCGCAGGCGACCGAGAAGGTCGCGAGCACGCTGATCCCGCAAAAGAGCGACAAGCAGAAGTGGTGGCAGCAGATCACGGAGTACAGCCTGATCGTGATCTTCGTCGTCATGTTCCTGACGATGTCGCTGACGGTCGATCACTTTTTCTCGATCGAGAACATGCTCGGTCTTGCGCTGTCGATTTCGCAGATCGGCATGGTGGCGTGCACGATGATGTTCTGCCTGGCGTCGCGCGACTTCGATCTGTCGGTCGGCTCGACGATTGCCTTTGCGGGCGTGCTCTGCGCGATGGTGCTCCAACGCGACCGACAACACGGCGATCGCCATTGTGGCGGCGGTGGCGGCGGGTGCGGTGATTGGCTTCGTGAACGGTGCGGTGATTGCCTATCTGCGGATCAACGCGCTGATCACCACGCTGGCGACGATGGAGATCGTGCGTGGGCTCGGGTTCATCGTGTCGCATGGGTAGGCGGTGGGTGTGTCATCGGATACGTTCATCGCGCTTGGCGGTTTGTCGATGTTCGGGATTTCCCTGCCTATCTGGGTCACGCTTGCGTGCTTCATCGTTTTTGGCGTATTGCTGAACCAGACTGTTTATGGGCGCAACACGCTGGCGATTGGCGGAAATCCAGAGGCTTCGCGGCTGGCGGGGATCAATGTCGAGCGTACGCGGGTGTGGATCTTTTTGATTCAGGGCGCGGTGACGGCGCTGGCAGGCGTGATTCTCGCTTCGCGGATTACGTCGGGGCAGCCGAATGCGGCTCAAGGTTTTGAGTTGAACGTGATTTCGGCTTGTGTGTTGGGTGGGGTGTCGTTGCTCGGCGGGCGGGCGACGATTTCCGGTGTCGTGATCGGGGTGCTTATTATGGGCACGGTCGAGAACGTCATGAATTTGCTCAATATCGATGCGTTTTATCAGTATCTTGTTCGCGGAGCGATTCTGCTTGCTGCGGTGTTGCTGGATCAGTTGAAGAATCGGGGGGCGAAGGATTAAGGGGTTTGGTGGGCGGTGCGCTCGGGGTCGGGGTGCTTTGTTTTTTGGCTTGTGCTTCGATGGAATGCAGGATTCCATCGAAGCACAAGCGAACAGAATCCCCGACGCGAATGCAGGATTCCCATAGAAGCTCAAGCGAACGAACAAAACAAAAGCCCAAGACAAAGCGTACTGAACCGCACCCAAACGCACCACAGCGCTCCAAAGTGCAACAACAGAGACAACACAATGGCAATCGAAAGCAAACTCGCCCGCTTCCCGAGCCTCGCAGGCAAAACGGTCCTGATAACCGGTGGAGCAACCGACATCGGCGAGGCCTTCGTCGAACACTTCTTCGACCAAGGCGCGAAAGTCGCCTTCTTCGACATCGATACCGACGCTGGCGAATCCCTCGCCGACTGCCTCGGCGCAGCCTTGCAGCAACACCAGACCCGCCCGATGTTCCTCCACGTCGACCTGACCGACATCGACGCACTGCGCAAAGGCATCGAAGACGTAAGAAACGCATTCGGCCCGATCGGCGTCCTCGTCAACAACGCCGCCAACGACAAGCGCCATGCGATCGAGGAC
>LFJH01000156.1 GCA_001189335.2 Candidatus Paraburkholderia schumanniana
GTACGTTTCGTTGAAAGATCCAGACCAAGACCAAGTTGTGTCATCGAAGATGTCCTTGAATTTCTCTTCTTTCCAGGATAGTCCAATCAGGTGCCAGGATCGGGAGTTTGGCAGAGGTTCCTTAGAATCCGGCCATCGCCTGGAGAACTATCATGAAGCCGTATCTTTGCGCCGCCGCAAGCCTCGGCGCATTCGCGCAGCCGGCGCAGAAAGCCGCCCAGTCTGAGCCGCAATCGGCGACGCAGAAAATGTCGCCGGAAGAAGCCGCGGGCCTTCCTGACCTGAAGTCCATCAACCGCCCGCCGGCCAATGTGAGCTCGAAAGTCGAAATCTCGCCGCCGCGCACGCCGAGCTATCATGAACTCAGCACCAACGGCACCGAGATCACCGAATATCGCGACAAGGGCAAGCCCGTCGAAATCGACGTCCGTTCGAATTTCGGCACGCGCTATCAAATGAGCGCGCCCGCCGAAAATGAGCGCGCCCGCCGACACGTCGCCGCAGGTGCGCGACAACGGCAAGGCCAGCACACGTCTGCCGTCGATCAACCTGCATTATTGATCCCGTAAGATGCTTCGGACCCGCTCGTCGAGAGCGGGTCGCGTCCTCGCGGCGCTGCGACTTTCCGCCCGCGCCGCCGTTCACCGGCCCGCTGCGGGCCGTCCAACCTGACCGACGTTTTCCTGCATGGCCGTCTTCACCCCCGTCACCAACGCCGAGCTCGGCGACTGGCTGCAAGAGTACGATCTCGGCGATGTCGTCGAATTTCGCGGCATCCAGTCCGGTATCGAGAACAGCAATTTCTTTCTCACGACGACGCACGGCGAATACGTGCTCACGATCTTCGAGAACCTCACCGCCGCGCAATTGCCGTTCTATCTGGATCTGATGCGGCATCTCGCGTCGCATCGCGTGCCCGTGCCCGATCCGATGCCGCGGCGCGACGGCTCGCTCTTCGGCATGCTGCGCGGCAAGCCCGCGTCCATCGTGACGAAGCTCGAAGGTGCGCCCGAGCTTGCGCCGACGCCCGCGCACTGCATCGAAGTCGGGCAGATGCTCGCGCGCCTGCATCTCGCCGGACGCGATTTCCCGCAGCATCAACCGAATCTGCGCAGTCTTCCGTGGTGGCAGGAAAAAGCGCCGGCGATCGTCGAATTCCTCACGCACGAGCAGCGCGAGCTCTTCGAATCCGAGCTCGCGCATCAGGCCGCGTTCTTCGGCTCGGCGGATCACGCGTCGCTGCCAGAAGATCCGTGCCATTGTGATCTGTTCCGCGACAACGTGCTGTTCGCGCACGGACGCGAGCACGCGCGCCTCGGCGGCTTCTTCGACTTCTACTTCGCGGGCGTCGACAAATGGCTGTTCGACGTCGCCGTGACCGTGAACGACTGGTGCATCGACCTGGCGACCGGTGCGCTCGATCCCGTGCGCGTCGACGCGCTGCTGCGCGCCTACCAGACCGTGCGCCCGTTCACGCCGGCCGAGGAGCGCCACTGGAACGATATGCTGCGCGCCGGCGCGATGCGCTTCTGGATCTCGCGGCTGTATGACTTCCATCGTCCGCGCGAGGCGGAGATGCTGAAGGCGCACGACCCCGGCCATTTCGAACGCATTCTGCGGGAACGCGTCAAAGCCGCTGCCGCCGTCTCTTCCGTCCAACGCTGACCGACTTTATGCGACTGATCGAAGTTCCCGCCAAGACCGGCTACGTGTGGTTCCGCCAGGGGATCTGGCTGTTCCGCCGCAATCCGTTTGCGTTCCTCATGGTGTTCTTCGCCTATCTGTTCGTGATGACGCTGATTTCGCGCGTGCCGCTCGTTGGCCCGGTGCTGCCGCTCCTGTTCATTCCGGGTGTCGCAGTCGGCTTCATGGCGGCGTGCCGCAACATGATTGCAGGCAAGCCGGTCTGGCCGACGGTTCTCGTCGACGGCTTCCGCTCGTACGGCGGCGTGGTGGCGCGCAGGCTGCTCGTGCTGGGCGCGCTGTAAGTTTTTATCGTGGCAATGGCGGCGATCTTCGCGGCATCGGCGCTGGTGGATGGCGGCACGCTGCTCAGCCTCATGATGGGCGACGGTCCGAGCGGCGATCCCGAAACCGTCGCCGCCAGCTTCAGCCCGCTCGCGGTACTCGTGGCGATGGCATGCTACATCCCGGTCGCGATGCTGTTCTGGTTCGCGCCGATTCTCGTCGCGTGGTACGACGTGCTGCCCGCGAAGGCGCTGTTCTTCAGCCTCGTGTCGTGCTGGCGCAATCGCTGCGCATTCATCTATTACGACGTACTGTGGATCGGCATCGCGCTCGCGGTGTCGTTCGGCCTGACCGCGCTGATGCAGGCGCTGGGCGCTGGCCAGGAAATGGCGCTCGCCGTGCTGATGCCCGCGTCCATCCTCGTCACGACGGCGCTCTACTGCTCGTTCTACGCGACAAATCGCGGCTGCTTCGGCGTGCAGTCGCCGGACACGCCGGACATTCCCAACGCGCCCGGAACGCCCAACGCCTGATCGCGTGTCTCGCTCCGGGCTCGATCAGCAACTTTGCGATGCCGCGCAGAAGGTTGGCCCGTACTCGAACCCGACGCGAACAAACGTCGATCTGCGCATCACGGTGATCTCAGGCGTGCCTCGGAGGAACGAAAACGCCGGCCCATGGGCCGGCGTTTTCGTTGCCGAACCTAGCGGCCGAAACTATCCGGCGCTATAAGCGTGTGTGCTCAGTTCGACATCCACGACGGATGACGAGCCGTCGCGCGCTGATCCAGCTTCTTCATACGATATTCGAGATCGTAGATGTCCGTGGCTTCGGCGAGGTAAGCGTCGTTGCGCTCACGATCGCGCTGGTCGGCGGATTTGGTCAGGAATAGGAAAATGCGGCTGAGCAAGAACATGGTGGGCCTCGCTGGAATACTAGGGTTACTACCTATGAAACCGATTATAGGTAATCCCTAATACAACACCAGCCCTGCTCGCTAGAATCCTGATACAAAAGACTTATTTGCAACACCCGAAACGCCGCGCGCTGCAGCTCACGCGACGAATGCGTCGCGCACGGCCTCGCTGGAGCGCCGCTGATGCTTGAAGAATTCCCACATCACCGCTGATGAATCCGGACCTTTCGACGAGTGGAACGCCACTGTATCGTCGCCGCCGGCCCAGGAGTGCCCGAGCCCGCGCACGATCGAGGTCTTGACGACGCGCCGACCGTTCTTAAAATGGTCGCTGACGACGCCATCCGGATGAGTTTCCTCGCGCGCTTCGCCCGCTCGCCGGTTTCCGGCGGCATCGATAAAGCCGTTGAGGCGGAGAAACTGCTTCGTGAGCCGCTCGGCATTGGCCGACGTGACCACCGAATCGAGTTCCCCATGTACGATGATCGCCGGCATGCCCGGATACTCGCGGACATCGACGGCCGCGTCGATCAGCGCGACCGGATCGGTGCGGCTCCCGCGGCGCATGACGTCCATTGCGCCGAGCGCCGAGCGCGCCTCGCCGAACACCACCCCTAAGTGCAGCCCCACCGCCGCGAACACATTCGGATAACGCACGGCGAGCAGGGCCGCGAGCCCCGCGCCCGCCGACATGCCGGCGAGATACACTCGTTCCCCGTCGAAATCGTGTTGCTCGACCATCGCCGTCACGAGCGACACGACAGAAGCGGCTTCGCCGCCGCCCGAGTCGTCGTACCAGCGCCAGCAGCGGTGCGCATGCTCATGTTTCGACTGCTCGGGATAGAGCACCGCGAATCCGTACTTGTCGGCGAGCAGATTGATGCGCGTGCCCTGCGCGAATTCGTCGGCGTTCTGCTTGCACCCGTGCAGCATGACGAGCAGCGGCATGCGGCCCCGACCTGCCTTCGGCGGTATATAGAGCGCGTAAGACAGATGATTGACGAAGCGTCCCGCGTTGACGAAGCGTCCCGCGGCGGTGGGCGGTGCCGAGTGATACGATCGCGCCCATTTTCCGCGCGCCCACGCAGACGCACGGGGACGCACACGCGATTCCACGCGATTCCCGCGGCGGCGGTGCCCGGCTTGAGCTTCGACTTGACGGTCTTCGCGCGAGCGGGCTTGGCCGCCGCCCGGGGCTTGGGTACGCAAATCGCTTCGACTTGGCTGGCGACCAGGCGTCTCAAGCCGCGCAGCCAGAGCTTGGAAAGGCTTTTCGACATTCGGCTGGGTCCTTCACATAAACATGCAATGGGATGGCGCGCGCAAAAAAAAGCGCCAGGTTGTGCATTGCACAATAACATCAATTTATTTCGGCAGCGCACAGACCTGCCTTAAACGTCGGGGCGAATTAAGGAACATCTACACAACTCGATTTCAGAGCGCTGACGTTTTACGCTTCGCATCGTATCGATCGCGACGATGGCCTACGGGTGATTAGTCAACTTTTGAACCGTGGCGGCCTCGTTTTCTGAGTCTCGCGTTTCGATCCTCAAGCGCTTCAAGCATTTCAAGCGCTTCGCAAGGCCTTGCGTGCCATCCACAAATTGCCCAGCGCAAACAGCGTTGTGATCTGCGCAGTATTTTTCATCACCCCCCTATACCGGGTCTTCGTGTAGCCAAATTGCCGCTTGAGCACGCGAAACGGGTGTTCGACCTTCGCGCGGATGCCCGCCTTCAGACGTTCGATCCGATCGTAGATCGCGTCCAGTTGATCACT
>LFJH01000157.1 GCA_001189335.2 Candidatus Paraburkholderia schumanniana
AAAAGCGGGCCGTAGGCCCGTGCGCAACGCCCAGGTGGGCAA
The DNA here is from genome assembly GCA_001189335.2 of Candidatus Paraburkholderia schumanniana. Lineage (GTDB taxonomy): Bacteria > Pseudomonadota > Gammaproteobacteria > Burkholderiales > Burkholderiaceae > Caballeronia > Caballeronia schumanniana. The sequence goes on from LFJH01000157.1 coordinate 43, forward strand.
GAAATGCAGGCGCAAAGCTTTACTCACGATGCCCCCACCTCTGTTTGCGACCGAATCGATGAATACAACGGCTTGTTCAGCGTTGTCCTAACGCTCACGGAGCTCAAGCATGTCCTCCATTTCCAGCCGCACCACGCTTTCGAAATATCTGATCGAGCAGCAGCGTGAACATCAGAACCTGCCGGCCGACCTGCGTCTCTTGATCGAAGTCGTCGCGCGCGCGTGCAAGCAGATCAGCTATCACGTGAGCAAGGGCGCGCTGTGCGAAGCGCTCGGCAGCGCCGGCAGCGAAAACGTCCAGGGCGAGGTGCAGAAAAAGCTCGACGTGCTCTCGAACGAAATCCTGCTCGAAGCCAACGAATGGGGCGGTAACCTGGCCGCGATGGCATCGGAAGAGATGGAAAAGATCTTCCCGATTTCCAACCGCTATCCGAAGGGCAATTATCTGCTGACCTTCGATCCGCTCGACGGCTCGTCGAACATCGACGTGAACGTGTCGATCGGCACGATCTTCTCGGTGCTGCGCTGCCCGGACGGCGCCGAGCCCAGCGAGCAGGCGTTCTTGCAGCCGGGTTCTCAGCAGGTCGCGGCGGGCTACGCGGTCTACGGACCGCAAACGGTGTTCGTGCTGACGACCGGCTTCGGCGTGAACTGCTTCACGCTTGACCGCGAGCTCGGCTCATGGGTGCTCACACAGCGCGACATGAAGATCCCGACGGAGACGCGCGAGTACGCGATCAACGCATCGAACAGCCGTCACTGGTACGAGCCGGTGCAGCGCTATATCGGTGAGCTGAACGCGGGCAAGGACGGCGCGCGCAAGGAAGACTTCAACATGCGCTGGATCGCGTCGATGGTGGCGGACGTGCACCGCATTCTGAGCCGCGGCGGCATCTTCATGTATCCGGCCGACAAGCGCGATCCGTCCAAGCCCGGCAAGCTGCGCCTGATGTACGAGGCGAACCCGATGTCCTTCATCGTCGAACAGGCTGGCGGCGCGGCGACCAATGGCGAGCAGCGCATCCTCGATATCGTCCCGACGAGCCTGCATCAGCGCGTTGCCGTGTTCCTCGGATCGAAGAACGAAGTGGACCGCGTGACCCGCTATCACCTCGAAAAGAAAAATTGATCTTAGGTATTGCCAAAGCTACGAAGGCTCTGCATAATTTCATCTCTTCGTTGCTGACGAATAAACAACAACGGAGCCGGAATAGCTCAGATGGTAGAGCAGCGCATTCGTAATGCGAAGGTCGGGGGTTCGATTCCTCTTTCCGGCACCAATCGAGATTCGGCTTAAAAAACCCGCGTTCACGCAAGTGACGCGGTTTTTTGCTTTCCGCATTGCCGATCCAGTTCGGCCCCCGATCCCCCGATCCTCACTGCGCGCCGCGCATCCCGACGTTTGCGCATATGCAACGGCCGCTTAACCGACTCACAGGTCTGCGCCGGGATCGGAAAATCGTTTGCATCGATTTCACGTTTCCGCTAAGCGCGAGTCTCAATTGCGTTTTATGTGCGGTTTCGTACAACAACAAGCCATTTTCCGCTCTGCGCCATCAAGCGTCAACGATGGTTTCCCGGTATCGTTCTATCCATAGAGGAAGAAAGGCTACAGTTTTTATACGGGATGGCCGCGTCGGCCGGCAAGCAAAACCGGACGCGGCTTTGGGCTGTCGTCGGCAGCGGCGAAAATCGCAGCTTTTGCAGTACCGGATTCGATTGCCGGTAATGCATTACCGATACACACCGCTCAAGAACGAACGATCATGCGTTACGGAATATGCGCGTCGATTCGGCTCAAGTTGAAACGGCGGCCATCCGATAACGCATTTTAAGAAGGACACTGTATTTCGCATTCGGCCGATACAGCAGCGCAATAGCCGCATCGGCGATGTCGAGCGCAATTGTGTGCAGTCACAGAGGAGAGAAATCATGGACGAGAAACCGACGAAAATCCCGACGCCCGACAAGGTGCATTGTCCGGATCCGGACCCGGTTGGCGTCGAGTTTCTCGCGACCGAGTTGCCCGAGCACGTCCGGGCCTTCTTCGACGAGCAGCGCAACACTGCTCAGTCGAAATAAGGCGGACGCGCTGGTTCACGCCGTCGTGAGAACGACACCCGCCGCGCGCGGCGCACGCGGACCGCTTGGTCCGGACATGGCTCACGCCAGGACGCGTCGCGCCCCTCGTTCATGACCGCACAAGGGCGAGTCGTGCGCTTCGGCTCGCCTGCACGAAAGCGTTTTTTTCCTCTTTCCCCACGAACGTCCCGACCCGAACGCGCCGTGCGCTATGCCGTGCGCTATTCTGGCGCTTTTGCCCCGACACCGATGCGACGTCGATCGAAACCCTTCCTCACCTCCGCCCTCGCCTGCGCGCTCGCGCTCGCATCCGCCCGGGCCGACGGCGACGATACAACCTTCACCAATCTCATCGCTCTCGTCTCGCAACGGCTCGTGCTCGCGGAACCGGTCGCACGCTGGAAGTGGGCGCATCACGAGCCGGTCACCGACGCGTTGCGCGAAGAGGCGCTGCTCAAGCACGTCGAGGAACGGGCAAGCGCCGCGCAGGTCGACCCGGAGTTCGCGCGCCAGTTCTTCCGCGATCAGATCGAGGCCAGCAAGGATGTGCAGAACGCGCTGTTCGCCAACTGGCGCGTGCTGAGGGCGGCGCCGGAAGAATCGCCGCCGGATCTCGCGAAGGACACACGTCCGAAGCTCGACCGCCTGACGCAGTCGCTCATGTCGGCGCTCGCGCATGTCGAGCCCATGCGCCATGCGGACGATTGCCCGGTTCGCCTCGCGGAAAGCCTCGCGCGCTGGAAACATCTGACGCGCTATGACTCGTCGATGAATGCGCCGATCACGCGCACGCGCGCGCTGTCGCATGTGTGCGCGAGCGGCGGCGTGGGCGCAGTCGGCTGATCGGGCGGCTAGACGACGGAGGTGAGCGTGTCGTCGGTCAGCGGCGTCACGGCCAAGCCGCGTGCGAGACGCTCGCTCAGGATTCGATACGTCGGCAGCTCGAGCGCAGGCGACGCGACACGCCCGCGCAATGCGCCCGCCTGCGCTAGTGTCTCGGCGGAACCAAGATACTGCCAATTGTCGATAACGTGCCATATGCGCAGCGCCGAAGCCGCATCGAACTCTTCGATGGCGACCGCGCCGGCGTAAGGCCAGCGCGCGCCACGGACGTCGCCCGTACGCGCCTTCGACACGCGGTTCTGTGTCGGACGCAACGCGGCGATCCATTGCGCCTCGGCAAGCATCGCGCCGATTTCGCCGCCCGTCGCCTTCCATTCGACCCGACGCACGAGCGCAGCCAGACGCAAATCCTTTGCGGAGCGCCGCGGTCCGACGAGATGCGCGCGCACGCGCTGACGCAACCGCACGCTGCGTCCGACATAGATCGGCACATCGTCGTCGCCGTAGAAGAGATAGACGCCGCAACCTGCGGGAATCCCTTCGATCGTGTCTTCGTCGATATGCGCGGCGAGCTGGAACCGGCGCGTCACACGCTCGAGATGTGCTTGCATGACCTGCGGCGTATGCGCGCGATGCAGGTGCTGCCAGAACTGCCAGAGAAGATCGGCATCGGCGAGCGCGCGATGCCGCGCCATGGCGCGAGCGCGTGCCGGTCCACGAGCGCATCGAGACCGTGGCGGCTTTCAGCCGGATACATCGCCCGCGATAGTTGCACCGTACAGAGCACGTCCGGCGCGAACCGAACTCCGACGCGCTTGAATTTGCCCTTGAGAAAACCGTGATCGAAGTGCGCGTTGTGCGCGATGAACAGCCGGCCGTTCATCCGCTCGAGCAGATTCGAGGCAAGCTCCTCGAACGTAGTAGGCGCGTCGCGGACCATGGCATCCGTGATGCCGGTCAATTGCTGGATGAAGGCGGGAATCGGCTTCTGCGGATTGACCAGCGAAGTCCACTGTGAAACGCCCTGCGGCCCGACTTCCACGATGCCGATCTCGGTGATGCGGTCCACGCCGAACGTCCCACCCGTGGTTTCGAGATCGACGAACACGATGGGCTCGGACGGAGGGACAAAGCTGGACGAAAAATCGGGATGCATCGTGGACGGCGAAGGAAGCGGCGCGACGGGTAGAGTCGGACAGGCACGCAATGGAGAAAGGATTGTCCATTCTAACGCAGCGTACTGTGTCGGACCGCGCGCGAACCGGGCGCGATTTCAAGTTCGGAGCGGGCATTTTCGCGCACGCTCGGAATCAGATTTGGGATGCATGATCGTGGCATGCATTTGCCGACCGGACGAACAAATGCGGTTTCGCGCCGATGTTCGCCGCTTGATCGATTACCACGAGATATTTTTGTTCGCAATAGTCGATAACCCGTAATCGCTTTTACTGATTAACAGTCGACTTTTTTGGTCAGGCGGTTTCAAGGTTGAAGCGCAACAGCGGGTTTAATGTTTAGAGCCATGAGGATGAGCTGCGGAAGCGAGTGTGACGGCGAAGACCTCGAGCGGCGAATGGAAGGCGTGAGTGGCGCGAGGCCTGC
>LFJH01000158.1 GCA_001189335.2 Candidatus Paraburkholderia schumanniana
GTACGTTTCGTTGAAAGATCCAGACCAAGACCAAGTTGTGTCATCGAAGATGTCCTTGAATTTCTCTTCTTTCCAGGATAGTCCAATCAGGTGCCAGGATCGGGAGTTTGGCAGAGGTTCCTTAGACGATACAAATCGCAGTATCGGTTCGTCGAAGCGACGAAACCCCTCGTCGAAGCGCATCATTTTGTGTCTAGGATCAGTATTCGCGCGCTCCTAAACTGTGTGAAGAAGCCGATTGGCCTCAACCCGCGGGTCACCCGCGGCCCGAATCCACACATAAAGGAGATGAACATGAAAGTGGCCCTCGTCGGCGCCGGACTGATCGGTCAGAGCATTGCCCACTTGCTGCGTGAAACGGGGGATTTCGAGGTCGTCGCGTTCGACCGTGACGAAAACGCGCTTGCGCTCCTCGATGCGCAGGGCATCCCGACGCGCCGCGTGGATTCCGCGGATACGCCCGCGCTGCGTCAGGCATTGAACGGCTTCGACGCGCTCATCAACGCGCTGCCGTATTACCTCGCGATCAACGTCGCCTCGGCGGCGAAGGCAGCGGGCGTGCATTACTTCGATCTCACGGAAAACGTCCGCGCCATTGCCGAGGATTCGGAGCTTGCCTTCATGCCGCAATGCGGTCTCGCGCCGGGCTTCATCGGGATCGTCGCGCACGCTCTCGCGAAACGTCTCGACGACGTGCGCGAAGTCAAGATGCGCGTCGGCGCGCTGCCCCAACTTCCGACCAATGCGCTGAAGTACAACCTCACTTGGAGCATCGACGGCCTGATCAACGAGTATTGCCAGCCGTGCGAAGCGATCCGCGACGGCCGCACGCAATGGGTTCAGCCGCTGGAAGGCGTCGAGCATTTTTCGCTCGACGGCATCGAGTACGAGGCGGTCAACACGTCGGGTGGACTCGGCACGTTGTGCGAGACGCTTGCGGGCAAGATCGAGACGCTCGACTACAAGTCGGTTCGCTATCCGGGGCATCGTGATCTGATGAAGTTCCTGCTCGACGACCTGCGCATGTCCTTCGACCGCGACGGCCTGAAGACGATGCTCAAGCGCGCGGTGCCGTCGACTGCGCAGGACGTCGTGCTGATCTTCGTAACCGTGACGGGCATGCGGCGCGGACAGCTCGTGCAGGACGTGTTCACGCGCAAGATCTTCGCGAAGGACGTGTGCGGCACGCTGATGAGCGCGATCCAGATCACGACCGCCGGCGCGATCTGCGCGGAGCTCGATCTGTTCCGTGAAGGCGTGCTGCCGCAAAGCGGCTTTGTGCGTCAGGAACAGGTTCCGCTCGATGCCTTCCTCTGCAACCGCTTCGGCAAGCTGTATGAAGGCGCGAACGCGGTGGCCACGGCGTGGCAATTCGCCGTGGCTTGACGTCGTCGATGCTCAGCGCGTCTCCATGAGGCGCGCGAGCAATGCATCCTGCGCCTCATCCGACGGCGCGGTGTTGTCGAACATCACCAGCGTCCAGGCGAGCGCTTCGTCGGGCATGAAAAGCCGCTGGCGATATTCCTCCCAATGCGCGAGCTTGTACGTATCGTTCGGATTGCCGCGCGCGACGATGCGCTCGCGCGCCACGTTCTCATCCACATGCACCCACACGACGCTAATCTCGACATCCTTGCCGATGCCGAGCCACGCGCGATCGAACAGGCGTGCGCCGCGCACTTCGCGTGCGAGCGGAGCGACCACTACGACGCTCACGCCCAGCGACAGATTCTCCGCGGCGGTGTCGAGGAGCGAGCGATACTCCGGGTCGCGAAAATGCTCGATGAAAAGCGGGCTGTCGCGATCGTTCGGATCGCCGGTCAGTGCGCCGATCGCGGTGGCGCTGTAGGCACCGTAGAGCGTATCTTTATCGAGCAGGCAGAACGGTTCGCCCGTCGCGCGCCTGAGCGGCCCGAAAAGGCGCTTGGCGAGCGTCGTCTTGCCGGTTCCCGCATGGCCGCAGAAGAAGAGCAGATGCTTCACGCCTCATCCATCCTGGAAGTGATGTCATGATCCATCATGCCGTCGGCGTGCGCGGCCTGACAAGCGCATTCACGAATTCGTTCGCGTCCGCTGATAGCGCGCCATGAGCGGCGTCGCCGTGATGCCGTGCACGATGACCGACGCCGTGATCGTTGCGATGACGAGCGGCACGAGCGGCGCAGCGACATCCCGCGGCGCGTGCTCCATGGCATAGAGTAGGTAGTAGAACGAGCCGACGCCGCGTATCCCGAACCAGCTTATGAGCCGCCGTTGCGCGGGCGCGGCATGCGAACCGGTCAGCGACAGTTCCACTGCCGCGGGCCGCAACACCAGAAAGAGCGCGCCGATGAGCGCCGCGGCCCGCCAGGTGAAGAGGTCGCGCCACATCGTCGCGAGCACGGCGCCGACTATCAGCATGATCGCCACTTCGGCAATACGTTCCAGCTCGATCGTGAAGCTGTGCACGCGCTCGGCCATGAAGGCGTGTGCACGGCGCGGATCGGCGGCGGCGGCGCCGACATCGTCCGCATCGATCTTGCCGACCGCTTCACGCGCGGACTTGCCGCCGCTCGTCTTCTGTTCGACACGACGCATCGCGAGCCCGGCGGCGAACACCGCGAGAAACGCGTAGGTGTGCAGCAGTTCGGCGACGCCACAGGACAGTGCGACCAGCCCGAGTGCGTAGAACCCCTCCGGCCCGAGCGCCTCGCCGTGACGGGTGCGCAGATACGCGACGAACCGCACGGACAGCGCACCGAGCAGCCAGCCGCTTGCAAGTGCCCCGGCGATGCCCCACGCGGCCTGCAATGCAAAGCTCCAGTGCAGCGCTTCGGTCGGTGTTGCCTCGAAGCGGCATACCGCGATGCCCAGAAGCGCGAAGGGCAACGCGATGCCGTCGTTGAGGCCGCCTTCGCCCGTCAGCGAGAAGCGCAAGAGGTCGATGTCGCCAGGCGTTTCCACCTGTACGTCGTGCGCGAGGACGGGATCGGTGGGGGCGAGCATCGCGGCGAGCAGAAGCGCCGGTCCCCAGGTGAGGCCGAGCGCGTAGGCCGCGAAGAGCGTGAGCGCGGCGACGGTCAGCACCATCGCGACGAGCCCCAGGCGCACGGGCAGAATCCAGATGCGATCGGTGGGTGGCACGCGCAGGCGCAGGCCGATGGCGAAGAGGGACACGAGCATCGCAACTTCGGTGATGCGTCGGAAGACGGTCGCGTCGGCCGCGAGGTCCAGTGTCAGCAGATGGGCCGCGCCGGGGCCGAGCACGAAGCCGATCGCCAGATAGCACATGGCGGTGCTGATCGGCAGGCGCCTGAATGTCGAGCTTGCGAGCCCCATGAATATGAGCACACCGCCGACGACGAGAAACCACATCGTCTCGGTCATGAATGCCTTGGTGTGCGAGCGGTTCAGCAGAGCGGCGCGCCGTGACGCGCCGAGCGTACCGATGCACACAGCACATGCCATGCCCGTGTCCGAAACGCGCGCTTCGTGCGCCGTCTCTGACCGCGGGACGAGTTGCGCGTAAGATGCATTTCGATTGCCGCATCGTCATTCGTGGTTCACCCGGTTCACCCATTCGTCATCCGTTTCATTCGCACGGTCTTGTCGTCGACGCACGCGGCGCGCGTCGTTTCCGCAGCTCAAGGACCGGGGGAGACTTCAGCATGTCACAGCATTTCGATGCAGTCGTTATCGGCACGGGGCAGGGCGGCTCGCCGCTCGCGGTGCGGCTCGCGCAAAGCGGCAGGCGCACGGCCGTGATCGAGCGACATCTTTTCGGCGGACCTGCGTGAATGTCGGCTGCACGCCGACGAAGACGTACGTCACGAGCGCGCGGGCGGCGCACGTTGCGCGCACGGCGGCACAGTATGGCGTGATGATCGGGGGCGACATCACCATCGACATGGCGCGCGTGAAGGCGCGCAAGGACGAGGTGATCGGCGGCTCGCGCATCAAGAAATGGTTGCACGCCACGGAAAACGTCACGGTGTTCAAGGGGCACGGGCGCTTCACGGTGCCGCGCGCGTTGCGCATCGAAGCGGGCGATGGCTCGACGCAGGACATCGACGCTGAACTCGTTTTCATCAACACGGGTACGCGTGCGACGGTGCCGGAGGTGAAAGGACTGGAGCAGGTGCCGTATCTGACGAACGTGTCGATCCTCGAACTGACTGAAGTGCCGAAGCATCTGGTGATCGTCGGAGCGAGCTATATCGCGCTCGAATTCGGGCAGATGTTCCGGCGCTTCGGTAGCCGCGTCACCTTGCTCGTGCGCGGCGGGCGCATTCTTGCGCGCGAGGACGAAGATTTCGCGCGCGCGATTCAGGACGCGTTCGTGCGCGAGGGCATCGAGTTCCTGTATAGACCAGAGACATGGGTAACACTTCGGACGAATGGTTCGTCCGGAGTCGATCATGAGCTGGGATAGCAAAAACATCATGGAACTGCGGCTTGAATTCGTGAAGTTCGCTACATAAGAAGGCGCCAACCGGCGCGC
>LFJH01000159.1 GCA_001189335.2 Candidatus Paraburkholderia schumanniana
TGGACCACGTTTTTTAACGGGATGGCTCACCCAAAGCCAACGGCCGCTCCCTTCGACGGCACTCAGTGTAGCCCCGACGAGAGTTTCTGCCTTTCGGGCAGGGGCGCGCCCCTTGGGGATGTTTTTAAAAAGCAGCTCCGAGCACGTCGCACAGAATCGATGGGCAAAAAAACGGCCACCGGTCCGAAGACCGATGGCCGCTCGTACTGCAGCCGAAGCGGAAGAAACCTTATTGTTCGCTCTTCAACTGCGGCAGTGCCGAAGCCTCGCCCGGCGTCAGCAAGCCGACCTGGGAGTAGATCCGGAGTTTGTCGCGCGTATCGGTGATATCGAGATTGCGCATCGTGAGCTGGCCGATGCGGTCGCGCGGCGAGAAGGTCGAAGCGACCGTCTCCATCGACAGGCGTTCCGGCTGATACGTCAGGTTCGGCGACTTCGTGCTGGTGATCGAATAATCGTTCCCGCGACGCAGTTCGACGGTCACTTCACCCGTGATCGCGCGCGCGACCCAGCGTTGCGCCGTCTCGCGCAGCATGATCGCCTGCGGATCGAACCAGCGGCCCTGATACAGCAGGCGGCCCAGCCGACGCCCGTTCTTGCGGTACTGCTCGATGGTGTCCTCGTTATGGATGCCAGTCACGAGCCGCTCGTACGCGATATACAGCAGCGCGAGTCCGGGCGCCTCGTAAATCCCGCGGCTCTTCGCCTCGATGATGCGGTTCTCGATCTGATCGCTCATGCCGAGACCATGACGCCCGCCGATGCGATTCGCCTCCAGCAGCAGCTCGACCGCATTCGGGAACGTCTTGCCGTTGAGCGCGACCGGCTGGCCCTCCTCGAAGCGAATCGTGACTTCTTCGCGGTCGACCTTCACGTCATCCCGCCAGAACGCGACGCCCATGATCGGGTTCACGATGCGGATGCCGCTTTCCAGGCTTTCGAGGTCCTTCGCTTCGTGCGTCGCGCCGAGCAGGTTCGAGTCGGTCGAATAGGCCTTTTCCGCCGACATCTTGTAGGCGAAGCCCGACTGACGCATGAACTCCGACATCTCCGCGCGACCGCCGAGCTCGTCGATGAACTGCTGGTCGAGCCAGGGCTTGTAGATCTTGAGATCCGGACTCACGAGCAGGCCGTAGCGGTAGAAACGCTCGATGTCGTTGCCCTTGTAGGTGCTGCCGTCGCCCCAGATGTTGATGCCATCTTCCTTCATTGCGGCGACGAGCATCGTGCCCGTGACGGCGCGGCCGAGCGGCGTCGTGTTGAAGTAGGTGACGCCTGCCGTCGATACGTGGAACGCGCCGCTTTGCAGCGCGGCAATGCCTTCCGCGACGAGTTGCGCGCGGCAGTCGATCAGGCGCGCGCCCGCGGCGCCGTATTCGGTCGCGCGGCGCGGGATCGAATCGTAGTCATCCTCGTCGGGCTGGCCCAGGTTCGCCGTGTAGGCGTACGGCACGGCGCCTTTCTTCTTCATCCAGTGAAGCGTGGCGCTGGTGTCGAGACCGCCGGAAAACGCGATGCCGACCTTTTGACCAACGGGGAGACTTTCGAGAATTGTGCTCATGAGCAATACCGTCTAATTGACAAATGGAAAACTGGCCGGACTGTCGAGTATCGGCGATGGCCAGACAGATGACAAGCTTGACCGGAAATGACTCGGCGAACATCCGGTAGAAAATACAGGGTGGCTGGCGCGGGATTCGAACGCCCGTGCCATTGCTGCGCGAAATCGGGCGATGGATCGCTTCGCGCGGCGCGAATGGCTTATTCGCCGATCTCGGCCGGCTCGGGGAACGTCGGAATCCCGCCCGACCGCGTGGTCATTTGTTTTCCAGCGCCTACTGCCTGTATTATTTCTTGCGGGCTCGATTGTCGCATGAATCGACGCCTTCACCGCCCGGCACGCTTCCATCTTCGGGCAGCTCGCGGACAGGATCGGCCGCAAGCCCACCTTCGTCATGTATCAGCGAGGCGCACTCGTAATGGTGTTCGTCTATTCGCGCATGACGACACCTGAGGCGCTGTTCATCGGCGGCATGGTGGTCGGCATTTTCGTCAACGGGATGATGGGCGGCTACGGCGCGCTCATGGCCGAGCTCCATCCGACGCATGCGCCGCGGCACCGCGCACAACGTGCTGTGGCGAATCGGGCGCGCGGTCGACGGGTTCGGGCCGTTCGCCATCGGCGCGGTAGCGAGCTATTACGTGTTCGGCATCGCGATCGCGGCGCTGGCGTGCATCTATATCGTCGACGTTATCGCGACCGTCACACTCACACGGAACTGAAGGGCGCGAAACTCGAATAGTCCGAACCCTCGCGGCGCGTCTCGGATGTGCGCCGCGCGGTTCGGCAGTGGTAGTGACGTTATCGTTTTGCGCGTCAGGCCGCCGACATCTCGCGCCACGATCTTATCAACTTGATAAACAAGTGATACAGTGTCGAACATCACGGGCACGACGAACCCGGAACCTGAGAGAAGCAATGGCGCCCCGGCAAAGACCGGGGGCCGGCTAACCGTCCGATCGGCTGTCGGCCTCCGGCGCGCGGGGCACGGGCAGGAAATGCAGCGCCGCCTTGAGCGCATAAATGACGATGACGGCTCCTGCGAAATCGCCGATGAACATCGCGAAGAAGCGCGCCGCGACGTCGTGCGTGTCGCCCTGCAGGCAGAACCAGATGTTGTGAAAAAGCGGACCCGCTATGGCGTACGCGATGGTGAGCAACATCAGCCTGCCGGCGGTCAGGTTCGACAGCGACGCGTTCAGCCCGTAGATCTCGCGCGCCAGCCGATAGACGGCATAAGGCGCGGCGGTCGCGACAATGCCGCCGACGAACGATCTCACGGGATCGTTGGGAAAGAAATAGAAGAAGTCGACGGCCCAGCTTGCGAGCAGCAGCCCGACGCCGTCCGCGCCGAGCAGGAGCGTGCTGAGCATCCGGATGCCGGCGGGAAGGTAGATCCAGTTCACGCCGCGCACGAACTCGGTATGAGTGAAGATTTCTTGATTGGCCCAGAGCGAGCCGATGAAGACGAGCACTGTTCCGACGACGGAGCATAAGCGAAGCTGAAAGGCAGACATTGGCGTGGCGTGCCCGTTGCGCGGCGGACTTCACATGTTACCGCAGCCGGTTTTGAAATCGCTTTCGAACCCCGCGCGGGATCGGCGGCGCGGCTCATGACCACGCCTTGCCGATGGCCGCGCCGGGCGCGCGTGTAACGATCTGCGGAATCTCGCCGTACAAGAAGGATTCGTCATTTCCCGAAGCTATTGCATTGCGCATGATCCTTGCACTTACTTATCAGTTTGATTACTGCACAGGCGTCGCTCAGTCTTCATTTTTTCGCCGATGCTATGATTGAATCGATTCTTTTCAATGGCTTGTACATGGCAATGGCTTGTACATGGTTAAAAAGAGCGTCTTCGACGCCTATTTCCGGTTTCTGAATCTGGCTCAGGCGGTTCAGGCATTACCTTCGGTGCCGAAGCTCGACGCCGCCGAAGAGCGCCTGCTGGAGGCGCTCACGGCGTCGTGGCATGCGGGCCATAGCCTGACGGTCACGGAAACGATGGCGCTGTCGGTCGCGGGCGCGCCGGCAACCGTGCATCGCAAGTTGACGAGCCTGAAGAAGCAGCAAGGTCTCGTATCTGTCGACGAGAGCAGCGACAATCTGCGCATCAAGACCGTCGCGCCGACGCGCAAGGCGCTGGAGTATTTCGAAAAGCTCGCGGCGTGTCTCGAAGAGGCAAAGAAGCGCTGAACGCGTTCACATGCTCGAATGGTTGGGCCCGGCGCTCCTTCGGGCGTCACCCGGACGATATTCTGCGTCGGGTTCTTGATATCGCAAATCTTCAATGCACGCAGTTCTGCGCGTTGATGGCGAGCGCCCGCATTGCCTTGCTCGTTCGCCGTGGATTCATACACGCGCGTGGGACAGAAACTGCTTCGCGGCTGGGGTATTCCTTGAGATTGATATTGACAGGCACCGCCGTATTCTTCAGCGTCAAATGCGCGGGCTGATTTTCTTCGTGATTCGTGCTGGAAAGATTGACCGATGCGAGACGATCGAACGTCGCCTTGGCGTCCAGCTTCGGATAGAGATTTCTTTGCACGTCGGCGCGGTTCAGCGTCTCGTTTCGAAGAGACCGTACTGCTCGACAAGCGTGTTCATTTCACCGGAACGGTATCAAGGCATGGACGCGCATTCCGAGGCCATGTCAGGTCGCCGGATTTCTAGGGAACCTCTGCAAAACTCCCGATCCTGGCACCTGATTGGACTATCCTGGAAAGAAGAGAAATTCAAGGACATCTTCGATGACACAACTTGGTCTTGGTCTAGGGAACCTCTGCACAACTCGATT
>LFJH01000160.1 GCA_001189335.2 Candidatus Paraburkholderia schumanniana
GTTATGACGTGTATTTTGCCCATCATCGCATCGATACAATCAGCTTGAAACGCGGCAACCAACGGAGCTAAATGTGTTACCCATGTCCTGACACACCCGTTACCCATGTCTCCGGTCTATACAGTCGTCGCATCCTTCGGCGCCACGGGTCAGTTCTACGCGCAGATCAAGAACGGCGCGCCCTTCGAAGTGTTCCTCGCCGCGGACGACACCACGCCCGCCAGGCTCGACGCCGAAGGTGCAACCGTGCCCGGCAGCCGCTTCACTTACGCGACGGGCGCGCTCGCGCTGTGGTCGGCGAAGGACGGCTACGTCGACGACAAGGGCGACGTGCTGAAGAAGAACGACTTCCGGCACATCGCAATCGCCAATCCGAAGGCGGCGCCCTACGGTCTTGCGGGCATACAGACGCTCGACAGGCTCGGCCTCATGGATCGGGTGAAGCCGAAGATCGTCGAAGGCCAGAACATCTCGCAGACGCAGCAGTTCGTCGCGACGGGCAACGCGGAGCTCGGCTTCGTCGCGCTCTCGCAGATCTACAGGAACGGCAAGATCACGGGCGGCTCGGCGTGGGTCGTGCCGGCGAGCCTGCATGAGCCGATCAACAGGACGCGGTCATCCTGAGCAAGGGCAAGGACAATCCGGTCGCGAAGCAGTTCATTGATTACCTGAAGGGTCCGAAGGCTGCCGCGGTGATAAAGTCCTACTGTTATCAACTGTAAGCCCCTTCGATACCGCTCGACAGCGCCGATCTCCAGGCCATCACCCTGACGCTCGAGCTAGCATCGCTGACGACGGTGCTGCTGCTCGTCGTCGGCACGCCGATCGCCTGGTGGCTCACGCGCACCCGCTCACGGCTGAAGGGCATCGTCGGCGCGGTGGTGGCGCTGCCGCTCGTGCTGCCGCCGACGGTCATCGGCTTCTATCTGCTCGTGCTGATGGGGCCGAACGGATACGTAGGCAAGCTCACGCAGTCGCTCGGCATCGGCCTGCTGCCCTTCACGTTCGGCGGCCTCGTGGTGGGCTCCGTGACCTATTCCCTTCCGTTCGTTGTGCAGCCGCTGCAGAACGCGTTCGAGGCGATGGGCCGCCGTCCGCTCGAAGCCGCCGCCACGCTCCGCGCCGGTCCATGGGACACATTCTTCACGGTTGCGCTGCCGCTCGCGCGGCCGGGCATCCGGCCGGGCATCCATTACCGCGACGATTCTCGGCTTCGCGCATACGGTGGACGAATTCGGCGTCGTGCTGATGATCGGCGGGAATATTCCGGGCGCACGCGCGTCGTCTCCGTGCAGATCTTCGACCATGTCGAGGCGCTCGAATACGCTCAGGCGCACTGGCTCGCGGGCGGCATGGTGATATTCTCGTTCGTCGTGCTTCTGCTGCTCTATTCCAGCCGGCGATCCGTTGCGGCGCATGTCTGAACTCACATCACCCCGTCTGACGCTCGATCGCGCGAACAGCGGTTCCGGCGAAGCCATCGAGGCGCGCTTTCTCGTCGAGCAGGGCGGCTTCACGCTCGATCTCGATCTCACGCTCCCCGGGCGCGGCGTCACCGCGATCTTCGGCCATTCCGGCTCCGGCAAGACCACGCTGCTGCGCTGTCTCGCGGGACTCACACGGCCGCGCGACGGGCGGCTCGTCGTCAACGGCGAAGTCTGGCTCGACACCGGACGCAGTGTCTTTCTGCCGACGCACAAGCGTCCGCTCGGCTACGTGTTTCAGGAAGCGAGCCTTTTTCCGCATCTGAGCGTGGAGAAGAATCTGCGCTACGGACTCGATCGCGTGCGGGCCGCGGAACGGCGCGTCGATCTTTCGCAGGCGGCCGAGCTGCTCGGCATCGAGCATCTGCTCGAGCGCATGCCGTCGGGACTATCGGGCGGCGAGCGGCAGCGCGTGGGAATCGCGCAGGCGCTGCTGACGAGCCCGCGCCTCCTGCTGCTCGACAGCCGCTCGCATCGCTCGATCAGAAGCGCAAGCTCGAAATCCTCCCGTACCTGGAACGGCTGCACGACGAACTCGATATCCCGATGCTCTACGTCAGCCACGCGCCGGAAGAAGTTGCGCGGCTCGCGGATCATCTCGTGCTGCTCGAAGGCGGCCGCGCACTCGCGAGCGGCCCGATCTCCGATACGCTCGCGCGCCTCGATCTGCCGCTCGCATTCGCCGACGACGCTTCGGTCGTGTTCGAAGGCGTCGTCGAGGGTCACGACAGCGGGTATGGATTGCTGACGCTCGGCTTGCCGGGCTCGCGCGAAGCTGACCGTCGTGCATGCGCAGTTGGCCGAAGGCAAGACGATGCGCGTGACCATCAAGGCGCGCGATGTGAGTCTCATCACCGGCACGCACGCGCACGAACGTAGCAGCGTGCTCAATGTGCTGCCGGCGAAGGTCGTCGGCATTGTGGAGGACGCCAATCCGTCGCAGGCGGTCGTGCGCCTCGATGTCGGCGGCTCGCCGCTGCTTGCCCACGTCACGCGCTATTCGCTGGACCGGCTCGGCGTCGTCGATGGATGGCATGCAGTTGTGGGCGCAGGTCAAGGCGGTGTCGCTACTCGCGCTACTCGCCTGAGCGCGCCTTCAGCGCCGCGTACTGCCGTACTGCAGCAGCATGATTGTCTTGCCGTCCATGATTTCGCCGCTGTCGATCATCCGCAGCGCCGTCTGCAACGGCACCTCGATCGTCTCGATTTCCTCGCCCTCTTCCTCGACGCCGCCGCCGTCCGATACGCGCATCGAGCTGTCGTAGTCGCCGAGATAGAAATGGAGCTTCTCCGTCACCGATCCCGGGCTCATGAAGGCTTCGAAGATCTTTTCGACATGCCGCACGCGATAGCCGGTCTCCTCCTCCACTTCCGCGCGGATGCGTTCTTCGGGCGACGCGTCGTCGAGCAGTCCGCCGGGCGTTTCGATCAGCATGCCATCGTGGCCGTTGACGAACGCGGGCATGCGGAACTGGCGCGTCAGAAGGACGTTGCCGGTCTTGCGATCCTGCAGTAGGATGGTCGCGCCGTTGCCGCGGTCGTAGGTTTCGCGGCTTTGACGCTGCCAGATGCCGTCGCGGCGCAGAAAATCGAAAGTCACTTTCTTGAGCACGTACCAGTCGTCCGAAAGGACGGCGGTATCGAGGATGCGGACACGGTCTTTCGTTTCCATCGGTTCACCTGTTCGACGATTCGATCGACTCATGGTATCGTGCAGTTTCGTGTAATATCAAGAAGTTTCGTGCACTCCATGCTGACCAGCCAACGCAAGAAAGCGATCCTCGATGCGCTCGCGCGCGATGGACAAGTCCTCGCCACGGAACTGAGCGCGAGCTTCGGTGTGTCCGAAGACACGGTGCGGCGCGACCTGCGCGAACTCGCCTCGGAAGGGCTGCTGCAGCGCGTGCACGGCGGCGCGCTGCCCGCGTCGCCAGCGATTGCGCCGTTCGCGCGTCGGGAGGCAATGGAATCCGATGCCAAGCGGCGCATCGCGCGCAAGGCCGCGGAGATGATCGCGCCGAGGCAGGTCGTGATCGTCGATGGCGGCACCACGTCCGCACTGCTCGTGCGTCAGCTTCCCGCGAATCTGAGCGCCACCATCGTTACGTACAGTCCGAGCGTCGCGGTCGCGCTGGCGGAGCACGCGTCGCTCGAAGTCGTGCTGATCGGCGGAAGGCTCTACAAACATTCGATCGTCACCGTGGGCGCCGCCGCCGTCGAAGCCATATCACACATCCACGCCGACATCTATTTCATGGGCGTGACCGGCGTCCATCCGACGGCTGGCCTCACCACCAGCGATTTCGAGGAAGCGCACATCAAGCGGGCGCTCGCGGCGCGCGCGGCGGAAACGGTCGTGCTGGCATCGGCGGCGAAGCTCAATGCAGCGTCGGCGTACCGGATCGGCGGCATCGAGCTGGCGCAGACGATCATCGTCGAAGACGCCGCCGATGCGAAGCTCGTGGAGCCGATCGAGAAAGCCGGAATCACCGTGCTGCGCGCTTAGAACTACGACACTTTATTACTGGGTAACACGCAGAAAAATACGGGCCGGGTGGTGTAATTGAATTTCCACCGCAACTGGCATAGCGTTGAAAGATGCGCCGTGTCGGGTCAACACCGAAGCTTGGATTTCCGTAATAGCCATCGACTCAGCGAACTTCTGGAGAACGTCGTGAATCGCCTGAAGGCTTTAAGGCAATGCTGATTAAGTCGACCGCTTGTGCGCGTCAAGCGTTATAGGGAACCTCTGCCAAACTTCCGATCCTGGCACCTGATTGGACTATCCTGGAAAGAAGAGAAATTCAAGGACATCTTCGATGACACAACTTGGTCTTGATCTGGATCTTTCAACGAAACGTACTCG
>LFJH01000161.1 GCA_001189335.2 Candidatus Paraburkholderia schumanniana
CCCCGCACCTTGATCCGCGGCCATCGCGAGCGTCTGCTGCTTCATTGTCTTTTGCCTTTCTCGTTGCTTGTGCGCTCTATAACGCTTGACGCGCACAAGCGGTAGACTTAATCAGCATTGCCTTAACATATCGGGCTCGCACTTCCGTCAATCCTCTGCACGATCCGAGCCTTGGAACCCAACGATCTTTCCGCGCCCGTCGGCGGCTTCACGTCTACGTGCTTCATCCTCGTCGAGCCGAGCCATCCGGGCAATGTCGGCGCGGCCGCGCGCGCGCTCAAGACAATGGGCTTCACGCGGCTCGTCCTCGTCGCGCCGCGCATTCCCGACGTCAAGAACGAACCCGAAGCCATCGCGATGGCCTCCGGCGCCGACGACGTGCTCGCCTCCGCCCATGTCGTCGACACGCTCGCGGATGCGCTCGTCGGCGCACGCTGGTCGGTCGCGCTCACCGCGCGCATGCGCGAGTACGGCCCGCCGCAGATGGCGCCGCGCGTGCTGGCCGAGCGCGCGCATGAATATGTGCGTCACGGCGACATCGCGCTCGTGTTCGGCAACGAGCGCACCGGGCTGTCCAACGCGGATGTCGAGCGCTGCAGCGCGCTCGCGCATGTTCCGGCCAATCCCGCCTACAGTTCGCTCAACCTCGCTCAGGCGGTTCAGGTGCTCGCCTACGAACTGCGGCTCGCATTCCAGGCGCCCGCAAGCGCGCTCGCCGTCGTGGGAGCGGCGGGGCAGAGCGCATCCAGCGAGGAAATCGAGGGTATGTACGCGCATCTCGAAAAGGCGCTCGTCGCGCTGGACTTCCTCGATCCCGCCCATCCGAAGAAGCTGATGTCGCGCGTACGGCGGCTCTTCGCGCGCGCCGGACTGGAGCGTGAAGAGGTCAATATCCTGCGCGGCATCGCAAAGCACATTCTGCTGCGATCCAAAAAAGACTGAACGCGCGTGCTCTCATTCGACTGATCGCAGCGACCTCGCTGCCGTCGTGGGCATCGGGCAGACTCCGCGCGCTCGGCCTACAATCGGCCAAAACCGATATAAGCTTTGCGCGTTCTGTGCTTTAGGGCTTGCTTCATCTTGGGCTCGCCTCGGGCACGGCACGCGGCAAAGCACGCCCGTCCCCTTGGACCGGAGTGGGCGCTTCAGCGCCCGGGTCCGGTTTCATGCAACTTCGTTGCGCTATCTGAGACACCGCCATGTTCGACCGACTTCGCGAAGACATCGCCGCCATCCGCGAGCGCGATCCCGCTGCCCGCAGCGCCTGGGAAGTCGTCACGTGTTATCCCGGCCTGCACGCGATCGTGCTGCATCGCGTCGCCCACGCCTGCTGGCGCGCGCAATGGCGCTGGCTCGCGCGCTTCGTGTCGCAGTTCGCGCGCTTTCTGACGGGCATCGAAATCCATCCGGGCGCGACGCTCGGGCGGCGCGTGTTCATCGATCATGGCATGGGCGTCGTGATTGGCGAGACGGCCGAAATCGGCGACGACTGCACGATCTACCAGGGCGTGACGCTCGGCGGGACCTCGCTCGCGCGCGGCGCCAAGCGCCATCCGACGCTCGAGCGCGGCGTGATCGTGGGCGCGGGCGCGAAGGTGCTCGGCGGCTTCACGGTCGGCGCGGAGGCGAAGATCGGCTCGAATGCCGTGGTCGTGAAGCCGGTGCCCGCGGGCGGGACGGCGGTCGGCAATCCGGCGTGCATCGTGATGCCGGCCGTCGAGAAGAAAAAGGCCGATGCGCCCGCGAAGAGCGGCTTCTGCGCCTACGGCATCACACCGAACGCGGACGATCCGGTGTCGCTCGCGATCCACGGCCTGATCGACCACGCATCGACGCAGACGCAGCGCATCGACGAGATCGTCGCGGCGCTCGAGCGGCTCGGCGCGCGGGTGGAGGCGTTGAACGCCGTCGATGGCGCCGCGCTCATCGATCTGAAACGCCTCTGCACGTCGAAGGATGGCAAGGCGACCGAGGAGCGCACAGCGCCGGTCGAGCGCTAGGGCATCAGAGCGGCTGCGGGCGCAGGCCGTTCTCGTCGAGACGCAGATAGCCGCCGCGCGGCGATGCCGTGTCCAGCTCCCAGTCGGGCAGGACCCAGCGCACGCCTTCGACTTCGCGATGCATCGCTGGCCGGTGCGTGTGGCCGTGAATCAGCGTATGCGTATGGCTGCCGATGAACAGCTCGGACACGGCCTTCTTTGTCACGTCGTATTTCGCCGACGTGCGCGTCATGCGCGCACCCTCGCTCTTCGCGCGCATGCGCTGGCCGATCCCGAGACGCGTATTCAGCGGCAAGCCGAGAAACAGACGCTGCGCGAAGCGGCTGCGGGCCACGGCGCGAAAGTGCTGATACATGCGATCCGCCGTGCAGAGCCCGTCACCGTGCGCGAGCACGAGGCGCTTGCCGAATGCGGTGATCACGAAGGGGTCGGGCAGGAGCATCGCGCCGGCGTCCTTCATGAAGCGCGGGCCCAGCAGGACGTCGCGGTTGCCGTGCATGACGTAGAGGCCGATGCCGCGCTCCGAGAGCGTATGCATGACACGCGCCATGCGGCGAGCGAAGGCCGCGCGCGCGTCGGTTGCGGGGGCGTCGAGGATGTCGTCACCGATCCAGAACTCGAACAGGTCGCCGAGAATGAAAACAGAGTCCGCCTCGTTCGCCGTGACCTCGATGAAGTGCTCGAATGCGGCGACCGTCCGCGGAATCGCTTCGGAAAGATGCAGGTCGGAAATGAAAAACAGCGGGCGCGCGTGTTTTGCTGCGCCCGCTGCTTCGCGATCGAAAGAAGCTTTCGTATCGATCATGCGATGACCGCGATCAGACCACGACGGCCTTCTCGATCACCACGTCGTCGACCGGCACGTCCTGGTGGAAGCCCTTCGAACCCGTCTTGACCTTCTTGATCTTCTCGACCACGTCCATACCCTCGACGACCTTGCCGAACACGGTATAGCCCCAGCCTTGCGGCGTCGGCGACGAGTGGTTCAGGAAGTCGTTGTCCTTCACGTTGATGAAGAACTGCGCGGTCGCCGAGTGCGGATCGTTGGTGCGCGCCATCGCGATCGTGCCGTTGTCGTTCGTCAGGCCGTTGTTGGCTTCGTTGTTGATCGGCGCGTCGGTCGGCTTCTGCTTCATGCCCGGCTCGAAGCCGCCGCCCTGGATCATGAAGCCGTCGATCACGCGGTGGAACACGGTGTTGTCGTAATGACCCTTCTTCACGTAGTTGAGGAAGTTCTCGACGGTCTTCGGCGCCTTCTCGGCGTCGAGTTCGAGCTTGATGACGCCGTGGTTCGTATGCAGTTCGACCATGATGATGTTCTCCCCAATATGTTTGATTGATCCCCGGCGCGGCGCCGCGCCAGGTGCGCGACATGCGCTCCGGATTACTGCGGGACCACGCTGGCCGACTCGATGACGGTCGGCTTCTGCGGCACGTTCTGCATCGGGCCGCGCGTGGTGGTCGGGCTGCCTTCGATCTTCTTCACGACGTCCGTGCCCGCGACGACCTTGCCGAACACGGCATAGCCGTTGCCATCCTCGGGTAGTCGAGACCCGCATTATCGACCGTATTGGTGAAGAACTGGGCGGTGGCCGAGTTCGGGTCGCTGGTGCGCGCCATCGCGATCGTGTCCGTGACGTTCTTCAGGCCATTCTTGCTCTCGAGCGGGATCGGCGCGCGCGTCGGCTTTTCGGCGAAGCTCGTGCTGTAGCCGCCGCCCTGGATCATGAAGCCCGGAATCACGCGATAGAAGATCGTGCCGCTGTACTGACCGAACTTCACGTAGTCCAGAAAGTTCGCGACCGTCTTGGGCGCCTTCTCGGGATACAGCTCGACCTTGATGTCGCCTTGCGTGGTCTTGAAGAGCACGGTGGGGTGCGCGGCCTGCGCGTTCGGCTGGGCGAACGCCGGCGCGCTCGCGATCAGGGCTGCGCTCGACAGCGCCAACATCGGGAATTTCATGAAGGATCGATCCTCGTGTGGTGATTGCAAACAGTCAACCGCGAAGGCAAGCGCGTCCGGTAAGGCCGACGCGAGGCGACAGCTTAACGTGCCGTGCGCGCAGGCCCGGATACTTAGGGCTGCGTTTTCGGTGCGACGTACGGCGCAGTCGGCAGCGGAGCGGTCGGGCCGCCGAATGGCGAGTATTCGTCGGGCGAGGGCATGGTCGAAGCGGCGCCGCCGGTGCTGCCCGTGCTCGAGGCGGGCGCCCATTCGTCCGCGGCCGGCCGGGGGGCCGCTGCCGCGGCCGCGCCCGAGGGGGCCGATGCCGCACTCGCGCGGCTCTTCGGCTGGGTCTTTTACACATCTTC
>LFJH01000162.1 GCA_001189335.2 Candidatus Paraburkholderia schumanniana
GAGGCGCTTCTGAAGGGTATCCCCTTCAAGGACGGAACCCCGGTGATTGAAAGCACACCGGCTCCTCAATCGCTGGCCGCCTGATCACGCCGTCCGACCTGCGTACACCAGTCTTGACGATTGCTCGATCCCTACCCCGCAATCGTTGGGAGCGAGGCATACGGGACAACGCTGGAGTTCATCGACTTTCCGCACCTACGCGTGGAGGGTGGCTCAGTGGATGACGTGACCGCTCGCGCGAAGGACATGCTGTTGCGCGAGCTGGTCAACATGATGAAGGCGTCGAAGAAGGCGCCGGCGCCGACGCCTCCGCTGGAATACACAGAAGATGCCCACGTTCTGTTGATTGATCCGCTGTAAGGGGACGGCCAGTCTGGCCGCGCCGCGCTGGCGCGTTAGCCGGGGGCATGAGTCCCCACGCCATCAGAATTCGCTGAATCGCCGTCGCGTACTGATCGCGGTAACGCGGCGTTTTTGAATGGTACGAACCGATGGCTGCCCACGTGTTCCCGTACTTGACCATCTTCTGCTTGAGCTGCCAGGCGGCAACGTAGATGTTGACGCACTGGTCCTGCAGCGACGATGGGCTCACCCCATAAGCCGCGAGCTCCGGGAAGTGAATCGAGTTAATCTGCAATTCGCCCACGTCGATCGAACCATTGGTGTTGCGATGTACGGCTGTGGGGGTCGCCCTTGGATTCATACTACGCGATCGCCCGAAGGACGTTCGGGTTCACCGATTGATAGGTGGCGGCGTTATCGAAGCAGTCTGCCCGGGCGGATTGCGCTGCGGTCAGCAGTACAAAAGCCGCCCCGGACATCAGCCCCGCAAGCCGACGACTGACGCGAATGCTGGCGTGCAAAGCGAGCCCCCTGGGTGGAAAGTGGATCGGATGCCGCGGCCGCGCGAGTCGTCGGAGTCCGACGGCTCGATGTCGTACTTCGCGGCAACCGTCGATAGCTTTGCATTGAGGTTGTCGATCCACCCCAGCAGACGGTTCAGGCGAACCACCAGCCACGCGAGCGCCGGCGTCAGCTTCGTGCCCGACATCGCAGCGGAGTAGGTGTCGACCACCTCACCGTTTCGCTCGATCAGACCGTTCTTCACCCCCTCCATACGCAGGAACAGATCGTACAGATCGGCGCGGCCATCGCCGTTGCCGCGCAGTTGAGCCGGAACGCTCCGGCGGTCGAATTGCGCGTATTCGCACATGTTTTAGTCCGGCAGCCACGCGAGCGCGGCCTGGGATGCGTCAACCACAAGGCCGCCAGTCGGTTCGGCGGGGGAGGGGGCCGCGGCTGGCGGAACGGGCTGTGAACCCGCAGCTTTCGGCGCTGCGGGTTCAGCGGTATCAACGCTTTGAACCTCGCGTCGCGGCTCGACTCGCGCCGCGGTGGTCGGTTGAGCTAGCGGCATCGGCACCACTGCGGCAGTGTCTCTCGAGTGAATCAGCTTGACGATATCTGCGACCGACTTGATCGGCCCATGCAATTCCTCGAGGTGGGCGCCGAGCTCGGCGAGACGAAGAAGCTCGGCATTTGCGTCGGAGCCTTCTTCGAGGCGTTCCATATGGCGGAGAACGGCGTGGTGCGTGGGAACCGTGATCCGCATCCGCATGGCGGAAGGTGGGCGTGCCATGGTCGGGTCCCTCAGGCTGCGGCACGGGTGCTCGCGTCTCGCGTCGCCCAGAATTCGCCGGCGTATTGAAACCCGCGGACGTTGCTGTAGACAGGATCCACGTCGGTATGGATCTGGCTGTGTGATTTGCCCAGTTCCTTCTTCACATAGTCCGCGAACAGGTGCGTGCCGCCACCGGTGATCAGGATGTTGTCGATGTCGGAAATGTTTCCGATCGACAGCAGCATTTCGTTGATCGCGTCTTCGACGATCTGCGTCACGATCAGGCGCATCGGCGTGATATCCACCTGCCGGCCATTGATATTGAGCGGAGTCTTGACGCGAAGAGCGTTGTCGATCCGCTGCATCGTTCGCGGATTCAGCGTGAGATCCGGAGCAATGTGCTCGGCCACTGCGCTGATCACGGCCCATACGGACTTTGGCGTGGCGCTGCAACGGCCGGTCAGGGGGCGGGCGCCCTCGGTGACGAACCAGTCGAGGGTGCCGTATCCGGTGTCGATGACCAGATTCGTTTGGTACTGCATCGATTCCAGAAGTTTGCGCGGGACCGCGTAGTTGTAGAAAGCGTCGCTCGGCTGCGGGAAGACCTTCACTCGACGCGACGCACATCGACTTTGAGAATCTGGTCCGGCTGCACGGATTCGGAACTTCGTGAACGCCGGTCAGGAGGCCCTTGAGTTCGTCGGCGTAGCGATCGTAAGTGGTCAGCGGAAGACCCACCACCATGTAATCGACAGCCTGCAGGCGCATCTTCTGAAGAGCTCCGAGGAAGAGTGCTCGATAGATGCGGGTAGTCGAGTAGGCCACGGCGACCTCACGTTTGTAGATGCCCTTTGATTCCGCGAGGGCATTGGCGCCTACGGCATAGCTTTCGCCGTCGACCGTGACGACGATGCGATCGGCCTTGCTCATGAGGCCGCTGGTGAAATCCGATTGGGTGGCTCGCGGTGCGAGCGAAGGGAACAGACCGATTTGGGCGTCTTTGTCGATGTCACGCTGCGAGGTCGTGTACTTGGTGTTGCCGTAGCCGACGTCGATGGCACGAACGATGGGCGGGGTTGCCTTGCTCATGCTCATATAGGTTCTCCACAAGAAGTACGCAAAACATATTGGCTAATATACTTCTTGTAAAGAAGTAATTCAAGAAGTCGGCCACGCTCTGGTGAGATGTGGCCCATATCCGGCCAATAGCTGGCCGGCTGCGCGGATTTGACGACGGGCGGGAGCGTGAAAAGATGGGAGTCCGGGCCACAGATTGGCCACTTATGGGCCAGACGTGGCCGCACTTTCAGATGGTTGTCGGTGCGATCGGCAGGATGATAGATCAACCTCGTGAACCGCCCTACCGTTTTTCTGTTGAGTTGCAAAAGGTATTGTAAAGTCCTGCCATGTGGCGTGAGACACATGAGCACAAGGGAGTTCGGGAATTTGTGTAAAAGGTAAAGAGGTAGTGAAGCGATTTGGATTCTTGACAAGAACCGTTTACCTATCTAATCTGCCAACCATCGATAGCACCGCATGGTGCGTTGATCGGCAGCTGGGCCGCATCTAGCCACCGACGCGAACACGTAGGCCGCGTCGGAACCGGACGCGCAATGCGTCCAAAAGCAGGAAAGTCGAGGCATTCGCCTCGCCCGAAATCCGATGAGGATCGCTCGGGCAAAACACAATTCGTGGATCCCTCGCGGATTCACGCGGCTCGCAAATCAGCGACGCCTGGCATCGCCCCGCTAGAACCTTTCATCTCGACAACGACCCCTGATCGCACGATGACCTCCTGCGCGAATAGTGCCGGGTTGGTCCGGCAAGCGTCACGCATCGAGCGTGCGATCAGCGTCAACGTCAGCACTGGAAGCCTCTAGCACAACAAAAGCTCGCGCCGCTTACATTCCGTCAGGAAGCGTACGGTGCGACTTTCTCGCAATACGGAATCGGTACACACCACCGACCCAAAATGTGTGATCGCTCCGACTGGAGCAGCCCGCCAGCCGCCTAACCTACACGGGCGGTATCCACTGGCGCGAAGCGCGTGCGCTTCTAGTCATTCCGATGACTCTCATTCCGCTGGACGCGGCTTCGTGCGAAACGCATGGAAGCTGACCTACCCGTTTTCGAGCGCCCGTTGAGGCGTATCGGAGCCGGGCCGGGTATCTGGCAACTTGCTCGAACCCCATCACGGGTTCGGAGGCTGCAAGGGAAGGGATGGGGGGGAAACAGATTCGTTCGGGACGCGCTTAGGGCGCTAACCGAGAGTCAGGAGGAAGTCGCACCTCTTAAAAACGCGACAAAGGCTCCCCGCTTAGGACACAAGCGGGGATGGCGCGAAAGCCCATCTGTGCAGCCGAGGGATCGGTTGTGCAGTTCCAAAAGTTTCTAACGTGAAGGTTTTGCCACCCCCGTCGCTCCGGAAGGCGACAAGAATCTATGACCCGCCCCGAGAATCGTGGAGGCTGGTTGGTTTAAGTTGATACTGGCACAGCAGCACTACTGCTGAGTCGCCGGTGGTAGTTTGCCTCAGCTTCTACGGGTGGGATATAGCCGAGCGGCTCCATCCGCCGATGATGATTGAACCATGCCACCCATTCCAGCGTCGCCAGTTCGACTGACTCACGCGTTTTCCACGGCGCACGA
>LFJH01000163.1 GCA_001189335.2 Candidatus Paraburkholderia schumanniana
AAAAGCGGGCCGCAGGCCCGTGCGCAACGCCCAGGTGGGCAAGAAATGCAGGCGCAAAGCTTTACTCACGATGACCCCGCCTCTGTTTGCGACCGAATCGATGAATACAACGGCTTGTTCAGCGTTGTCCTAGGCGTTGGAAATCCGGAGGCAAGAATGGCAGAGCTCGAAAAGGAAAAAGTCGTCGACGTCCTGAACAGGATTCTCGAGTCCGAACTGGCGGCGTCGTGCGTTACACCCACTATTCGTTTCTCGTGTTCGGCTTCGGCCGCATTCCGATCGTGTCATGGCTGCGTGCACAGGCCGATGAATCGCTGATGCACGCGCATCAGGCCGGCGAATGGATCACGACGCTGGGCGCGTATCCGTCGCTGGAAATCGGCCCGTTCCTCGACAATCACACGTTCGATATCGTGACGATCCTGCGCGAATCGTTGCAGGCGGAGCAAGTCACGCTCGATCTGTATCGCGATTTGCTGACACTCGTCCAGGATCGCTCGGTGGCGCTTGAGGAATATGCGCGGCAGATGATCCAGGTCGAGGAAATGCACGCGGGCGAAGTGGACAAGATGCTGCACCGGCCGGGCGAAATGGATACGTCGCCGGAACGCCGCTCCGGTCATGGCTGATCGCCTGAGAATCGCGATTTACTTGGGCTGCGCCACCGTGCGCAGATAGGGCTTCAGCGTCTTGAAGCCTTCCGGATACTTCTTCTTCGCATTCTCATCGGAAACCGATGTCGGGATGATCACGTCATCGCCCGGACGCCAGTTCACCGGCGTCGCGACCGAATGCTTCGCGTTCAGTTGCAGCGCATCGAGCAGACGCAGCGCTTCGTCGAAGTTGCGGCCCGCGCTCATCGGATATGTGAAGGTCGCCTTGACCTTTTTATCCGGACCGATGAGGAACACGGCGCGGATCGTCGCGTTGTCGTTTGCGGTGCGCGGGCTGCCGCCGCTCGCGTTCGGGTGAATCATGTCGTAGAGCTTCGCGACATTGAGATCCGCGTCGCCGATCATCGGATAATTGACCGCGGTGCCCTGCGTTTCCTCGATATCCTTCGCCCACTGGGAGTGATTCGTCACCGGGTCGATGGACAGGCCGATGATCTTCGTGTTGCGCTTCGCGAACTCGGGCTTGAGCTTTGCCATGTAGCCGAGCTCGGTCGTGCAGACAGGCGTGAAGTCCTTCGGATGCGAGAACAAGATCGCCCATTGATCGCCGATCCACTCGTGAAAGCGGATCGTGCCTTCAGTCGTTTCTGCCGTGAAATCGGGGGCTTCATCACCAATGCGTATAGCCATATCAATTCTCCGCGTAAGGAAAGAACCGGTGAACGTTCCGCATGTCGGGAAAGGAACGGTTGCCGGGCCGAAAACGTACTTTCAAGCCGATTATAGTGCGCCGTGCATCACGCGTGTTCGATTGCGGGAAAGTCCTCGTGAGCCGTGTGGCCTTGCGCCGCCCGGCCGAAACGGCGTTCGACGCCGGACGGCACATTTCGTGCTGCCGGTCGCAGACCGTGAACGTGCGTTCATCCGGCAAACCGGCGTGACGCCAGCGCCGCATGCCTTTCGCACGGAGTGCTCCTCGAATTCACCCGCAAAATCTGCTATCATGAAATGGTAATATGTCCAAACGCGCGTGCAGACGTGAAGCGGCAGGAACGTGGAGCAACCCGCACTCGAACGGGCGACAGACTTCGCTGCGCCATCGGGCGCGGCCGCGCTGCCGCCGCACAGGAGGCGATCGTGACCGTCATGCAAAGAAAATCCATCGCGACGCTGCAAAGCGAAGCAGCCGAGACTGAAGAAGTGCTGCAGGAGCACGGCGCACACGCGCTGAAACGCACGCTCACCGCGCTCGATGTCGTCATGCTCGGCATAGGCTGCATCATCGGCGCAGGCATCTTCGTGCTGACCGGCCATGCGGCGGCGACCAACGCCGGGCCCGCCATCGTCATCTCGTTCGTGCTCGGGGCAATCGTTTGCACACTCGCCGGCCTGTGCTATGCGGAAATGGCCTCCACCGTACCGGTCTCGGGCAGCGCCTACACCTATGCCTATGCGACGATGGGCGAGCTGATCGCCTGGCTCATCGGCTGGGACCTCATACTCGAATATGCGGTCGGCGCGACGACGGTTGCGATCGGCTGGTCCGGCTATGTCGTGAGCTTCCTGCACTCGCTCGGCATCGACATCCCCGCGCAGCTCTCGAAAGCGCCCTTCGCCTACGAGCCGGGCCACGGCTGGAGTCATGCGGGCGCGGTGCTCAACGTGCCCGCGATGGTGATCGTCGGGCTCATCACGATCCTACTCGTCATCGGCATCCGCGAGTCGGCGCGCGTAAACAGCATCATCGTGGTGATCAAGGTGCTGATCGTGCTGGCCTTCATCGGCGCGGGCATCGCCTATGTCGATCCGGGCCACTGGGTCACGGCGAACAACCCGACCGGCGCGTTCATCCCGCCCAATACCGGCGAGTCCGGCGTGTTCGGCATGAGCGGCGTGCTGCGCGGCGCGGCAGTGGTGTTCTTTGCCTATATCGGTTTCGATTCGGTGTCGTGCGTCGCGCAGGAGACGCGCAACCCCAGACGCGACATGCCGATCGGCCTGCTGGGCTCGCTCACGATCTGCACGATTCTTTATGTGCTCGTGTCCTATGTGCTGACGGGCATCGTGTCTTACGACCAGCTCAACGTGTCGGACCCGATCGCAGTTGGCGTCGATGCGATCGGCATGCGCTGGCTTTCGCCGATCGTGAAGCTCGGCGCGATTTTCGGCCTCACGTCGGTCGTCCTCGTGCTGCTGCTCTCGCAACCGCGCATCTTCTATTCGATGGCGAAGGACGGATTCCTGCCGCCATTCGCGTCGAAGATCCACCCGCGCTTTCATACGCCCTACATCACGACGATCATCACAGGCATCATCGTGATGATTCTCGCGGGATTGCTGCCGATCGGGCTCGTCGGCGAGCTGGTGAGCATCGGCACCTTGTTCGCGTTCGTCATCGTGTGCATCGGCGTGCTCGTGCTGCGCATCACACAGCCGGATCTCAAACGCGCATTCAGGACGCCTGCCGTGTTCATCGTCGCGCCGCTCGGCGCCCTCTCCGCGCTGTTCCTGATGTCCGGCCTGCCCGCCGACACATGGATACGGCTCGTCGTTTGGATGGCGATCGGCGTCGTGATCTACTTCGTATACGGCATACGGCACAGCCGGCTGCGCAATCAGCGTGAATCGGCTCCGGGTCAGGCGGCGCGCAGCTAAAGAGCAAGGGGCCGCGTTGCCGCGCGGCCCCTTGCTTGCCGGCGTGTCGATTCAATACATCGCGTAGATGAAGTTCGAGACCTGCTGGGTCTCCTGGTCGGTCGCGCGCGCAATTTCTTCGCGATATGGCGGAACTCACGCTCCAGCGCCGCGAGCGAATCGAGCCCCTGACGCTTCCAGATCTCGACGAGCGACGTGATCATGTCTATCTGGCTCACGATCGGCTCGGGTTCGAATACGTCCTGCAGGTAGGAGTCGCAGTTCGCGTTGAATGCGTTCGGGATGAAGCCCTGAACCTCGGGCTTCAGGTTCGCGAGGTGCGACGCGAAGAATCGGTTCAGGTCGGCATCAGTCAAGTTCATACTCCTTCTTCCAGGATTCATCCATTTCGACGGCGGCCTGCTCCTCGCGATAGAGGATGTAATCCCCCAGCACGAGCGCGTCGATCTCCGTTCTCATGAAGCAGCGATAGGTGTCCTCGGGCGTGCACACGATGGGCTCGCCGCGCACGTTGAACGATGTGTTGACGAGCACCGCCGGGCAGCCGGTCAGCTCGTCGAAGGCCCTCAGCACGGAAAACATGCGCGGGTTCACGTCCTGCGTCACGGTCTGGACGCGCGCGCTGTAGTCGACGTGCGTGATCGCGGGTACGTCGCTGCGCACGGCATTTACGATCTCGAGCATGTCTTCCGGGTCCGCCGCTTCCTTCGGCGTGACGCGGCGCGCTTCCTTCACGGCGCGACCAGCAGCATGTAGGGGCTATCGGCGTCGATGTCGAAGTAGTCGGATGCGCGCTCCTTCAGCACGATCGGCGCGAAAGGACGGAACGACTCGCGGAACTTGGGAACCTCTGCCAAACTCCCGATCCTGGCACCTGATTGGACTATCCTGGAAAGAAGAGAAATTCAAGGACATCTTCGATGACACAACTTGGTCTTGGTCTGGATCTTTCAACGAAACGTACTC
>LFJH01000164.1 GCA_001189335.2 Candidatus Paraburkholderia schumanniana
CCCCCCCCCGCCTCGGCGGGGGTTTTTTATATCCGGTGCGCTGGCTGCGCCCGCTGACTATTCGACGTTCTGCACGGCTTCCGACAATTCCGTTTTTTGCCCGTGCCTTGCGGCGCCTATATTACTCGGTCGTAGTCGATAACCAAGCGCGATAAGCACGCGCGATAATCAAGCAATCCACGACTCAACCAAGGCACTTCCCAACATGACCAATGTCGATCCCCACGAACTGCAGAAATTCAGCGAGCTCGCGCATCGCTGGTGGGACCCGAACGCCGAGTTCAAGCCGCTGCACGAACTGAATCCGGTACGGCTCGACTGGATCGATGCGCACGCTCACCTGATGAGCAAGCGTGTTCTGGACATCGGCTGTGGCGGCGGCATCCTGTCCGAATCGATGGCGGCGCGTGGCGCGAATGTGAAGGGCGTCGACCTGTCGTCGAGCGCGCTCGGCGTCGCCGATCTGCACAGTCTCGAGAGCGGCGTCGAAGTCGCGTACGAGGAGATTTCGGCGGAAGCCCTGGCGGCACGCGAACCGGGTTCCTACGACGTCGTCACCTGCATGGAGATGCTCGAACACGTGCCGAATCCCGCGGGCACCGTGGCGGCCTGCGCGGCGCTCGTCAAGCCGGGCGGCTGGGTGTTCTTCTCCACGCTGAACCGCAACGCCAAGGCGTATCTGTTCGCTGTCATCGGCGCGGAATACATCGCGCGCATGCTGCCTCGCGGCACTCACGATTACGCGCGCTTCATCAAGCCGTCGGAGCTCGCCACGTTCGCGCGCGCCGCGTCGCTTTTGCCGGTGGATATCAAGGGCATCACCTATCGCTCGATCTCGAAGCACTTCAGCCTGTCGAACGACACGAGCATCAACTACATGATGGCTTGCCGCCGCGAAGCCTGACGCCATGATCAACGAAGATCCCCTGTCCACGGGCACCATCGACACCAAGCCCTTTCCGGAAGATCCGACTCCCCTGCCGCAGCGTCTTGCCGAAGGCGACGGCCTCCGGCTGTGTCAGGCGGTGTTGTTCGATCTCGACGGCACCATCGCCGATACCGCGCCCGATCTCGTCGCGGCGGTGAACAAGATGCGCCACGACCGCGGTCTCGAGATGCGGCCGCTGGAATTGCTGCGGCCATTCGCCTCGGCGGGTGCGCGCGGATTGCTCGGCAGCGCGTTCGAGATCGGGCCGGAGCATCACGACTTCGCGGCGATGCGCGAGGAATTTCTCGCCAACTACGAGGCGGATCTGTGCATCGAGACGACGCTCTTTCCGGGTATCGCCGAGCTGCTCGACCAGCTGGACGCGCGCGGCGTGCGCTGGGGGATCGTCACGAACAAGGTGACGCGGCTGTCGGAACCGCTCATCGCCTTGCTCGGTCTCGATACACGCGCGGGCTGTCTCGTCTGCGGCGACACGACCCCGCACTCGAAACCGCATCCGGCCCCGCTTCTTCACGCGGCCGAGTTGCTGGATGTCGCGCCGGAGCGCATTGTCTATGTCGGAGACGATCTGCGCGACGTGCAGGCCGGTTTCGCGGCCGGCATGATCACGGTGGCCGCCGCCTATGGCTATTGCGGCGACGACATTCCGCCGCGCCGCTGGCACGCCAATCACGTCGTGGATTCGCCGGAGGAGCTGCAGCAGCTTTTGCGGGACATCGGCTGACGCCGCCTCTTGAAAACGTCGCCGTTCGCCTCATATGGCGTTTCGTGGGATAATTTCAGTTCCGCTTCGGGGGCGACCTGGTTTCGACAGGGGTTGTGAAGCGGTCAGGGCATACCGAGGACCCGTCACCTCGTTAATCAATGGGAAAAACGTAACTGCAAACGACGATACGTTCGCACTGGCAGCCTAAGGGCTAGCCGTCCTCTCACTAATTCGCTGACGGGTTAGGATAGCAATACCACGAGAGGTCATATACGTCAGATAAGCTCTGGTGGCGTCACGACGCCAGAGTCGAAAATCCAGTGAATCGCCGTAACGCAGCGTGTTTGTCCGCGTCGTTGCGGTTAAATCAAAAGACAGAACTAAGTATGTAGAACTGGTCGTAGAGCGCTTCTGGACGCGGGTTCGATTCCCGCCGCCTCCACCAAAACACCCCGCTGAACCCGCGATCGCGCAAGCATCGCGGGTTTTTTGTTGCCCGGTGATCCGCGGTGAACAAAAAAAGCCCCGCGCGAAGCGGGCAAACATCCTTGAGAGACGTAGCGAGGACAGAGAGAACCTCGACTACATGCAAGAGAATAGGCGGACCAGCCCGCCGTTCGAATCAGAAGGGTCCGAATGCCCTGCCTCACACCATCGACTGATTCGCGCAGCAGAAAGCAGTTGCCCGCCAACTTCCCTCAGACATGTTCGTTCGACCACCGACCTGCCATGCATCGCCGGCGCATTCTCCTGCTTTATCCTGTGAACCAACGGTGCGCCAGCGGCGCTTACGAGGAAAGCATGCGCAGAAGCCTATCGGTGGATCTGACTTGGGCCGCCTGGCGGTCATTCGCCTGGGCCCTGCTCTTCACCCTGTTGCCGATCCGCGCGCACGCTTCCACACCTCCCGCCGACTGCCACGCCGGCACGCTCGTCACCGTCGTCGCGCATCTCGACGATGACCTGCTCTTCGTGAATCCCGGCATCAGCGACAAGCTCGAAGCCGGCTGGTGCGTGACTGTCGTCCATCTGATCGGCGGTGCGAACGACGCGAAGTTCGACTACGTCGCGTTGCGCGAAACCGGCACAAAGCTGGCCTACGCGCGCATGGCGGGCGTGCCCGATCAATGGGACGAGACGACGGCCACGTTCGCCGGCAAGCCGGTCCATCAACTGGTGCTTCGACAGCAGCCCAAAGTGAAGCTGCTCGAACTGCGCCTGCTGGGCGGGCACGTGCGCGGCGGCAAGGTGCCGCTCGGGCTGCTCTGGGATCGCGAGCAGACCCTCACCATCTATCCGATGAACGCCGACGGCACGGGCGCGACCAGCTACGATCGGGCGTCGCTCAGCGCCACGCTGCGCGAAATCCTCACGCCCGCCACGGAAATCTACACGCTCAATCCGGACACGGTCGCGTTCATGGAGCATCCGGACCACATCTACGCGGCGCGCATCACCCGCGTCGTCGCGCAGAGCCTGAAGCGCAACGTGCCGATCGGCTATCACGTGACCTATCCGACCGGCGGACTCCCCAAGAACCTCACCGCCGCCGAGACGAGACGCTGAAGAAGCGCGACGTCGTCGGCAGCTACTTCGCCATCGACGGCAACGACGCGGGGCACGTCTTCGGCGAATACATGTGGGATGGCAGCTGGGTCGCGCGACGCTACTGGAGCCTCGCCCACGCCAACGATCCGGGCCCCGACTTCCAGTTGCGTCCATTCCAGCTCGTGAACGAGTATTCGAGCCGCTGCGTCGAATCGGCCGGTGCAGACAGGGCGCCACGGCTCGCGGCGTGCTCGGGCGCGCCGTCGCAGAACTGGTTCTGGCAGCAGCTCCCCGTTGCGCCTGGCGAGAAGAACGATGCCCAGCTCGTCAACGCCGCCACGCGCGGCTGCATCGCGGAGCTCGATTCGGGACTCGTCGAGCAGGCCTGCCGCCCGACGAGTGCGGCGCAACGCTGGACGCCGTGGGACTTCGGCTTCGTCTACACGCCGCTCAACCACTGTCTCGGCGAAAAGGCCGGCATCCTGAACGCGGGTCGCTGTGCGATGCTCACCACGCAATATCGCTGGTCGCCGTCACCGCAGACCGTCTGGACCGATACGCGCCACGAAGGCGCGCTCTATGGCGACGTGAAGGGCTCGGGCCGCGACAGCGTCGTCTACCTCCAGCGTCGCAAGGACGGGCCCGGCTTCAACGTGTGGGTCGCGGAGATGTCGCGCATCGACAATGCATCGCCGTGGTATCTGAACGCCGTGCCGTTCGATCCGCACGCGGCGACGGAGCCGACGTGCAAAGGCGACGCGCTCTGCTTCGACAGTGCCCGCTTCCTGCTCGCCGATTTTGAGCTTCCCTCGGTTTTTCGCCTTCCACGGGTTCCGAGTTGTGCAGCGGCATCCTTGGTCGACTGAGCCTTGATCCAGTCTTGCAGAAACTGAACTGGCGATACGAAGCCGAGCGACGAATGACGACGACTGCGGTTATAAAACACTTCGAGGTATTCAAACAAGTCT
>LFJH01000165.1 GCA_001189335.2 Candidatus Paraburkholderia schumanniana
ACTCAGAAAACGAGGCCGCCACGGTTCAAAAGTTGACTAATCACCCGCAGGCCATCGTCGCGATCGATACGATGCGAAGCGTAAAACGTCCAGCGCTCTGAAATCGAGTTGTGCAGAGGTTCCATAGCGCATTGAACGGCGCGCACGTGAAGCGTGAAGAAGAAGCGAAAGCGCGTCGGCGCGCGACACGCCTGTTCGTCATGCGCCGCGACCGGGAGACGCGCACGACGGTCGCATCAGATCGTGACGGTGACGACGAGCCCGCTCGGCGTCGCATCCGCGAGCTCGATGTGCGCGCCCATGCGCGCCGCGATCGTGCCGACGATCGACAGGCCGAGACCGGAGCCGTCCATGTCGCTGCCAACCACGCGGTAGAACGGATCGAACACGCGCCCGCGCTCCTCGGCCGCGATGCCCGGACCGCTGTCCTCCACGCGAATCCACGATTTCGCGCCGGACACGCCTGTCGCGAGATCGACGCGCCCGCCCGCGGGCGTATAGCGGATCGCGTTGTCGACCAGATTCTTCACCATGATCGTGAGATCGGCCTGCGGCGCGTGGACGAAGACGTCGTCCGCGCTCGATACGCCGATGTCGATGTCCTTCGCTTCCGCGAGCGGCATCAGGTCTTCGAGCACGTTGCGAAAGACGTCCAGCACGCGCACTTTCACGGTCTCGGCGTCCGTGCGCTGCTGCAGGCGCGCAAGCGTCAGCAGCTGATGCAGCAGCGAGCGCGTGCGCGCGAGCCCGCGCCTCAGGGCATCGAGCCGCACGCGCGCGGAATCGGGCAGTTCGGAGGCGTTCAGGCGCTCGGCCTGAAGCGAGAGCGCGGTCAGCGGCGAGCGCAGCTCGTGCGCGGCATCCGCGACGAAGCAGCGCTGCAGCGCCACCGAAGCATCCACGCGCGCGAGCAGCCGGTTGATCGCGACGACGAACGGCGCGATCTCGGTCGGCAGCGCTTCGTCGGGGAGCGCGGAGAGATCGTGCTTGGGCCGCTCGTCGAGCCCGGCGGACAGGGCGGTAAGCGGCCGGAACATGCGCCGTACGATGAAATGCAGCGCGGCCAGCAGCACGGGCGCGAGCGCGGCGAAGGGCATGACGGTGGCGAGCGCGCTGTTGCGGGCGATCTCGTCGCGGCCGGCGGTCTTCTGGCCGACCACGACGCGCGTGCCGTTTTCGAGCGTCTTGACGACTAGCCGCCACTGCGTGCCCTCGACGGTTGCGTTCTGCACGCCCTCGGGAAGATCGGACGCAAGGGCGAGCGGCGCGCTCCCCGACGGTCTGGATGACGAGTTTCGATTCCGCGTCCGCGCCGGCGACCCTAGCGAGCGCCTCGCGCTCCATCGCGGGAGCGTCCGTGGCGTGACGAGCACGGCCACCTGCCGGAACTGGCCGTCCTGCAGCTCGTTGGCTTCGTGGAACGCGGTCTTGAACGCGATGATCCCGCCTGCCGCCGCGATCACGACGATCAACGTCGACAGCCAGGCCGACAGCCTGAACTGAAGCGAACGCGTCATGATGGCTTCGAGACCATCCAGCCGACGCCGCGCACGTTCCTGATCGCGGTGGCGCCGAGCTTCTTGCGCAGCGAGTGAATGAGGAACTCGACGGCGTTGCTTTCCACTTCCTCGTTCCAGCCGTAGATGCGGTCTTCCAGCTCCGCGCGCGAGAGGATCGCGCCCGGGCGGATCATCAGCGCCTGAAGGAGCGCGAACTCGCGGCTGGACAGGCGCGTGGCGATCTCGCCGGACGTGACTTCGCGCGTGGCCGGATCGAGCGTGAGCACGCCGTTGGTCATGACCGGTGCGGCCCGTCCGCTGCGGCGGCGGATCACGGCGCGCATGCGCGCGCGCAATTCGGCGATGTCGAACGGCTTGATGAGGTAGTCGTCGGCGCCTTCGTCGAGGCCGCGGATACGGTCTTCGACGGAATCGCGTGCGGTGATGATGATCACCGGCACAGGATTCTGGGCCCGGCGCACGGCGCGCAGCACGTCGAGGCCATCGGCGCCGGGAAGGCCGAGGTCCAGCAGGATCGCGTCATACACGTACGTCGTGAGGCTGGTCAGCGCGAGTTTGCCATCGCGCACCCAGTCGACGGCGTAGCTGCTGTCCCTCAGTTCGTCCTGGACAGTTTCGCCGATCATGCGATCGTCTTCGACCAGCAATACCCTCATGGCATGTCTCCGGGGACTCATGGCTCTCGACGACGCCGCCAGGCGGTGCGGGGCAGCGTGTGCTTCATCTTGCGGGTCCGTCGTGCCTGAGAAAGCCGCAAGGGTAGTGGAAAAATGCTTAGGAAACGCTTAGGGATTCTTGCGCCGCCCGCACTGCGGGCGTGGGGGGCGACTTCGCTTCAGGCTCACGCCGCTTTCCAGCCGGGACACGGCGTTCGTTTGCCGCCCAGATCCTCGACCCCGCGCCGGCCCTGGGAAGGGAGGATTTTTCATGGCCCCGCCGACGAAACCTCAACCTGGGGATGACCCGTACGCCATTGTTTCCAATTTCGCGTGGCTTTCAATCTCCTAAGCGTTTCATAAGGTTCTGAAACAGAAAATGACGTTTTGTCCCCTGAATGCGGAGCGTTTGGGCTTGCATGCCCCGCGCGCCATGGCCCCCGTCGACACGCATGCCTGACACAAACCGCATTTCCGTGCATCCTGCCACCGGCGCCGCGTGGCATCACTACGATCTCGCCAAGGCGCGTGCGCAGATCCAGACGCCGCCCGTGCCAGGAGAAGTCTGTCTCTGGCTCGTGCCGACCGAATTCCGCTTCGCGTCCGCCTCCAACATCGGAAGCTGGCTTTCCGTGGCGGAGCGCAGGCGTGCGCGCCTGCATCCGAATTCCGCGCTCGGGCGGCGCTTCAGCGTCGCGCGCGCGACGCTGCGCCTTGCGCTCTCGCACATGTTCGGCTGCTCGCCCGACGCGGTGAATATCGACGACAAACCGGACGACCGCATCGTCGCGACGAACCCGGCCGGCGATGTCACGGTCCATGTCGATGTTGCGTATATGGGCATCTGGATCGTCGTGGCGGTCGCATCGGCAAGAATAGGGCTGGGATTGACCGTCGAACCGGCCGGCATTCACGATGCGGACGCCCGGAACGCGCTCTGGAACGAGGCGGCGCGAATCGGCCGGGCGCGCGCGGAACTCAGCGAAGCGCGCGAAGGCGACGGTCCGCCGGACTGGCAAGGCCTCACACTGCCGATGCCCGGAGGCCTCTGCGGCGTTCTTGCCGTGGACAAACCCCTCGCGGATGTACAGGCATTCGGCTGGGAGCGGCCGCTCGATACGGAGGCGCGCGCCCTGGGGCCGTGAGCCCGCGCGCGGCGGACAACATCGGAGAGCCATCGGATGCCGGAATTCGCGCTGCTCGCGCAACGCCATACCATGGCGATCATCGCGATCGTGCTCGTGGCGGTTCCTTTCGCGGCAGGCTGCGTCATGACATGGTCGGCGCGAGTGCCGCGTGCATCCGCCGCGATGGTCGGGCTCGCGGCGCTCGCGACGGTCGTGGCCGGCGCGTCCGTGTTCATCGCGATCGCGATGTGCATCGCGCACGGCACGGCGTTTTCATCGGCGGATCAGCGCCTGCTCGACGCCGTGCGCGATGGCACGCCCGTCTGGGCCGCGCGCGGGTTCGCGCTGTTCACGCATCTCGGCGATCCGTGGTTCTTCACGCTGCTGTGCGTGCTCATGTGCGCGGCGCTCCTGTTCGCGCGCCGGTTCGGGCTGGCGGTGTATTCGCGGCGGTCACGAGCGCGGGCGGGCTGCTCAACCAGGCGCTCAAGGCGATGATGCGCCGCGCCCGCCCCGCCGCGTCGATGGTGCCGCTGCCCGAGAGCTTCGCGTTTCCGAGCGGGCATAGCTTAGGGCAATGCTGATTAAGTCCACCGCTTGTGCACGTCAAGCGTTATAGAGCGCACAAGCAACGAGAAAGGCAAAAGACAATGAAGCAGCAGGCGCGCGACCCCGAGATGCATCAGACGCGCAAAGGAAAGCAGTGGTATTTCGGCATGAAGTTGCACATTGGAGTCGATAGTCAAAGCGGCCTGGCACATAGCGCGGTGGTCACGTCGGCCAAGGTGCACGACAAACATCCGCTGCCGAAATTGCTGCATGGGCACGAGCAACGGGTCTATGGAGATAGGAGATAGCGCC
>LFJH01000166.1 GCA_001189335.2 Candidatus Paraburkholderia schumanniana
TCAAGAAACTCGTCGCGTCGCGTGCGTTTGCGGCGAGTCTCGAACCCCGCACCTTGATCCGCGGCCATCGCGAGCGTCTGCTGCTTCATTGTCTTTTGCCTTTCTCGTTGCTTGTGCGCTCTATAACACTTGACGCGCACAAGCGGTGGACTTAATCAGCATTGCCTTAGCTCGGACAGCATCGCCGGGCCCCTGACCTTGAACACCATCGTCATCGCTTCCATGTCGAGATTTTCAAGCGGACCGTGCTTGATGGTCAGCTTGCCGGCGGCGGTGTCCACTTTCTTCACTTCGCCATGCGACATGCTGCTTTTTTCCTCCGCGCCCGGTTGCGCGCCGCTTGGCATATTCGTGTCGGCTGTGTCGCCGGCCGCATACGCGGTTGCGGAAACGGCTACAGCACAGCCCATTAAAATCAAAGCAATGGCTTTCTTCATCACGTTCTTTCCACAGTTGAAATAACAGATATCAGCCGGAATCCCGTCCGGCTCTCCACGAAATCGGCCATCCGGCAGTTCACCGGTGTACTCGTAGGCGACGTTTCCCTCCGGATGTTTGAACCAGCCCGGGTCGCGGTAGTCTTTACGGCCGAGCCCCTCGCGCACTTTGACGACAGTGAACATGCCGCCCATTTCCAGCACGCCGAACGGCCCGGTGCCTGTCATCATCGGGAGCGTGTTGTCCGGCAGCGGCATTTCCATGTCACCCATCGAACCGCCCGAACTGCCCATCGCCATGTAGTCCGGCACGAGCTTGCCGATGCGCTTCGCGAGGTCTTTCTGTGGCACACCGATCAGGTTTGGAACCTGATGCCCCATCGCATTCATCGTGTGTGCGACTTGTGACAGTGAAACGCCCAGTCGCCAGGCCGGTTCGCCGTGAACTCGATGGCACGCATCTGGCCGACCGCGACATCGGCGGTCACTTCCGGCCAGCGCGCGGAGGGGGAATCCATCCGCCGTCCGTCCCCGCAACCTCGAAGCTGTAGCCATGCAAATGAATGGGGTGATTGGTCATCGTCAGGTTGCCGAAGCGAATGCGGACGCGATCTCCTGCTCTCATAGGTAGCGGGTCGATGCCCGGAAAAACCCGCGCATTCCACGTCCACATGTTGAAATCCGTCATTTCGTTGACGCGCGGTGTGAAGCTGCCCGGGTCGATGTCGTAGGCGGACATCAGGAACACGAAATCGCGGTCCACCGGCATGACGCTGCGGTCCTTCGGATGCATGATGAAGGTGCCCATCATCCCCATGGCCATCTGCACCATCTCGTCGGAATGCGGGTGATACATGAACGTGCCGTGCTTCTCGAGCTGGAATTCGTAGACGAACGTCTTGCCAGGCGGAATGTGAGGCTGAGTGAGACCACCTACTCCGTCCATGCCGCACGGCACGTGCATGCCGTGCCAGTGAATCGTGGTGTGCTCCGGCAGCTTGTTGGTCACGAAGATCCGCACCCTGTCGCCTTCGACCGCCTCGATGGT
This sequence comes from Candidatus Paraburkholderia schumanniana, assembly GCA_001189335.2. Taxonomy (GTDB): domain Bacteria; phylum Pseudomonadota; class Gammaproteobacteria; order Burkholderiales; family Burkholderiaceae; genus Caballeronia; species Caballeronia schumanniana. The sequence goes on from LFJH01000166.1 coordinate 1,486, forward strand.
CGGCTCCGGCGCCTGGCCGTTGTATCCCCCGAGATTCGCCTTCATGCCGGGCGCCATTTCGCGGACCACGGGCTCGGCAATCAGGCGGAACTCCTTCCACCCGTTCTTCATCCGCCACGGCAGCAACCAGCCGTTCAGCGTCGCGACGGGCGTGTACGGGCGACCATTGGGTGGCACCAGCGGCGGTTGCGTGGCCGTTTTTTCCATGGTCGGCGCCTCTGGAAGCGACGCCGCGCCGGCCTTGCTGGCCAACGCTGCGCCGAGGAGCGCAGCGCCCGAACCGCCGAGAAAACTTCGACGTGAAATCATGTTCATTGACCTTCTGAATTCGTCAGCGACGCCGGTTGGGTCGCAGGTGTGGACGACGGCGAGTCCTGCGCCGGAGCAAGGGGCGGCAGTCGTCCGCCAAGCGACCGTTACAGGTCGGTCTCCGCAAGCCAGTAGTCTTTCAGTGCGTCGATGTATCCATTGACAGCGGAGATCTGGTCGCGCGAATCGGCAAGCAGCTCGAACACGCTCGTGAGCATGCCGTTGTAGCGCAACAACATTTCATCCGAGATGGTCTTGCGCAGCGGCACAACCTCGTCGCGGTAGTGCTTCGCAACGTCGTAACTTGTCACGTAAGCGGAGTACGACTCACGTACCTCGGAACGGGTGTCAATCGCCGTCTGGGCGAGCCGGTTCGCCGACTGCATATAGATGGCCTCGGCTCGTGCCACCTTTGCGCTGCCCCAGTCGAAGATGGGAATTTCGACACTGATTTCGTACCCGTGCTCGTGCCCCTTGTCCGTCTCGAAGCTGTCGACATAACCGACACCGAGCGCATTGATGAACCGCGTTGCCTTGCTGAGCCCCAGAGAGCTCGCGACGCTTTGCGTCCTGCATTTCGCCGCCTGAATATCCAGGCGGTTTTGCATCGCAAAGGTTTCGAGGTCGCTCAGTTGCGGCCTGTCCTTCGGCAGGTCAGGCAGACGATCCGGCAACTTGTATTGAGTCCCCGAGCCCCCACAGGCCCATCGTGCGCGTAAGCCTTTCCCGAGCCATGACCGACCGCTGCCGGGCCTTTGCCAGCTGTGCCGCCGATTCCGCGTAAAAGGCCTGCTCGCGCGCATGGTCGAACTTGCTGAAATTGCCAGCCTGGCGCATACGCAAGGCGAGTTCCGCGCCGGCTTCTGCTGAGTCCTTGACCTGAGCGGCATATTGGGCCGCATGCTCTGCGGCAACGGCATTCACATAGGCCTTGCGGGCCTCGGCGGCCACGGCGAGCATCGCGTTGGCCGTCTCGAGCCTGGTCTGTTCAAATCGTCAACGCTCGATGCGCGTCGCCAGAGGGAGCGCGAGTATGCCCAATACGCCCATGGAGAACGTCCGGCTGATGCCGAAGCCATCGCTCCAGTGAGTCCGGCTGAACGTAAAGCCCGGATTGGGCAGACGACCCGCCTGCACGAGGTCGGCCTCGGAAATGCCAAGCTCTCCGTATGAAGCCTGCAGTCCCCGATTGTTCAGCAGCGCGAGCTGAACGGCATCGTCCATGCCGAGCGGCTTCGAAAGGAGTTCCTGCGTACGCTTGAAGACAGCGCTGCGGTCCTCGTCGGTCTTGACGTAGACGGCTTTCTTCCCGAGCCGCTCGGACGCAATCGTGGAAACAGTGTTGAATCCACCGTCCTGCGAGAACGTCGTGCAATCGGCCAGGAGTATCGTCGCGATGGCGATGCACGCAACGCGCTTCGGGGCGAAATTTCGAATCATTTCGAGTCGCCCCCGTGCTCGTGATCCTACTTTTTCTCCCGTGTCGCGGCTGATCGCCGATCGTGCTCCATGGCGGCCGTGCTTCGGGCTGGCGCAACAGCACGGTTCAACTGTTGCCAGCTTGGCGCGTCGCCGTCGTGCCAGGGTCTGTAGCCATCGAATGCTGATTGCACGGCGATGGCCGGAACCGATGCCGCCGCATCCGTTGGGTCGGGAAGCGTCGTGGCGTGCACGAGCAACGGCAATACTGCGCTTGCGCCGAAGAGCGCCGCAGAAATTGTTCGCATTGAATTTTTCTCGTCGTAAATCGTCCGGCGTCCGTGACGGACCCCGGAAGGACTTGCTGGTCGCAGCAAATGGCTGCAAGTACGTGGATCAGACGAGAATGAAGCGGGGAGGCCGTTCGATGCCGCTGGTCAGGAACAGCACGACACCGGCGTCGGGAGGCAATGGCACGGAGAAATGAGTCAGGTCAGCCGAAGCGGACACCGTAGGCACAACCGGTAGCGCTGCACCGACACAGCAGGAGGCACACGTCGGACAGGCATGAACACGATGGTTGTAGTTGTGGTGATGACCATCGTGGTCGTGATTGTCGGCTACGATCGAATGTTCGTCCGCCGCCTCGGATTGATGCACGTGATAGGAGGCCGATGCTCGGTCATCTGCCGCGTCCGCGGACGCACACATCATCGAGATGGCCGCGAACGACTGAACCGGAAGGCTCAGTACAAGCAGCACGACAAGAAGGAGTTTGCGCCAGGACGACATGGGTGCAAAGTCTAGGGAACCTCTGCCAAACTCCCGATCCTGGCACCTGATTGGACTATCCTGGAAAGAAGAGAAATTCAAGGACATCTTCGATGACACAACTTGGTCTTGGTCTGGATCTTTCAACGAAACGTACT
>LFJH01000167.1 GCA_001189335.2 Candidatus Paraburkholderia schumanniana
GAAAATGCGGTTGCTAAAAACGGCAAAAAACCGCAATCTTGAAACCGTTCGAATCCGCGTTTTACCCTGTTTCTGCTGGCGCCATTACGCCGCCCATCCCCGGCTCCATTACGCCGCCCCGTGACACCAGGCTCGATATACATCGGATTCCGTTCCGACGGAAATGTCGGTCGGTTCTTCTGCGACGAAGGCGCTCGAGCGACCGTTCGCCGCCTGCCCCACGTGCTGGATATCGACGATCCCATCGATGGCGTTGAGACGATCGAGCGCGGTGCGCTTCTCGCTGCTCGTCGAATCGGGGCGGGCCTTGAAGCCCTTTGCAAACTGGGACGGTTTCATTCAGGGTCCTTTATGCGCATAAAGTCAGGGGAGCATGTCGAGGATTTCATCGGCCACGGCGCGGATTTCGGCCGCGGCGAGGCGTGAACCACGATCGGTCATTTGAAGCACGGTCTGGCCGAGCGCCATCGCCTGCTTGTAGCACTCGCGTGTGGGAATCTGCGTCTTGAGCAAAGGAAAGCCGAGTTCTTCCAGCGCCACTTTCAGTTCGCGCGTGAGCATGCGCTTCTCTTCCGTCTTGTTGAGAAGGAAGGCGGCCCACAGATCTTCGTTCAGTACTTACGCTTGTTGAACGAGCTTGACGAGGCCCACGCTCGACCAGTAATCCGCCGGAGACGACGATGTCGGAATCACGGCAACGCTCGCCGCGAGCAGCACCACACCCGATACCTTCTCCGTGATCGATGGCGGGCAATCCACGACGATGATGTCGTAGTCATTGACGAATTTCTTGATCTCGCGATGGATCTGTCCCCCGCCTCGGACAGATTGACGACCGGAAACGGGATTCCGCTCGCACTATCGGAGGCCGCGCTCGACCAGTGCACGAGCGTGTTTTGACCATCCGCGTCGACCACCAGCACACGCTTCTTCTTTTCGTGAAAGGCCGCGCCCAGGTGCATCGCAATCGTGCTTTTGCCGACGCCGCCCTTCTGCTGCGTGATTGCTATGATTTCCGCCGCCACGTTTTACTCCGAGATTTTGAAGTTCGTTGAATTCTACATTGGCGTACTTATTTTTCCAGTGAAAATCTGCAGAATGTGGCCGTGTTGGCCATTCGGCCGAGTGTTATGCGCATAAAGTACGGCGTGGATGCCATTTGCACCGAGCTCGCGAGTCCAGCGGCTGGCTGACTTTATGCGCATAAAGCTACGCGAAGCGCGTTGCCTGGCCGCCTCGCAATACGAACATGGCGCGCTGGCGAGGGATATAACTCGCGTACAACTCATGGGACGGGACTTTATGCGCATAAAGCCGTGATGGTTGGCTCGCTGACTGAGACGGTAGAAGCATAACAAAGCGATTCGGTTCGCGCTCCGAACCCGGTTTCAAGGCCGGCACGTTTATGCGCATAAACCTCCCCGCTCCCCGATCCGCCGCTCGCCTACGTCGCCCCTCCAATCATCACCGCCAAAACAAAATCGCCTATCCTAAGCGTTGATCTCATTGCCGCCGTGCCGGAGCCTTCATGACCGTTCGCAACCTGGACATCCTGTTCGCGCCGAAATCGATAGCCGTAGTCGGCGCGTCATCACGCGCGGGCAGCATCGGCGAAATGGTCTGGACGCGTGCTTTATGCGCGGGATTCTCAGGCCCGCTCTGGCCAGTCAACCCGAAACTCGAAGCACTGGGCGGTGAACGCACGTATGCAGATGTGGATGCACTACCCGACGCACCGAGCGGCGGTACTCTGCACGCGGCCGGCCACGTGGCCAAAGCTCGTCGAGCAACTTGGCAGGCGCGGAACCAAAGCGGTCGTGATCGTCGGCGAAGCAAAGCCGCCACGCGATTCATCGGCGCCGCACGAAAAGTCGTCGCAGCCCACATCACCCAATACCGACGCATGGACCGTTCGCACACTCGCCGCGGCGCGTCCTTTTCTGATGCGGGTCGTCGGCCCCGCGAGCCTCGGCGTGGTAGCGCCGTCGATCGGTGCATGCCTCGGCGCGCCGTCCTGCAGCGTCAAACCGGGCGGCGTCGCGTGGGTGTCCGGCTCGAATGCGTTGACCAACGGTGTGCTCGGCTGGGCGCACGCACGCGGCCTCGGCTTCTCGAAGATCGTCGCACTCGGCGATGAAGCCGATGTCGACTCGGGCGACGTCCTCGACTTCCTGGCGAGCGACCCGTCGACCCGGGCAATCCTGCTGGCCATCGAAACCGTGATCTCGGCGCGCAAGTTCATGTCGGCCGCGCATGCGGCTGCTCGCAACAAGCCTGTGCTGGTACTTCGCACCGGCCGCGACGATCCCTTCGACCGCCTATACGGCGCCGCTTTTCGCCGTGCGGGCCTGGTCCGCGTCGACTCGCTCGATGACCTTCTCGACGAGATCGAGACACTCGGCATCGGCCGTGTCGCGGCCCTTGCACAGGACGCGTTCGGAAGCGCGGGCGACGACCTCGCGCCGTGGCCCATTGCCGCGCGGGATGCCGTGGCCGCCGCGCTGCCCCGCGCCCGCGCAGGCAACCCGCTTCTGCTCGGCGACGCCGCCACGCCGGCCGACTTCGGCGCTGCGCTCGAAGCACTCGTAGCGCATCGGGAAACCGGTACGGTGTTCGTCGTACATGCGCCGACGCACAGTGCGCCCGTGGCGGAAGTCGCGCACACGCTGATCGCCGAGCGGCGACACGCGTATCGCGGATTGCTGGCCTGCTTCTTCGGCTGCATCGATTCCGCGACGCGCGACGAGCTCCACGCCAACGGCATCCCCGTGCATACGACGCCGCATCGGCTCGCCCGCGCCTTCGCGCGTCTGGTCGATTTCCGTCAGGGTCGCGAACTTCTGATGCAGACACCCGACGGTCTTCCCGCCGAAATCCCCGAAGACATCGACGCCGCGCAAACCGAAATCCGCACGGCCCTGGAAAACGGCATCGCTGAGCTGAACGGCGAACGTGCCGGACGCGTGCTCGCCCGCTTCGGCATCACGGTGAAGCTGGGCCCGCCGGATTCGCTGACGAGCGATGCCGTCGAAATCCAGACGCGTTTGCTGAACCATCGGGTCTTCGGTCCGATATTCGAGTTCAGGGCAGAGGGCGCGCTGGGCCTCGCCGATGCCCTTCACGAATTCGCCCTGCCTCCGCTCAATCCCGTCCTCTCGCGCGATCTCGTCATGCGTTCGCCGCGCTCGCGCGAATTGCCCGTCGAGATGCTGCTCAACGCGCTTACCGCGTTGTCGCAACTCGTTTGCTACGTCGAGGAAATCGTCGCGCTGTGGCTCGTCCTGCGCATCACGCGGGATTCAGTCGCGGTTCACGAGCCGCAGCTCACGCTGGGCGCGCATCGCAAGCCGCTCGCGATCGTGCCGTATCCGCGTTGTCTGGAAGAGACGCTCGACTGGCGCGGCATACGCGTCACCGTGCGGCCGATTCGACCGGAGGACGAGGACGCGCATGCCGCATTCGTCGCCGCCAACACCGCCGAGGATTTGCGCCTGCGCTTCTTCGGTGCGGTACGCAGCTTCGATCATTCGCAACTCGCGCGCATGACGCAGATCGACTACGACCGCGAGATGGCGCTGATCGTCACGCGGGCGAACGGTGAAGGCGCGGGGGAGACGCTCGGCGTGGCGCGGGCCATCGCCGATCCGGACAACGAGACCGCCGAGTTCGCCGTCGCGGCGCGCTCGGACATGAAAGGTAGGGGGCTGGGCTCGCTGCTGCTGTCGCGCATCATCGATTACGAAAAACAGCGCGGCACTCGCTGGCTGGTCGGCGAAGCGCTGCGTGAGAACGCCGGCATGATCGCGCTAGCGCGCAATTCCGGCTTCGAATTGACGAAGACCGAAGACCCGGGTGTCGTCGGCTTCAGGATGCGGCTGTGCGAGTCACCGTCAGAGCCGCGGGAGGACTAAGAGGTTGTTGCGAAATTACCCGTAGGGGCTGTTTACTTTTTCCCGTTGGTGTTAAGGCAACGCTGAACAAGCCGTTGTATTCATCGATTCGGTCGCAAACAGAGGCGGGGTCATCGTGAGTGAAGCTTTGCGCCTGCATTTCTTGCCCACCTGGGCGTTGCGCACGGGCCTGCGGCC
>LFJH01000168.1 GCA_001189335.2 Candidatus Paraburkholderia schumanniana
GTACGTTTCGTTGAAAGATCCAGACCAAGACCAAGTTGTGTCATCGAAGATGTCCTTGAATTTCTCTTCTTTCCAGGATAGTCCAATCAGGTGCCAGGATCGGGAGTTTGGCAGAGGTTCCCTAAGAATTTTCTTCGACAAGGGCTTGCGCTTCTGCAAGATCCCCTGCTATAATTTTAATTCCGTTGGGGCGTTAGCTCAGTTGGTAGAGCAGCGGACTCTTAATCCGTAGGTCGAGTGTTCGAGTCACTCACGCCCCACCAAAGAATTGTTCAAAAAGGCCCGGTCCTCGTGACCGGGCCTTTTGCTTTCTGACGCTGTAAAAGTGGCCGCGGGGCTTTGAACCTGAACGGCCGATGTGAAAACCGTTCGGATCTTCAAACCACTTCCGCCCCACGCGCGGTCAACAACTCCCTTAACACCGACCGATGGCACCGCGCCTCATCCTCGCAATAACACCCGACTGAAAAGTTTGCGGTGTGCGACAACGCCACCAATAAATCCAGCGTCTCGCTCGCATCCGGCTCCGCCATCTCCGCCTTGAATTTCTTCACGAACGCCCGCCATTCCTTATCGTTTTCGGCGGCGTGAAGCGCCTCGGCCACCAGTTCCTGCGTCGGCGAAAGAACCGGGTACCACAACACGTCATAGAAGTCCCGCTTGGCGAACTCCGACTTCGGCACACCACGCGGCGGCCGCCTCACCGTGCCGATCCGCAATCCCTCATCCTTCTCGCGCGGCGTGCCCAACCTGACGATCCGAATAGCCATCTGCCGGTCCCCTTATATCGATATCGATGCTCATCTCGCCAGAGCATACCCGCCGCGCGCCCCGACGCGAAACCGATAGCGATCTGAAAGCTCCCGCGACCATCCAGCGAAACCCCACGTCTTCCCGTATCGTGTCGGATTATTCTCCGTCCGCTTACATCCGAAGTCGCCACCGTGTCCACCGACGAACGCCCTCAGCCCCTGCCCCACGATCCCAACGCCCCGATGACCCCGCTCGAGCGCCGCGGCATGGCCGCGATCCTGCTCTCGGTCTCGCTCGCGACGCTCGACACCGCCATTGCCAACACCGCGTTGCCGGCCATCGCCGCCGATCTGCATACGACGCTCGCCGCATCGGTCTGGATCATCAACGCGTATCAGCTCGCGATGGTCGCGACGCTCCTGCCGTTCGCGGCGCTCGGCGGCATCCTCGGGTATCGGTGCGTGTATCTCGGCGGTCTCGTCGTGTTTCTCGTGGCCTCCGCGGTGTGCGCGTGCTCGTGGTCGCTGCCGTCGCTCGGCGCCGCGCGTCTGCTGCAAGGCCTGGGCGCAAGCGCGATCATGAGCGTCAACGCGGCGCTCATCAGCGCGATCTTTCCGCCGCATCGGCTCGGGCGCGGCGTCGGGCTGAATGCGCTCGTCGTCGGGATCGCATTCGCGGTCGGGCCGACGGTCGCATCGATCGTGCTCTCGCTCGGCACGTGGCCATGGCTCTTCGCGGTGAACCTGCCGGTTGGCGTATTCGCGTTGATGATCGCGTGGCCGTCGCTGCCGCAGACGAAGCGCGCCGCGCACGGCTTCGATCGCCTCGCCGCGTTGCTCAATGTCGTCACGTTTGCGGCGCTGATCTTCGCGCTCGGCGAAGCGGCTCAGCGCCCGCCGACGCGCATCGTGCTCGCATCGTTCGGCATCGCGCTGGTGGCAGCCGTGCTGCTGCTGCGCCGCGAACGCGGCCATCCCGCGCCGATGCTGCCCGTCGATCTCTTTCGCCGCCCGATGTTCGCGCTCTCGACGATGACCGCCATCTGCTCCTTCGCCGCGCAGGGCCTCGCGTTCGTGTCGCTGCCGTTTTTCTTCGAAAGCGTGCTGGGCCGCACCCAGGTCGAGACCGGCTTTCTGATGACGCCTTGGTCCGCGCTCGTCGCGTTGATGGCCCCGATCGCGGGACGCCTGTCGGACCGGCATCCGCCGGGCCTGCTGGGCGGCGTCGGGCTGGCGATTCTGTGTGCGGGAATGGTGTCACTCGCGATGCTGCCGGCGGAGCCACACGCGCTCGAAATCTGCATCCGCATGTCGATCTGCGGCGCGGGGTTCGGGTTCTTTCAGTCGCCGAACTTGAAGGCGTTCATGTCGAGCGCGCCGCGCGAGCGGAGCGGCGGCGCGAGCGGCATGATCGCGACGTCGCATCTGATCGGGCAGTCGACCGGCGCGGCGCTCGTCGCGCTGTGCGTCAGCATCGCGGGAAAGCATGGCCCGACGCTCGCGCTGTCGCTCGGTGCGGCGTTCGCGGGCGCGGGCAGTATCGCGAGTGGATTGCGGCTGATGCCGCGCAATCCGTCGAAGCCGGCGCCGGAGCGAATCGCCGGAGAGCCGCCGCAGGAAGCCTGAGGCGCTACATCCGCCGCACTTTGACCTTGCGGCCCTTCAGCTTGCCGGCACCGAGCCTGCGCACGGCGTCATCGGCGATATTCCGTTCGACGGCCACGTACGTGACCATGTCCATCACGTTGATCTTGCCGATCTGCTTGCCGTCGAAGCCTGCTTCGCCGGTGAGCGCGCCGAGCACATCGCCGGGACGGACCTTGTCCTTGCGGCCGCCGAGAATCTGAAGCGTCGCCATCGGCGGCTTGAGGTGTCCCGGTTCCGCCGATGTCAGCTCCGCGAGCGGATGCCATTCCACTTCCGCGCCCTGTGCGCCTCTTCGATCGCACCGACGCGCCCCATCTCGTCCATGCTCGCAAGCGACAGCGCCCAGCCCTCCTCGCCCGCGCGTCTCGTTCTGCCGATGCGATGCACATGCACTTCCGGATCGGGCGTCACGTCGACGTTGATCACCGCTTCCAGTTGCGCGATGTCGAGCCCGCGCGCGGCCACATCGGTCGCGACGAGCACCGAGCAGCTGCGGTTCGCAAACTGCACGAGCACTTGATCGCGCTCGTGCTGTTCGAGCTCGCCGTGCAGCGTCAGCGCTTCGAAGCCTTGTGCGCGCAGCACGTCGAGCAGGTCGCGACACTGCTGCTTGGTGTTGCAGAACGCAAGCGTGCTCACCGGGCGATAGTGATCGAGCAGCAGCCCGACCGCGTGCAGGCGCTCGTGATCCTCGACTTCATAGAAGCGCTGCTTGATCTTCGCGTTGCTGTGCTGCTCGGTAAGCTTGATCTCGCGGGGATTGCGCAGGAACTGCTGACTCAGCTTCGCAATGCCTTCCGGATAGGTCGCCGAAAACAGCAAGGTCTGGCGATCCTTCGGGCATTGGCGCGCCACCGATGCGATGTCGTCGAAGAAGCCCATGTCTAGCATGCGGTCGGCTTCGTCGAGGACGAGCGTGCGCACGGCATCGAGTGAGAGCGTCCCGCGCTCCAGATGATCCATGATGCGCCCCGGCGTCTCGGCGACGATGTGCGCGCCGTGTTCGAGACTCGCGATCTGCGGACGCATCGGCGTACCGCCGCAGAGCGTGAGCACCTTCACGTTCTCCTCGGCGCGCGTGAGACGACGGATCTCCTGCGTGACCTGATCGGCGAGCTCGCGCGTCGGGCAGAGGACGAGGGCTTGCACCGCGAATCGGCCTGCGTCGAGCTTGGCGAGCAGCGGCAGCGTGAACGCGGCCGTTTTGCCGCTGCCGGTTTTCGCCTGTGCGATGAGATCGTGGCCCGCGAGCGCCGGCGGCAGGCTCGCGGCCTGGATCGGCGTCATCGATTGATAGCCGAGCTGCTGCAGGTTCGACTGCATCGCGGGCGAGAGCGGCAGGCTGCTGAAGGAAGTGTCGATGGTCATGGCGGGTTATTGCTTGCCGTAGGGGCGGGATGTCCTGGATTTGCTCGTACGTGACTTTGCCGCCGGGCGACTTGTGACGCGTCACGTAGTTGCGCGCGCCGCACATCGGACAGCGGAACAGCAGCCCCTGGCCCTCGTAATGGGATGGTCCTCCCCACCTGACAGTGGGTTAAGGCAACGCTGAACAAGCCGTTGTATTCATCGATTCGGTCGCAAACAGAGGCGGGGTCATCGTGAGTGAAGCTTTGCGCCTGCATTTCTTGCCCACCTGGGCGTTGCGCACGGGCCTGCGGCC
>LFJH01000169.1 GCA_001189335.2 Candidatus Paraburkholderia schumanniana
CAGCGTCTGCGGTGACATCTTCAATTCACGGGACACAGCACGGATGCTCTGTCCATCCTTGACCCGTTGTACGGCGGCCGCCCTGAACTCCGCCGTATAGGCCTGGTTTGGTACCTTGAACATAATTTTTTTCCTTCCTTCAGATCGAGTCTACACACGACCCGCTGGAAGTCGAAATTTCGAGGGAAGCTCACTCTTCGGGACGGTTCGGTGATGGGCTTCAGGGCGCTCAGTGAGAACAAGCGGGAAGGATCGTGAGCGGGTTCAGGATGCATCGTTACAGGGAGGGTGAGGAAATTCGGGAGCTTGAACTTCTGCAGCCTTTCATATGTACGGGCCGGCTTGTCTCGTCCCGAATTTGACAGGTGAGAGTTTCCGGGACCCGGAGTGCTGCCGCTGAACGCACTTTGATCAGGTCATTTTTACCGCGCGGTGAGGGTTTTCGGGGTATTTGCAGACCTGACGGTGAGGCTTTCCGGGGATGTGATGCCGCCGACAGGCGTATTCTCCGGGCTTTGGTTCGAAAGGTGAGGAGTTTCGGGAGCGAACGGAGGGATTTGGGCCGTTCGGCTTCGGCTCGGCACTGCTTCGAGAGGAGGTACAGTCCGGCGTGAGCACCCTAAGGTGAGGTTTTACGGGATCTAAGCATCCTTTGGAGCCGGCTTCGGATCGTGCGTGTAGCGCGCTTAAGGTGAGACGCTGCGGGACAGGCGACTTACACACGGCGCGGTCTGCCAATGGCCCGGAACGCGATTTCGCTAGGAACTGCGCATTAAAACAATGACTTGCGACGGTTACATCCGGTGCTCTCCCGGCTATGGTGAGGACTTACGGGATCGCCTGGAGCAACGCGGATCACCACACATGTCAGGGCCGATAGGTGAGAGTTTTCAGGATTTCGAGTGCTCGGATCAACGCGAAGAAAGCGAGATAAATGCCTGGACGCGAATGTTTTTTTTCTGGTGCTTTCTTTTGGGGTGAGGCTTTTCGGGAGTAGCGGTGAGCATTTTCAGGAGCCCGCACCACGGGCAGAAAAACGGCGAAGGTGAGACTTTCCGGGAGACGTTTTGCCGTAAGGCGCATCCCCAAAGGGCCGAAAACGGCCCAATCAAGGCTTGCGAAGACAATGAGGTGAGCGTTTTCGGGAATCGCTCGGCCCGTGAAATAAAAGTGACGGCGTCGTATCACCGCAAAGGCACCTTGAAAGCCAGGACCGCGGGGAAATGAGGTCGATTGTCGAGTTGTCTCTCATGTGCCACACGCCGTGTTTGGACGAAAAAAATTTGAGGTGAGCGTTTTCAGGAGACGGCTCGAATCATCGCAGACGCCTCGGAAACCGGCGCAATCCGTTTACCCGCGTGGGCATTGCATATATGAGATGAGTACAATCGGTGAGTGGTGAGCGTTTTCGGGAGGCACCGCAGTGAGCCGCGCGCACTCACGCGTTTTCACCCAAACGGTGAAGCTGACCCTATAGACGTGCTTCACCCCAATCGGTATCCTTGCTCGCAATATCGAACCCGTCCTTCGCATGGCAACCAAGCGCGCAAAGAAGACCGACGTAGTCAGCCCCAGTTCGGCGGAGTTGCGCAAGGCGGTCGAAGCCATTGCGATCCAGCCGAAGAGCGGCAAAATCACGCTGCTCACTCGCAAGTTGTTCAACGTGCTGCTTGCTGTCGCGCAACAGGCTGACGACTCCGGCGACACCTATCGCGCGTTGCTTTCCGACATCGTCGCGAATTCCGCGTTCGACTCGAACGATACGGCACTGGTCAAGGAACACTTGCGTCGGATGGTGTCGGTGCAGGTGGAGTGGAGCACCGGCACTTCGAGCCAGAAGCCCGGCCGGAAGTGGGGTATTTCGACCCTCATCGCCGATGCTGAAATCCTCGAAGATCCGACGACCCGCCGTGTCTGGGTCGAATTCTCGTTCGCGCCGAAGATCAAGAAGAAGCTGCTCGATCCGGTTCAGTATGCGCGCCTGAGTCTGCAGTTTCAGAGCCAGTTGCGTAGCAGCGCGGGTCTTGCGCTGTATGAAATTTGTGTGCGCTATCTGACCAATCCCAGCCACCTGACGATGCGAGAAACCTGGGAATGGTGGCGGCCGATCCTCTCGGGCACTCCGGACACGGAAGCCGGCGACGAAGCCAAGCGCGAGTACAAGTATTTCAAGCGCGATTATCTGCGTCCCGCGATCGCAGAGGTCAACGCGGTAACGAATATCTTCGTCGAACTGGTTGAGCATCGCGAGGGACGGCGGGTCGCCGAAATCCAGTTTCGCGTGACCGAGCGAAAACAGCCGATGCTGGCGCTCGATGAGCATCCGAACGTCTTCGACAGCACGCTCGTCGACCGGATGGTGAAGATCGGTATTCCGCTCAAGGATGCCCAGACGCTTTACGCGGATAGCGAGGAGAATCGCATCCGCGCCGCGTTGCAGATGACGGAGCAACGCATGCGCAGTACGACGTTGCCGCCGGTTCGCAGCGCGGCAGCGCTGTTCAAGGACGCACTCAAGAAGGGTTATGTGCCGCCGGTGGATGCGCTGCCGCCTGCCGCGAACAGCGCGGCCCCGCGTGCAGTTGCGGCCGCGTCGGGCGCCGACGACCTCAAGGCTCGCCTGCTCAGCGAATTCTCTGTGTTCCGCCGCAAGGAGGCGCGCGTGCTGTACGACGAGCAAGGTGAGGAAGAACGGGAGCTCGCGCGCCGGTCCTTCGAGGAGGATGTTCTGCCCGGACTCGGTGCCCACATGCGCGACGACTGGCGCAAGCGTGGTCTGGATTCGAAACTGGGCGAGACGTCGTTTTTTGACTGGCTCGCCCGAAAGACGTGGGGCGAGCCGACCGATGGCGACCTGCTGGCATTCACACTGAGCCAGTCGCGCACGGCCTGAGTCTGATCATCACGGCATCCGCGGCATCATTTCGCGATATCCGGACAATCAAAAAAGCCGCCGGAGAACGCCTCGGCGGCTATTTGTTGCTTACCTCTTGATCTGATCGGACTGAAGCATCGTCTCGATCTGATGCAGCAGCTCATCTCGCTTCTCTCGCGACAGGCCGCGAAGGCGCAATTCCAGACGATCTTCCCCATATGACTTCAGATCGCCGACCGCGATGCCATTCAGCTTGATCTCGAGCCGCTGCGCGTAGCGCTGACGGCTCGGGGTCTTCGGTGCGCCTGGCCACTTGCGCGTCCCTTCACGATGTCAGCGACCTGGCGAGTGCTCAGATCATCCGAAGTGATCTTGTTGATGAGCCGCAACGTCGCATCGCTTCCGCGAGCCGCGTGGTAGCGCGTGATTTGATAAGCCATGTTCGAACCGAACCGGTCTGGCCGTGCCACCATCTCCTGCATGACGTTCTCGGGAAGCTTCGCGATGGACAACGCCACGGCGATCGTCGATTTATCGAGGGCCAGGTGGTCCGCCAGTTCCCGCTGGCTCTGGAAATGCTTCTCGTCGAGAAAGCGCCTCCAGACGACGGCGTTGTCGAAGACAGTCTGCGAGTCTCGTTGGACGTTCAGATCGTAGCCCAGCTTGTAGCTCTCGATGCCGATCGGCAGGTCCACCACCACTGCCTTGACCGTCTCCTTGTTCGCCTCCTTCAATGCCCGCACGCGGCGTCCGCCGTCGCTGACGAAGAACGTCCCCGGATGCGCGTAGTCGGGGATGACGTGGATTGCCTGTTGTTGACCCTGCTTGGCCAGATTGACGGCTAGTTCCGCAATCGACGTTTTGAGGTAGAAGTGACGCGGATTGAAGGGGCTGGGCTTGATCGACTTCAACGGCAATTCGATTACCTGTCCCGCCGTATAGCGATTCGCGCGTCTCCAGGTGTCACTGTGCGGCACTATGGAGCCATTTCGAGGGCGGCATAAAGGCGCCACCTGAGAGGCGGCGTAATGGCGCCACCCCACGTGCGGCGTAAAGGAGCCACCCGAAGGGCGGCACATAGGCGCC
>LFJH01000170.1 GCA_001189335.2 Candidatus Paraburkholderia schumanniana
CCAGGCGCCGCATATTACGAGGAACGCTACCGTCAGCGTGTCCTGAACAATCTCACTCGCCGTGCGGAATCGATGGGGTATGTGTTGAAGGAAAAATCGCCTGAACACATTGAGTTTCTCAGGAAACTTCCCTAAATTAATTTAATAACCTTACACTTGCGCGCAGTGCGGACGGCGGCCGTCACAAACGGCCTGCCGAAGGACTTGCCAAGTGCATGACGATGCATCCGGCGTGGTCGTCCACGGGACTGAGCGATCGAGATGAAAGACGGGGCACAGGGCGATTACGTTGTTTTTGGGACCGAAACTGGAGACTTACATGAACACCAAGCTTCACAAACTGTTGCCGATCAGCACCGCAGCCGTGCTGTTTGCTACGTTGGCAACGACCGCAGCAGCGGACCAGGTCGTCAAGATCGGTCACGTCGCTCCGCTGACCGGCGGCATTGCCCACCTGGGCAAGGACAATGAAAACGGCGCGCGGCTGGCAGTCGAAGAGATCAACGCGAAGGGTCTCACCATCGGCGGTCAGAAAATCACGCTCGAACTGGACGCGCAGGACGACGCAGCCGACCCGCGCACCGCGACGCAAGTTGCCCAGAAGCTGGTCGACGACAAGGTCGTCGCCGTCGTCGGTCACCTGAACTCCGGTACGTCCATCCCGGCCTCGAAGATCTATAGCGATGCGGGCATCGTGCAGATTTCGCCGTCGGCGACCAATCCGCAGTACACGCAGCAAGGCTTCAAGACGACCTACCGCGTCGTCGCGACCGATGCGCAGCAAGGCCCGGCGCTCGCGAACTACGTGGCGAAGAACATGAAGGTGAAGTCCGTTGCCGTCGTCGACGATTCGACCGCTTACGGCCAGGGCCTCGCGAACGAATTCGAGAAGACCGCCAAGTCGCTCGGCCTGAAGGTCGTTTCGCACGATGCGACCAACGACAAGGCCGTGGACTTCCGCGCGATTCTGACGAAGATCAAGGGTGAGAACCCCGACGCCGTGATGTACGGCGGCATGGACGCGACCGGCGGCCCGTTCGCCAAGCAGGCGAAGCAGCTCGGCCTGCGCGCGAAGGTTCTCGCTGGCGACGGCGTCTGCACGGAAAAGCTGGCTGACCTGGCCGGCGACGCGACCGACAACGTCGTGTGCTCGGAAGCAGGCATGGCGCTCGAGAAAATGGAAGGCGGCGCGGCGTTCGCGGCGAAGTATAAGAAGCGCTTCGGCCAGCCGATCCAGATCTACGCGCCGTTCACGTATGACGCGGTGTACATCATCGTCGACGCGATGAAGCGCGCGAACTCGGTCGATCCGGCCAAGATCCTCGCCGCGATGCCGAACACGGACTACAAGGGCGTGATCGGCCAGACGACCTTCGATTCGAAGGGCGACCTGAAGCACGGCGTGATCTCGCTGTACGACTACAAGCAAGGCAAGAAGACCCTGCTCGACGTCGTGAAGATGTAAGTGCCGCGGGACTTCGGTCCCGGGAAACGCGCGGAACCGGAAGGTCCGCGCGTTTTTTTATATCTTGAGGCGCTTGAGAATCTTCGGCCCGATGAGCGTAATCGCCGTGCAGCACGTCGCAACGACGCATAGCCCGATCGGCAGACTGCTGATCTGCGCGACGCCGCCAATGAGCACCGGCCCGAGCAGCAAGCCGAAATACGCGAGCCCCGCAACCTGCGCGAGACCTTCCGCCGCCGTCACGCCTTCGATGCGCGCCGCCGCCGCGAACAATACGGGCATCATGTTCGCGAGGCCGAGACCCATCAGCGTGAAGCCGGTCATCGTGACGATGGCGTTGGGCAACACGAGCGCCATCACCATGCCGATGAACGCGAGCCCCGCGCTGCCGAAGATCAGTTGCGGCGCGCCGAAGCGCGCGCGCACCGCGTCGCCGCCGAAACGCCCCGCCGCCATGCCGCCGGAGAACGCGGCGTAAGCGGCGCTCGACACCGACGGCGACGTTTCGACCACGTCGCGCATATAGACAGTGGCCCAGTCGTACATCGCGCCTTCCGCGATGAGCGCGACCAGCGCCAGTCCGCCGAGCGCCCACAGCGCGCCCGAGCGCCAGCGGTTCGACGACGACGCCTTCGCGTGCTTATCATGATGCGGCACGTGCGGCAGCACCGAGGGCATCGACGCAAGCAGCACGAGCAGACTCACGCCTGCCGCTAGCGTGAGATGCGCCGCCGGCGCGAGCCCGTGTGCGAGCAGCGCGCCGCCCGCGGCCGCACCCGCCATGCCGCCGATGCTGAACATGCCGTGCAGCGACGACATGATCGGCTGCGCCAGCGCTTGCTCGACTGCGCTCGCCTCGGCGTTCATTGCGACGTCGAGCGTCGCCATGCCGAAGCCGAACGCCGCGAGCACGACGAGCAGCAGCCAGAACCACGGCGTCACGAGAATCAGCGAGTCGCAGATCATCATTGCGATGCCGCCCGCTATGCACGCGGTGCGCGTGCCGGCGCGCGCGATCCACGATCCGGTGGTGAGCATCGCGAAGATCGAGCCGCCCGCGACCGCAAGCAGCGCGAACGAGAGCATGCCGGGGCTGAGTGCGAACTTGTCGCGTACGGTTGGCACGTGCACGCCCCACGAGGCGTACATCATGCCCGCGATGAAAAAGACGGCCATCGTGGCGTAGCGCGCGCGGGCACGGGTCGCCTTTGGAAGACTGCGATGCAGCGCGAGCGTGGGGCTGGACTCGCGGGCGGAGGTGGAGGCGGTAGTCGAGTCGGACACGGAGAAGCCGTTCTGGAGAATTGCGCGAAACGAAAGGCAAGCGGACATGTTGCCATCGGACGCGAAGGCTTTCGATTCTATCGAACGGCCAGGCGACACGCTCGATCGCGCTGGATTACCATCGTTTGACCGTGATCCGAGATTGCATGGAGGCTGGATGAACATTCCGTCGCAAGCGCCGCTACATCTGCTGCATCGCGTGCCGGAGGGCACGCTCGCCACCCATTCGTGCGAACCGCGCGGCTTTCCCTATCCGACGGCGCTGCCATTCGCGCTCACCGCAAATCACTTGCCGGTGCTGCTCGTCAGTCATCTCGCCGAGCACACGCGCAATCTGCAGGCCGACGCGCGCGCCGGATTTCTGGTCCAGCACGCCGCGGAAGGCGGAGTGCTGGAAGGCCAGCGCCTGACCATGCTCGGGCGCTTTGCGCCTGCTTCGCCCGAAGAAAGCGGCGAACTGGCGCGGCGTTATCTGCGCTATCACCCGGATGCGCGACGATATCTCGAATTGGGCGATTTCTCTTTCTGGGTGATGTCGCTGGAGCGAATGCGCTATATCGGCGGTTTCGGCGCGATGGGCTGGCTCTCCGGCGACGAACTCGATCCGCTCTCGCCGCTTTCGTCCGAAGAGGAGACGTCGTTGTGTGAATATTTCAACGCTTTTCCGCAGCGTCCCGCCAATCTACGGTTACTGGGCATAGACCGATATGGCTGGGCGATTTGCTGCTCGAAAGCGCTCGCAATCGTTTTACCTTCGATAAGCACAAACTGACGAGCGAGGATTTGAAGGCGGCGCTTGTCGATTGTTTCGAGCGGCAGGGATGAATCCCTGCAGGTTCGATATCGCTGTTTCGTCCCGAATTACATTGAATTACCGGCAAACGTAAAAGAAGGTAGCAAGGCTCTCATGCCATGAAACCTTCTAATGCAAAGTTATCCATTGTTTTCACCGGAAGGCAGCGCGAAACCGTATCTGCACGTGGGCAAGCTTCCCTTAGGGAACCTCTGCACAACTCGATTTCAGAGCGCTGGACGTTTTACGCTTCGCATCGTATCGATCGCGACGATGGCCTGCGGGTGATTAGTCAACTTTTGAACCGTGGCGGCCTCGTTTTCTGAG
>LFJH01000171.1 GCA_001189335.2 Candidatus Paraburkholderia schumanniana
CAGGCGCCGCATATTACGAGGAACGCTACCGTCAGCGTGTCCTGAACAATCTCACTCGCCGTGCGGAATCGATGGGGTATGTGTTGAAGGAAAAAATCGCCTGAATACATTGAGTTTCTCAGGAAGCTTAGCGCGCGATACTGTAGCCTATCCGCGCGATCCAGTGATGCCGCTGGTTGTAATCGAGGATGTCCTCGCCATAGCCGTCGGAGTAGCTGACGAACAGATAGCCGCCCCACGGCCCGCATACGAGGCGACCCATTGCGGCAACACGCCCATGAGGCCCGCGATCAGCGCGACCAAGAGCAACGAGTAACCGTAGCGCGCCCCGCTCGCAAGCCGCGTTGCCCAGTCGCCGTCCATGTACCCACCGCGCCAAGCGCGTTCCCGCCGGCGAAAGCGTACGGAGTGATGCTCGTGAGAAGACGGCCTCGAATAGCGAAGCAACGGTGGCGTCATCGGCCTAGATGGGCCTGTATCGATGGTATGCGCGAGCGTTGCCGGTTCAAGAACGCGCTGCTTCTCAGCAGCGCCCGCCGAACTGGCTTGCAACCACCGTTCGGCTTGCAACCACCGTTCCGCTGGCCATTCGTCGGGCTCGGATGGCGGATCGAAAGCGTGTTGCGTCGTCCGTCCTGCCTGTGATGGGCGAATGACGGACGTCGCCGCATGCCGGCAGCCTCACGAATCATGACATTGCATCGGCCTTACGGGCCCTTCGAGCCACTTTGGCCAGTGTGGTTTTATGACGTCCCGCCGGGGCTGAATAGGGGCTAAAATGCGCGCTCTTTCCGGACGCCGGCGAGCGGGACCGGGCCGACGGAAAGGGCGCGTCAGGCCCGTGTGGCAAGACTTCGGACCACATGGCGCGCATGCGTGTACATTTTGCGCGACAGGCGGCGCATTATTTTTTTCGTGCTCGTATTTAATGGTGGTTTTCGAGGTTTTGAAGGGAGTCGCGGGCCGGTTCGGGCGATGAAACAACGATCGCCGGGTTCGCGCGGCACGACGCCGTGATAAGTCGGAACAAGAGAGAATCGAGATGAACGAGAAACTGGCAAGCCCGGTGGCGAAGCTGGCGGGCGCCCTGGCGTGCGCTGCGATGCTGACTCTGCTCGCGGCCTCCGCGAAGGACACCCAGCTGAACGTGTACAACTGGTCGGACTACATCGCCAAGGACACGATCCCCAACTTCACCAAGCAGACCGGCATCAAGGTGAAGTACGACAACTACGACAGCGACGACACCCTTCAGGCCAAGCTGCTCACCGGCCACTCGGGCTATGACATCGTCGTGCCGACGAGCAACTACGCGGGCAAGCAGATCGCTGCGAACATCTTCGCGCCGCTCGACAAGTCGAAGCTTCCGAATCTCAAGTATCTCGACCCTGAGCTGATGAAGCTCGTCGCGGGCGCCGACCCGGGCAACAAGTACGTGGTGCCCTGGGCGTACGGCACGACCGGCCTCGGCTACAACGTCGACAAGGCGAAGCAGATTCTCGGCCCCAACGCCGAACTCAATAACTGGGACATTCTCTTCAAGCCGGAAAACATCTCGAAGCTGAAGGCGTGCGGCGTCTCCGTGCTCGATGTGCCGGACCAGATGTTCGCGGCCGCGCTGCATTACATCGGAAAGGATCCGATGAGCACGAACCCGGCCGACTATCGCGAGGCGCTCGCGATGATGAAGAAGATCCGTCCGTACATCACGCAGTTCAATTCGTCGGGCTACATCAACGACATGGTCGGCGGCGACATCTGCTTCACGTTCGGCTGGTCGGGCGACGTGGTGATCGCGAAGCATCGCGCCATCGATGCGAAGAAGCCGTTCAAGATCGAGTACTACATTCCGAAGGGCGGCGCGCCCGTGTGGTTCGACGTGGTGGCGATTCCGAAGGACGCGAAGAACAAGGACGCCGCGCACGAGTGGATCAACTATATCGAGACGCCGCAGGTTCACGCGGCCATCACGAACGCGGTGTACTACCCGAGCGCGAACCTGGAAGCGCGCAAGTACGTGCACAAGGACGTCGCGAACGATCCGGCCGTGTACCCGCCGCAGGACGTCATCAAAACGCTGTTCCTGCTGAAGCCGCTGCCGTCGGACATCCAGCACCTGCAGACGCGGCTCTGGACGGAGTTCAAGTCCGGCCGATGAAATTCAGAAGCCGGTCATTTCTTTGAATCGACGAAGCCCCTGGTCCCCCGGGGGCTTTGTTCGTGGGTCGCCTCGCATCGGTGCGGGACACGAAAGACGCATCAATGCAGGAGTCGAACAGGCAATCATGAGTGAGCAGTCGAGCGCGTCGAAGGCGACGCCTAGCGGACCCAATGGCCGGCGCGAGCCGGGCGGCATCTCATCCGGCGTGAGCCTGGACGACAACTTCGTGCAGATCATCGATGTCGTGAAGAAATTCGGCGAAACGACGGCGGTGCGGGGCGTCAGCCTGTCGGTGCGGAATGGCGAGCTGTTCGCGCTGCTCGGCAGTTCGGGCTGCGGCAAGTCGACGCTTCTGCGCATGCTCGCCGGACTCGAATCCGTGACCGAAGGGCAGATCCTGATCGATGGCGAAGACCTCGCGAAGATGCCGCCGTACAACCGGCCCGTGAACATGGTGTTCCAGTCCTACGCGCTCTTTCCGCACATGAGCGTGGAAGCGAACGTCGCGTTCGGGCTGAAGCAGGAAGGCGTGAAGGGCGGCGAGCTGAAGGATCGCGTGCGCAACGTGCTCGAACTGGTGCAAATGGCGCAGTATGCGAAGCGCAAGCCGCATCAGCTCTCGGGCGGCCAGCAGCAGCGCGTCGCGCTCGCGCGCAGCCTCGTCAAGCGCCCGAAGCTGCTGTTGCTCGACGAGCCGATGTCCGCGCTCGACAAGCAGATCCGCCAGCGCACCCAGATCGAGCTCGTGAACATTCTCGACCGGGTGGGTGTGACCTGCATCATGGTGACGCACGATCAGGAAGAAGCGATGATGATGGCCAACCGTCTCGCCGTGATGAGCGAAGGACAGATCGTGCAGCTCGGCACGCCGCACGAGGTCTACGAGTATCCGAACACCCGCTTCTCGGCGCAGTTCATCGGCTCGACCAATCTTTTCGACGGCAACGTCGTGGAGGACGAGCCGGATCACGTGTTCGTGGAGGCGCCGGAGCTGCCGGTGCGCATGTATGTGAACCACGGCATCACCGGGCCGCTCGGCATGCCGGTGACCATCTCGGTGCGGCCGGAGCGCATTGCGCTGACGCGCAAGCCGCCCGAGGGCGCGTACAACTTGGGGCGCGGCAAGGTGACGAATATCGCGTACATGGGCGGCTACACGCTCTATCACGTGACGCTCGACTCCGGCAAGGTCGTGGTCGCGAACCTGTCGAGCCTCGCGATCGGCGAGATCGACTCGCCCACGTTCGGCGACGAAGTCTACGTGCGCTGGAGCGCGTCGGCGGGCGTGGTGCTGACCTCATGATGACGAACCTGCTCAAGATCTTCGGCATCTCGGGCCGCACGGCCGTGATCGTCGGGCCGTACACGTGGCTGCTGCTGCTCTTCTTCGTGCCGTTCCTGCTGGTCGTGAAGATCAGCTTCTCGGACAGCCAGCTCGGCATTCCGCCGTACACGGATCTCGTGTCGATGGAAGAAGGCGTGATGCACATCGCGCTCGATTTCGCGCACTACGCGTTCCTCGTGCAGGACAGCCTGTACTTCGCGACCTACATGAACTCGCTGCTGGTCGAGCTATCGTTGAAACTGGTGTACGCGGCGTAGGGAAGAGGCGGGAGAAGGCGGTGGCGATTGAAGGAGAATGTTGCTTCTCACGGTAACACTTCCACAATCACTTCCACAATCGAACTCCACCACC
>LFJH01000172.1 GCA_001189335.2 Candidatus Paraburkholderia schumanniana
GCGAGTACGTTTCGTTGAAAGATCCAGACCAAGACCAAGTTGTGTCATCGAAGATGTCCTTGAATTTCTCTTCTTTCCAGGATAGTCCAATCAGGTGCCAGGATCGGAAGTTTGGCAGAGGTTCCTTGGGTGTCAAGGAGTGCGTGTAGATTACGGTTGCGACCGCGTTGGCGCTGTCGTGAAAGCCATTGACGAACTCGAATCAGAGCGCGATCAGGAGCGCGATGCCGAGCAGAATGTATGGAAATGCCGACGACTCTCGCACCGGCGCGAGATCTTCCAGCAAATGCATGATCCAGTAGACGGCGCCCGTGGTGATGGCGACCAGAAACAGCAGCAGAGCGAATCCTGCCCGGGCGCGCGGCCTTCGCGGGACTGGGGAAAGACGATCCGTTCATGTCGCGTCCTTGGGGCGGACTCTTGCGCGAGGTCGTATCGGAAGTCGAAAAGCTGGACGAGAAGCGTTTCCCAAACACAGTTGCCCATGTTTCCCGGGCCGTGTGTCGATTTTATGAACCGGGAGACGATCGGCTTTTCGGATAAATCGACGGGCGGCGCCGCGCTGCTCAAGGAGGCCACATGACGGCGTGGATCGAGGTGGCGCTGCAGGCGCATCGATCGGATGAAGAAACGCCGGCCGGGCTCGTGGCCGTGCTAGAGCAGATACCTGCGTTCGCCGGGGCAGCATCCGTTCGTTCGCGGGTTGCCACACGGGGCATTCCTTTGAAGACGCCGGGCTGGCGGTTGTCGGTCGACACGCTCGACGGTACGCGGACCCTGTGCGCGATACACGAGAAAGGCGCGCCGATGCCCGGCTTCACACGCTATCGGACTTTCGCATGGCCCGCGGGGGAAGATCTGGCGGCATCGCTGCGCGAATTCGCCGAAACCGACGATGCATTGCGCAAGCCGCTTGCGAATGCGCACGGGTGCGTCGAGACGGAAACCGTCCCGGCGCCCAGAGCCGACAGCGGCGCAACGGCCGACGCGCCGGCGCGGGATCCCGAGACCGGGTTTGAGGCCGGGCGCGAGGTGGAGCGCATCGAATGGCGGATCGACGCGGGCGGCACGGACATCCTGGCGACGTTCGAACCCGACGGAGCGGAGCGCACGGCGTTGCGTCTCGCGGCGCCAGCGGCGAACGGCGCGCTCGATGCGATTTTCGCGCTCGCGGGCGAAATCGTCGACGCGGCGCCGATCTGCATCGCGCCGCGCGAAGCGCACGAGCCCGAGACCGGGCCGGTGCATGCATCGAAGCTCGATCTGCCGCGCACGGCGACGCGCCGGGAGGCTTTCGTCGCGATCGCGGCGTCGGTGGCCGAACAGTGGTTCGGCAACGAGACGGCGGCACACGAAGGGCTCGGCGACGAACACATTCATCAGCTGCGCGTCGCTCAGCGGCGCCTCAAAACATTGCTGAAGCTGTTCCGCGACTACGTCGACGAGGCCTGGAATACGCGCATCGCACCCGATCCGAAGTGGTTCGGCGACCTGCTCGCCGATGCGCGCGACTGGGACGTTCTCACCGACAGGACGCTCCCCGCGTGGGCGCAAGCCGACGACAACCCGGCGCGCTGGCAGGCGCCCATCGCGGCCGCCGACGTGAAGCGGCGCGTCGCGCGCGATCGGGTACGCGACGCGCTGGCGTCGAAGCGATACGCGCGGCTCATGCTGGCGTTCGTCGAATGGCTGGCGCGTTTCGCGTCGCAGGAGGACGATGTGCCGATACGCTTCGTCGGCTACGCCGAAAAGCGCATTCGCAAGGACTATCGGCGCATCGCGGACGTGCCCGATCTCGTGTCGCTCGAGCCGCACGAGCGGCATCGCGTGCGCATTCACGCGAAGCGCCTGCGCTATGCGCTCGAATTTTTCCGCTCGATCATATCGAAGCGCACACGCACGGAAACGGCGAGACTTCTCGGCGAGCTACAGACCGTTCTCGGCGAAGCCAATGACGCGGCCGTCGCCGCGGACCGGCTCGCCTCCATTCCCGAGGCTACCGACTACCAACGAGGTTTCGCGTGGAGGTTTCGCGCGCGCATGGGGCGCAGCGTCGGCGCGCCATGACGCGCAGGAAGGCGAGCGGCTGCTGCGCTCGATTCCTCGTCCGCGAATCAGGGCGTCGCTATAATGTGTGACGATTGATTGTTTCGAAAAAGTCAACGTCAGAGAGAGGCAAAAGATGACAAATACGAAATCGCCCACCACGACACGCGAACCCCTGGAGCTCGGTGGCTCCGTGTGGCTCAGGAGCGGTACGGAGACGCTTGGCGGCGCGGCGCGCATCGCGCTTCTGGCCGCGATCCGCGACACCGGATCGATCACGGCTGCGGCAAAGGTCGTCGGCATGAGTTACAAGGCCGCGTGGGACGCGGTCGATACGATTTGCCGGCGAGCCTCTCGTGGCGAACGCCAGCGGCGGCACACGACGCTCACGCCTGGTGGCTGATCAAGAAACTGGGAATGAAGACGAGCGCGCGCAACCAGCTGGCCGGCAAGGTGACGAAGGTCACGCGCGGCGCAGTCAACGACGAAATCGAGCTCGGCCTGCCGGGCGGCCAGGCGATTGTTGCGGTCATCACGCCCGAAAGCACGGAGGCGCTTGGCCTGAAGGACGGCAGCGAGGCCTTCGCGCTCATCAAGGCGTTGTGGGTCATGCTGATGGAGGACACGAACGCGAAACTGTCGGCGCGCAACCAGTTGCGCGGCACGGTCGCTAGCGTGACGAAGGGCGCGGTGAATGCGGAAGTGACGCTCTCGCTCGACGATTCCACGACCGTCACGGCGATCATCACGAACACGAGTGCCGATGCGCTCGGACTGGCGCCAGGCGAGAAAGCGGTGGCGGTGATCAAGGCGTCGAGCGTGATTCTCGGCGTGAGCGGCTGATCTTGACACACTACGGGGAGCGGCTGTGTCAGGCGGCTGGCTGTTCGTGTGAATGAAGCTCCGTGCGGCGATCGGGCGCGCGGTAGCTCTTCGACTTCCAGCTCGCGCGCACATACGGACGCTCGTGGCCAGACAGCCTGAGCGCGATTTCCGTGATCCAGTGCTGCGTGGGCACCGGCACGCCGTGCAATGCGACGACGACAGCCGCGAGACTTGTTGCGACAGGCGTCGGTGCGAGCTTGCCGGATTCAGCCCGCCACGCGATGCACACGAAGCCCAATGCGACCGCTGCACCGAGCGCGCGCACTGCGCCGCGCGTGGGCAGCAACGCGACGAAAATCGCGACGGGCAGCACTGAGGTGGACATCAGCGAATGCCCGCTGAAGTCGGTGAAGTCGATATTGCGCACGCCGATTCCCCAGCCGATGAACGCGATCTTGCTCAACGCGACGAGAGCGCTCGCCGTGCCCAGGAGCGCAAGCCAGGCACACGCGTACTTCCAGCGATATCCGAGCGCCATCCATGCCGCAATCATGAGCGTCACCGGGCCCATGACGCCGACACTGCCGAGCGCGGTGATGGAAGTCCACACGGAAACAGGTATGTCCACGTTCATTGGTATTCTTGGGAATAAGGGTTGCTGCAGTGCGGCAGCCGACCAGGGAATCTGATGAATCGGCTCGCTAAATGCGAAGAGGTCGCTTTGAATCTTCAGGAGTATATCGCTTGGGAACTCACTGAATTGTGCGACATTGCTCAAAGACAGCGCTCCGTTACCTCGTATAACTTTCGTTTAAATTTGGCTTTTTTGTTGATTTGCTGTTAAGGAACCTCTGCCAAACTCCCGATCCTGGCACCTGATTGGACTATCCTGGAAAGAAGAGAAATTCAAGGACATCTTCGATGACACAACTTGGTCTTGGTCTGGATCTTTCAACGAAACGTAC
>LFJH01000173.1 GCA_001189335.2 Candidatus Paraburkholderia schumanniana
ACTCAGAAAACGAGGCCGCCACGGTTCAAAAGTTGACTAATCACCCGCAGGCCATCGTCGCGATCGATACGATGCGAAGCGTAAAACGTCCAGCGCTCTGAAATCGAGTCGTGCAGAGGTTCCCTAATTTTTGTTAAAAAAAGGGGGTTAACAGCCGCGCGCGTGTTAGCGTCCCGAGCAAACTCGAAAACGCCTTATGCAGTAAGGCTTTGCGTGTTGCGTATGTCGCCGATGTACGAAATCACCGTCGCCGATATACGACCGATTTGTCGCTGATCTACGAGGCTATCCATCGGCGATATACGAGGGCCTCAACAGCCTATCCAGAGGCTTATCCACATTGTCGGCGATGTACGAGCCTGATCGCCCGATGCTCCCGGAGCACCGTTCCGAGTGAAATTCCCTCGTTTCCCTCGATTTATGCGGCCTAGCGGGCATCGAGCAGCTTCCGGAAGTGTCGGCGATATACGACCTCCCGGCTCGCCTCTGGAAGAGTTCCCTCTATTCCGTATTCAATCCTATATGGGAAGCTGCGGTTATATCTCCTGATGAAATTAAAGGCGCCTATTCTAGTGTTTGCGCGCTTGTAGTTTTTGAACCATTATCATAATACGGAAAATTATGTGGTTTGATTACCGGACCGAACGAAGCAAACCAGGAACGGGCCGTAGCTGCCGGCTCGCTTCCTCCGAGGGACCAGACCGAGTCCAATGCAGCATCCCCGAATGCGGCGAACGAGCAGCTCGCAGAGATCGCCGCCGAACTCCATCAGACGGCCGATGCTATCGAGCCAGCTGTACGGATGGAAAAGGATCGCAAGCACCTGCAATTCATCGCAGGCTCGGCGGTCAAGCTGAACTTCATTCTCGCTGCTGCGCGCCGTGCAGAAAACGGATCAGTTCGATGCGTCGGGTGCGCGGCCTCAGCCGGTAGACGACGATGAACGGCGTGCGGCTGATGACGAGCTCGCGCGTGCCCTCCACTCGGCCGGGGCGCCCCATTTCGGGATGCTGAATCAGCATGTCGGTCTGCCGTTCGATCTCGTCGAGCTGGCCGAGCGCGGCAACCGGGTTGTCCTGCGCGATGTAGTCGATTGCCTCTTCGCGAGCGCGACGTGCGCGTGGCGTCCATACCAATTCCATCACTTATTGATTGCCGCCTGCGATACGGGCCTTCAATGCTTCGCGTTGACGCTGCATGTCGTCCTTCATGACGTCGTGCGGCACCCACTTTGTATTCGGGTCGTTGGCTTCGGCGAGACCCTGCTCGACCTGCGCGCGGAACCATTTGTCGTGTTCGGCTGCTTCGTGCGTCCGCTTCAGGGCCTCGGCGCGATCGGGACGAGTGCGCATCGTCGTCCTGTCCTCCGGGTTCCAGTCCTGCACGTCGAATGAGCCGACAGCGAGCCCGAGGCCGCGCAGCAGCGTCAATGCCTGCGCGGGGTTGCCGAAGCTGCGAGGTTCGCTGCTGCGGGCCTTCGCGAGAACGGCCTCGTCGCCGTTGCGCGTGTCGACCTTTACGTAGAAAGCGCCGCCCTGCGCTTTGAGCGTGACGCCCGCGACGCCGCCGGCGTCCGTAGTGGCCCGCAACTGTTCAAGGGTCAAGGTGTGCATCTCGATCTCCGGTGCAATGTAATTGTTATAAGAGTGCACTAATAACAATTAACATGCAAATTCGGGCCGGGTGCGGGCTCGCCCGGCTCGCGAACAAGCGTGAGCTGGTACTCGGCATGCAGGTGCTGCATCAGGCGTTCCGCCGTCTCGGGGCTCTGGCATCGGAACAGGATGATCGCGCCAGGGATGCCCATAGCCCGCTCGACGTAACGGCGTGCAGTGGCCGGCATTTCATCGTCGTCCGCGATGATCGCCAGGGCGAGACCTTCCCGGCCGGTGATGTCGATGGTGCGGTCGATCGACCGCTCGACCGCAGGCGTGATGCGAGGCTTGTTCTCGGCGTCGTGCAGCAGCAACGAGACGATGAACGGCACGGTGCGGCCATCGGGCGATGTCGCGTGGTAGGCCGGTACTGCCTCAAGGTAGACGCGTTCTTGCATGGTCGCTCTGTTACGGGGTGTTGCGGTCGATGACCAGAAATGGAGTGTTGCCGCCGACCTGCGGGTCGACCGAACCGAAGGTGGCGACGTTCGCCGCCCGCTGCTTGAGCCACTGTCGATCAGCGCGCGTGCTTCGTCGTCGCTGACCTGGACGAGTCGCCCATTGTCGGAGAAGAAGACCGGCATGCGGAACGTCTTGCTGCCGTCAACGGCGATTGCGATCTCGACCCATCGCTGTTTGCCGTCGCTGACGCGATAGAACGTGGTCTGGAAGCCCTGCAGCACTTCGCGACGAGCGCCCTGAGCTTCGGCCTCGGCGGGCGGCTTGCGGTCGCAAGCGGCCAGCGATGCTATAAGCGCGAGTACGATGACGCATCGTTTCATGAATTCACCTCTGCTTGCCATTTCAGGTAATCCTCGCCGCGGTAGAAGCCGGCGGCCGCCGCATTGCGCTCAAGTGCCCACGTCGTTTCGCCTGGCTGGATCAGCGCGCACAGCTCAGGGGAATAAAGGCTCCGGCCTCGAGTGCGGCAGGGTCGTTGTCGGGTGACTCATCGTCAGCAGCGGTGTCCGCTTCATTGTCGTCAGGCCGCATGCCCTGGTCCTCATGGTCGACAGGATAGCCATAGATCTCGCGCTCGCGTTTGGCCCACGGCTTTTGCTGCCAGAGTGCTTTCACATCGTCGTCAGACAGGTCGGAGGCAGCCAGGTAGTCGAATGCGTAATCGGTGATTCGTCGGCATTGGTACCCAGCAGCAAGGCGAGGCGCTGCCGTGCCGCTTGCTCCTCGCGTTGCATCTCTTCGTAGAACGAGTCGAACTCGGCCTGCTCGGCCGCGTCTTGAGCCGCTTGACGTTCGCGCTCGGCGCGCAGGTCTGACTCGATCTGTTGCTGGGCATCGCGAGCACGATCCAACACCTCTGTCCAGTTCGGCGGAGGCGGGCAAACACCAGCCTGCACGAGGCGCGTGTTCTGATAGTCGATGAAAGCCATGTTCTCTTCGGGCGTCACGACGGCCGGTTCAGTGGCCACGTCGTCGATTGCGCGCGACAAGCCGCGCTTCGTGCGGCCTGTGCCCGCGCGATCGACAAGATAACGCTCGCGCCATGCTGCGCCGCGTGCGCGCTTGCCCTCTGCTTCCATGCTGGTCGTGTAGCGCATGAGTCAGGCGTGCATGTACCACTGGTGCTCCTGCGCATACCTGATGGTCAGATCGTGGAACCGTTGGTAGAACGCTTCGTCATGGCCACAATCGAGGCTGTCGCCTTCGTGTGCGACCTCGTGTTTTACCAAATCGAAAATGTACGCGGCGGCCTGGAGCGGCACCGTCTTCAGGCGCTTCACCACGTCGACCGTCAGCGCGATTTAGGGAACCTCTGCACGACTCGATTTCAGAGCGCTGGACGTTTTACGCTTCGCATCGTATCGATCGCGACGATGGCCTGCGGGTGATTAGTCAACTTTTGAACCGTGGCGGCCTCGTTTTCTGAGTCTCGCGTTTCGATCCTCAAGCGCTTCAAGCATTTCAAGCGCTTCGCAAGGCCTTGCGTGCCATCCACAAATTGCCCAGCGCAAACAGCGTTGTGATCTGCGCAGTATTTTTCATCACCCCCCTATACCGGGTCTTCGTGTAGCCAAATTGCCGCTTGAGCACGCGAAACGGGTGTTCGACCTTCGCGCGGATGCCCGCCTTCAGACGTTCGATCCGATCGTAGATCGCGTCCAGTTGATCACT
>LFJH01000174.1 GCA_001189335.2 Candidatus Paraburkholderia schumanniana
ATACTCCTCGCGATGCTCCCGCACCATACGGACTGCACGTTCCCGGACTTCAGCAGAAAATTTGTTCGACTTGTTCATGGCTCCATTCTCTCAAGAGTTGGAGCCTCCACCAAATCCGGGGCGGTTCGTTCATTCCCACCAAAAACGCCGTCCACAAGCACGAAAAGCCTGCATGAGCATTCACTCATGCAGGCTTTGTGCAAGCTTGCCAGCCTCGATCGTGCGGGGCGCCTCCAAACGTGCGCGAATCCGCGAGCTTTCGCGCCAACTGCGCGCGAAACCGCGACCCAATCGACCTTGGACTGCTATGCCGATGCCGTCCGAAAAAAACTGACGCGGGTCAAGCCCCGCGGTCGATCAATAGAACTTCTTCGGCAGTTGCGCGCGACGGATCTGCTTGCGCAGGCGAGCAACAGCAGCAGCTTTCTTGCGCTTGCGTTCGGTCGTCGGCTTTTCATAAGCCATGCGCGACTTGAGTTCCTGGATCAGGCCCGTACGTTCGACGGTACGGCGAAAACGACGCATGGCGACGTCGAAGGGCTCGTTCTCTTTCAGCAGTACTTTAGTCATTGAAATCTCTGTTGATCTGGCCCTGCCAGAATTTGGGGCAAAAAATAATTATACACTTTTTGAGAGCCGCTCTGCACGCTCTTTGCTGGAAAAGCTGCACATACTTGCCCGAGAATCCAATCATAGGTCGTTGATTCGAGACGACAATCCCGAAATACCCGGGTCAAAAGCCGCGCGAGCGCATGCGTCGCGTGTCCGGCATGGCTTCGCGCGCCTCCGGCTGATCGATCGTGACGTCCGATCGCGCGAGCACCACGCACGGCAGAATCCACCCTTCGGCCTTTTCCTCGGCGGTGAGCCCCGGCCATTCGACGCGATAGGCGATCTCGCCGTCGACCAGACGGCACATGCAGGCGCGGCAAGTGCCGTTGCGGCATGATCGCGGCAGCGACAGTCCGGCCTGCAACGCGGCTTCGAGCAGCGTCGCGCCGGCCCGCACCGCGACGAAGTGGCCGCCCGGCTCGATGATCAGGGCAAATGTGCGTGCTGCTTCCGTCACGCACGCACCTCGATTCCCGCCCGTCCGTTGGTGAGATCGCGCAACTCGGCGGCTGCGGGCTCGCGCGCCGCAGCGGGCATGCGCACGACGAGCCGCACCGTCATTCCGTATTCGCTTTCCACGAGCTCGGCGTCGTTTTGCTCGATCCAGCGGCGCACGCGCGCCTCATCGGCGTAATCGATCTCGACGGCCATCACCCCGCGCTCGATGCGCTCGACGCGTTCGGCCCGTTGCATGGCGCTGGCGATCGCATCGGTGTAGGCGCGCACGAGTCCGCCCGCCCCCAGCTTGATGCCGCCGTAGTAACGAATCACTGCCGCCAGCACGCCGTCGACCTCGTGATGTCGCAGCACTTCCAGAATCGGCCGGCCGGCGGTTCCAGAGGGCTCGCCGTCGTCGGACATGCCGGACTGGCCGCCCGCGAGCAGCGCCCAGCAGACGTGCGTCGCGGGATGTTCGGCGCGCAGGCGTTCGAGTTCGCGCATGGCGGCGTCGCGGTCCGCGACGGGAATCGCGAGCACGACGAAGCGGCTCTTGCGCACATCGATTTCGGCGCTGACGACAGAGGCGAGGGTATAGGTCGGCAAGGCAAGGACCGCGCGGGAGGCAAATGTCGAATCTTAGCCGTTATGTGCGGCGGCCATCCCGAAACGGGCACCGCACGGGCCATTATGCCGCGACATCGGAAGCGGATTTCAGCGCACGCTGCATCAGCACTGTATCGACCCATCGGCCGTGCTTGAAGCCGACGTCGCGCAGCACGCCCACGTGCTCGAAGCCCAGCCGCGCATGCAGCGAGATCGATCCGGCGTTGCCGCTGTTGCCGATCACCGCGATCATCTGCCGCCACGGTCCGCGCTCGCATCGTTCGATGAGCGCCGAGAGCAGCGCGAGGCCGATGCCGCGGCAGCCGAAGCCATCGGCGATGTAGACGGAATCTTCGATCGTATGACGGTAGGCCGAGCGCGGCCGGTATGCCGACGCATACGCATAGCCCGTCACCACGCCGTCGAGCTCGGCGACGAGATACGGCAGACCCGCTGCCGCGATGGCGGCGTGTCGCGCGCGCAAGTCGTCGGCGGAAGAGGGGACTTCCTCGAATGTGGCGAGCGCGTTTTCAACGTAATGTGAATAGATGCGCGCGATGGCGTCGAAATCGCCGAATACAGCATCGCGCACGAGGGGGGGGGGGCGGTGTTCTGTGTGGACATGTTCCGACGATCCGGCAGGAAGAAAACGCGAATGATGAAGCGCCGATTTTCGCATGGCGAGCCGGTGGCAAAAAAAGACTCGCGGGCCGTGCGGAATCCCACCAAATGGGCCAGTTTTCGGGCAAGGAAACCGTTGAATCGGGAGATGCGCGCCCCCTACACTAAGTCGTTTGTCCGAGACTGCGCGATGGCGGCGCGTGGCGAGCCATCTCACGGTCCGGCAGGGAGGAAAAACGCGCGCGAATGGACCACCTACGCGGCGCGGACCATAACACGCAATGAACAAAATTCAACATGGGGCGCTGGCGGCGCTTCTGATCGTCATCGTGGTGATCGCGGCACTGGCGCCGGCGGGGATCGGCTTTTTGTTCGCACAGCGCATCCAGCGTCACGAGGAGGCCGAGCGCCTCATGGTCGCCGATGCCGCGCTCGTGCGCGCGGAGGATGTCACGCGGCGGCTCTCGGGTGTGCTCGGCGAGATCGGCAAGGTGGTGGCGCTGCCCTGTTCGCCGTCATATCTGAAGGAGTTGAGGCGGATCGCGCTCACGCACGAGCAGGTTCGCGACGCAGGCGCGTACGATCGCGACGGCCGCTGGCAATGTTCCTCGCTGCTCGGCGCGGTGTCGGCGGGCACGCTCGACGGTCTCACGCTGCCGCCGCCCGACTGGCGTTCCCGCGACGGCGTCATGACCTGGTACGGCCTTGCGCGCCTGCCGGGCGGCAAGGTTTCGCTCATCATGGGCCGCGACGGCTTCTACGTTGCCGCGGATCCGTCGCTCTACGTCGATAGCGTCGACACGCGCAGCCTGCCCGCGAGCGACGTCACCGTCATCAACACCGACGTAAGCCGGGTAATCGCCCGACACCCACTACCGACACCGCGGTCGTCCTCGCGGTGTATCGCACCGCGTCTGCGCCGCGCGACTGCTTGCCGTACGTCGTGCGCCGCTCCGTGTCGATGCCGCTCGCGGTCGTCGTCAGCGCGCCGCCTCAGAGCCTGCAGCAACGCCTGCGCACGCTGCCCTGGGCGTGGCTGTTCGGCGGTGTGGCGGCGGGCCTGCTGTTTGCCGGCTGGGCGGGGTTCCTCATCGCGCACAGGCTCTCGCCGCGCGGACAGCTGAGCGACGCGGTGCGGCGGCATCAGTTCATCGTCGCTTATCAGCCGATCGTGGATCTCGCCACGCGCCGTTGCGTCGGCGCCGAAGCGCTCGTGCGCTGGAAGTATCACGACCGCATCGTGCGGCCCGATCATTTCATCCCGCTCGCCGAGCATCGCGGGCTAATCTAGGGAACCTCTGCACGACTCGATTTCAGAGCGCTGGACGTTTTACGCTTCGCATCGTATCGATCGCGACGATGGCCTGCGGGTGATTAGTCAACTTTTGAACCGTGGCGGCCTCGTTTTCTGA
>LFJH01000175.1 GCA_001189335.2 Candidatus Paraburkholderia schumanniana
CTCGCGCTCGCCGCTATCAACTTCTTCTCGTTTAACCCACCCCAGCAATGTCTGGCTTGTGCAGCCAATCTTGGGGGCTATGGATTCGATCGCCGCCCACTGTGACGGATACTCCTCGCGATGCTCCCGCACCATACGGACTGCACGTTCCCGGACTTCAGCAGAAAATTTGTTCGACTTGTTCATGGCTCCATTCTCTCAAGAGTTGGAGCCTCCACCCAATCCGGAGCGGTTCAGAGTGCAACGCAAGGTAAGCGCGATGACATGGGCCTCGTGTATCTCGGGATGCTGGGGCTCGCGGCCGGCTTCTGCTGGTTCATGTGGTACTCGTCGCACGCGGACATCGTGTATTACGGCCTCAAGGTCGCGTGGTATCAGCTATCGGCAGTGGACTGGCCGTTCATGCCAAACGCGATTCGGCGCTGGAAGCAGGAAATCGCCTATTTGGCGATGAAGCCGGCTGCTGTTTCGTTCGATCAGTTTTTGGCGATGGTGAACAGGGCCGGGTACCTGTTCGTATGGATTCCGGTCCTGTTGGCGATCCACGGCATCAAGCTCGCAGTGAAGCACAAGGCGAACCTCACCCGGCGCAAGGTTACGGTGCAAACGCTCCCGTGGATTATGTCGAACCACTCGCCGGCGATCATCCCGTCGCTCTACTACGGAGACAAAGACACGCTGCTGCTCAACGTCGACCCCGAGGAACATCGCAGTTCGATCAATCCCGAAGAATGGGTCGAGCAGCATGGTCTACTCGTGAATGGCGTGCTCGACCGCGAGCGTTGTCGCGAGCTGTTGATCGCCGATCTTGGCAAGCCCGTGAAGTCCTTGGACAAGTTGCAGCCGCAGGAAAAGGCGATGTTTGCGATCTTCGGCACACGCTTGCTATCCGACGGCAAGGACGGCGCCAAGGCGCAGGAACTTCTCGATGCGTTGAACCGTTCGTGCCATAAGCACACGTGGAACGGGATGAAGGGCTACCCGGACCTATCGATCGCGAACAAGGCGTTCGCGAAGTACTCGCAGCATCCCGAAGCGCAGCGCTGGCTCGAAAAACACCCCTACCCGCGCACATTCCTGCACGCAATGCACAAGGCGGCGCAGGGGGTCGGGCAAGCTCCCGTCGTCGCATTTCCGATGGCTCAAGGGAATGGACAGGGGGCTCTGGTACGCCCTGAACACTACGGGCCGCAAGGTTTCATTTCTCGAATCCGCCGCAGTCTCACGCAGACCCTATGGGAAGACTTCGCGTTTGACAGCGGCTACCGGCTCACCGAACCCTACGTCGACGACGCGATCGACGGCGTGGAAGCCTACCTCATCAAAGTCGGCCTTATGGCCCCGCGCAAGAACCAGGAGTAATCCGTGAAGAGCAACGACATCATTCGGCCGTTCGAGAAATCACTGTTCGTGCAGTTCGGCAGTACGGGAGAGTTGCAGCATGTCAGTACGCTGTGGCTCGATCAGGGGCGTTACGTTTATTCGCTCGGGCAATACGATCGAGGCGCGGTATCACGATGGCGCCGGCGAGGCGCTGGTCGTCGAGCGCTTCTCGAGCGAACCTCTCGCGACGACGGCGTTTCAGAACCTGCAGGCCGCGCCGTGAATATGGCAGCAACGCGGGCGGTGGGCGGATCGCCTGCCGGCGGCATCGGTGCCGCCGGCGCGGCGTCCATGGTGCCGCTGCCGAGCAGCTTGGGCGCGCTGCAACAGCCGGTCGCACGCCCGGCCGTCGCCTCGCCTGCCGAACTCGCGCGGGCAATGGCCGACGGTGCGAAGTCGGGCAAGTACGCGGTCCAGTTATCGAAGGGCGGCAAGGGCACGCTGTACGTGTTCTCTGACCCGTCCTGCCCGCACTGCCAGGATCTGGAGCCCGAGCTCGACAAGCTGGCGAAGGACTACACCATCTACATTTTCCCCGTCACGGTGATCGGTGGTGAAGCGTCGTCGCATCGCACAGCGAAGCTCACGTGTGCGAAGCCCGAGGCGCGAGCCGCGCTGTGGAAGAAGATCGTTCAAGGCGACGAGTTGCCGAATGCGGAATGCGCCGACGGTGCCGATGCAGTCGCCCGAAACGATCAGATGTTCCGCGTGATGCGATTCCTTGGCACGCCGACCATCATCAATGCGGCAGGCGAGCAGACGCCCGATTCGATTCCGAATACGGCGGACGCGATCAATCAATGGATGTCGGCTGCGGCGACGGCGAGCAAGGCAAGTAAGGAACAGCATGGTCAAGTACATCCGGTTCAGCGACGAATTTCTGGATCGCATCCGAAACGAAACCGATCTTCCGGCGCTGATTGAGCGCGACGTGAAACTCAAGCGCGCCGGCCAGAACTTTGTTGCATGTTGCCCGTTCCACGAAGAGAAGACGCCTTCGTTCCATGTCTCGCCCGACAAGAACACGTATCGGTGTTGGGGATGCGGCGCGCGGGGCGACGCGATTGAATGGATGCGCAACAAGCATCACCTGTCGTTCCCTGACGCGGTGGTTCATCTAGCAGGCGTGTGCGGCATTCCCCTTCCCGTCGAGGAGCGCGATAGCGACGAAGATAAAGCGCAGCGCAAGCGCCTGGCCGCGCTCTACCAGGCGCTGAAAGAGGCCGCGCGTGTGTTCTCTCGGGGCTTGGCGAAGAGCCCGGCCGCGCGCGCGTATCTCGAGCAAAAGCGCGGCCTGAGCACTGAGACGATCGAGCGGTTCGGGCTCGGCGTCGTCGCGAAAGGCGTTGTCGAGCTGCTGGGCGGCTCGACGACTCGGGACGCCCTGCTGGGCTCCGGGCTTGCAGCGCAGCGCGACGATGGCGAGATCTACGACCGATTCCGCCATCGCATCATGTTCCCGATCCATAACGAAAGCGGTAACCTGGTCGGTTTCGCCAGCCGCTCGATGATCGAGAAGCCGGACAAGACACCGAAGTACGTGAATTGCCCGGAGACAGAGATCTTTCACAAGGGCCGGGAGTTGTACGCCCTGCACCTGGCCAAGCCAGCGATTTGCAGCGGTCGCGTCGCGGTGATTGTTGAAGGGTATTTCGATGTCGTCAGTCTGCACCAGGCCGGGGATAAGCGCGTCGTCGCGCCGATGGGCACGGCGCTGACGAACCTGCAGGTGAGGCGGCTACTGGTGCATGCGGACACGATCGTGTTTGCGTTTGATGGCGACGCGGCCGGCCGCAAA
The DNA here is from genome assembly GCA_001189335.2 of Candidatus Paraburkholderia schumanniana. GTDB lineage: Bacteria > Pseudomonadota > Gammaproteobacteria > Burkholderiales > Burkholderiaceae > Caballeronia > Caballeronia schumanniana. Next base: position 3,182 of record LFJH01000175.1, read on the forward strand.
GCGGCGCTTGGCGCCGCTGCGGTGCTGCTGGACGAGATGAAGGACGGAAAAACGGCGTGCTTCCTGTTTCTGCCCGAAGGCAAAGATCCCGATAGCTTCGTGCGTGCTCACGGGTTGGAAGCGTGGCATGCGGTGACCGAGCAGGCCGCGCCACTGAGCGCATTTCTGGCCGATTACGTGGCGCACGGGCTCGATCGAGACGTGCCTGAAAGCCAGGTCAAGGCCGCCGAAAAAGCGAAGGCGATCCTCGCTCGAATCCAGCACGCCGAGCTGTTCGGGCGAGCGATGAAGGCGAAGTTCGAGGAAGTCGTTGGCGTCTCGTTGGACTGAGGGAATGACAATGGCAAATCAATACTTAGAGGCGCTAACAGAATGACTTTTGCAGGTGTCGCCAGCATATGATGCAGCAAGCGATTTCGAGGAAAGCCTCGTGGATGAAAGCGAGGCGCTCGAAGCGAATACGCAGTCGGCGAAAGTTGT